>NZ_JBVJIP010000029.1:0-110374 GCF_055586225.1 Actinoplanes sp. NPDC051388 | reverse complement strand
CTGGGCAAGCCGGTTGACCTCGGTGAAGGGTTCGCTGCGCATCAACATGAGTGCCACCTCCTGTGTCTCGACTGGTCGGTCAATGCGCGATACCGACTTTCTATCACGTCATCGTAGCGATGACAAGTCTGTTGTCAACGAAAAGATGACGCCGAGGCCGACCCGCGTGCGGGCCATCGGCGCTCCGCTGAGCGCTCGTCCGGTCCTGCTAATTTGACGGCTGTGCGCCGGCTATCGATTGCGGTGGTGATCGCGCTCTTCGCGGCCGTCACCGCCTGCTCGTCAGATTCCACATCGGATGCCGCTGCGCCGGGCGGCACGCCGTCGCCCTCGGTCTCCGCGTCGACCGTGGCGCTCAAGTCGCAGGCCGGCTGGTGTTATGCGCGCAATCGCAAGCCCGCCGGCACGTACCGGAAAGTGGAGTGTGCCGACCCGGCGGCCGAGGCGACGGTCGTGCAGATCAACTTCGCCGACGACACGGCCTCCGGTGGCGAGTACGAGTACGACTGCACCGTCGACGAGATCGACTTCTTCCTCGACCTGGACGCGCAGCCGCCGATCGAGGAGGCCTACACCGGGAAGGGCCGGCAGTTCGCGTGCATGAAGGTCACGAAGGGGCCGCACGCGGGCGAGTCCGGTGGTGGCAAGGCCCCCATCGCTGTCGGTGACTGCGTCCACCCGAGCGAGCCGGTCAAGAGCGGGCTGCTGGAGACGCGGTACGTCGGCGAGATCCGGTGCGCCCAGGCGGACGTGTTCCGGCCCGCCTACCGGGTCACCGCGATCGGCAAGGGCGTCAGCTGTCCGTCCGGCACGGCCCTGACGTTCGTGATCACGCCACTGGGTTCGACCAGTGGCGAGACGGCCTGCGCCGACCAGATCTGATCGTCCTGATCAGGCCGAGCGGGTCAGCCGGCGGACCGCGAGCGCTCCACCGACCGCGGCGATCACGGCCAGCGTCACCAGGGCGGTCACGTCGTTGCCGCGGCCGATCCAGGGCGAGCGGATGGCGTCGACCAGCAGCCCGGTCGGGGTCCAGCCCGCGATCGTGTTGAGCGCGGCCGGCATCACTCCCGGTGGCGGGCCGCCGCCGACCAGGAAGAACGTGCCGAAGAACAACAACAGCCCGACGCCCTGCGCGGCTCGTGCGGTCGGCAGCAGCGAGCCGAGCAGCGTGCCGAGCGCCGCGAACGCGAGAATGCCGAGCACGAAACCCAGGACCACGCCCGGCACCGACTCGGGTCGCGCCACCTCCCAGCCCCAGTTCGCCAGGACCAGCATGAGCACACCGCCGACGGTGGCGAGGGCCGCGATGACCACGGTCTGCGCGACGACCAGTGAATGGGCCGGCACACCCGCGGCGCGGAATCGGCGCAGCACGCCGCTGCTGCGATAGGCGGCGAGGTGGGTGGGAGTGCCCATGAACCCCATCGCCGCGATGGCCGCACCGAGATAGGACGTTACGTAGAACTCGGCGCCGCCGACGCCTTCGAAGACCGGGTCGGTGTCGCCGCTGAACGAGGCCAGCAGCAGCACCATCAGCAGGATCGGGAACAGCAGGCTCACCACGAGCACCACGGGCTCCCGGCACAGCAGTCTGAGTTCGGTCCGGACCACCTCGCCGATCATGATCCGCTCCCATCGGCCAGGCTGCGACCGGTCATCGCCAGGAACACGTCCTCGAGTGAGGGATGGTGCGTGCGGAAGTCGGCGGGCAGCACGTCGTGCGCGACCAGCTCGGCCGCCACCGCCACGGTCGCCGCGCCGGATCCGGTCACCGTGACCAGACCGGCGTCGACGGTGACCGCATCGACTCCGGGCACCGCGGACAGGTAGGACGGGTCGTGGCCGTCGACGCTGAACGTCGTCCGCACGGCGCCGCCACGATCGGCGGTCAGTGCCCGCGGGGTGTCGAGCGCGACCACCCGCCCGCGGTCCACGACGGCGACCCGGTCGCAGAGCACCTCGGCCTCCTCCATGAAGTGGGTGACCAGCACCACCGTGGCGCCGCGATCGCGGACCCGGCGGACCAGATCCCAGGTGGCGCGGCGGGCGGTCGGGTCGAGGCCGGTGGTCAGCTCGTCGAGAAAGACGATCTCGGGCCGGCCGAGCAGGGCGAGCGCCAGGAACAGGCGCTGCTGCTGGCCGCCGGAGAGCGTGGCGTACGCACGGCGCCGCAGATCGTGCAGCCCCCACTCGGACAACACCGAGCTCACGTCGATCGGCCCGGGATGGAGCCCGGCGAAGAGCCGGACCGCCTCGCCGACCCGCAGGCGCTCGGGCAGCGCGGAGGACTGCAACTGTGACCCGGTGCGGCGACGCAGCTTCTCGGCATCGCGGCTCGGATCCAGCCCGAGCACCGTGAGCCGGCCGCCGTCGCGCCGCCGCAGGCCCTGCAGGATCTCCACGGTCGTGGTCTTGCCGGCCCCGTTCGGCCCCAGGAGCCCGAAGATCTCGCCCCGCCGCACGTCCAGGCTGACGTCGTCGACGGCCACCGTGTCTCGGTAGCGCTTCTTCAGATTCTCCGCGGTGATGACGGTTTCCATACCTGGACGCTAGGCAGGCGGCAGCGCCGGGTCGTCCGCGAAAAGTGGTACAGCTTTGGAGGTATGCCGTCACTCGCCGGGCCGGACCAGCCCGGTCTCGTAGGCGAGGGCCGCGGCCTGCACCCGGCTCTCCAGACCCAGCTTGGCCAGCACCCGCGAGACATGGGTCTTCGTGGTCAGTTCGGCGATCCGCAGCCGCGCGGAGATCTCCCGGTTGGAGCAGCCGCGAGCGACCAGCGTCAGCACCTCCCGCTCCCGGTCGGTGAGCGCGTCGAGCCGCCGGGGCGTCGGCCGCTCGCGGGCGAGCCGCGCCGCCACGAGATGGTCGACCAGCCGGCGGGTGGTGGCCGGCGAGATGACCGAGCCGCCGGCGGCCGCGGCCCGGATCGCGTCGAGCAGCTGGGCCGGCGGGGTGTCCTTGACGAGGAACCCGGCCGCACCGGCCTCGAGCGCGTCGAACGCGTTCTCGTCGGTGTCGAATGTGGTCAGGATCAGCACCTCGGGCGGCATGGCCAGGGCGCGGATCTGCCGGGTCGCCTCGATGCCGTTGGTGTGCGGCATGCGGATGTCCATCAGCATCACGTCGAGCCGGTGGCGGCGCGCCAGGTCGACGGCGGTGCTGCCGTCACCGGCCTCGGCGACCACGTCGATCCCCGGATCGGCGTCGAGCAGGGCCTTGAAACCCGCGCGGACGAGTTCCTGGTCGTCGACCACCACCACCCGGATCATGCGTCCGCCCTCATCGGTTCCGTCTCGTCGAGGGGGAAGCGGGCCACCACCCGGAACCCCCGGTCGACCCAGCCGGCCTCGAAGTGACCGTCGTAGAGAGCGACCCGCTCGGCCATCCCGCGCAGACCCTGACCCGGTGCCGGCCCGCCGGCCGCCGGGCGATGGCCGGCGTTGCCCACCTCGACGTCCATGCCGCCGGGCCGGTAGCGGATCGCGACCGTGGCCGCCGCGCCCGGGGCGTGCTTCACCACGTTCGTCAGCGCCTCCTGGACGACCCGGTAGGCGGCGAGATCGAGGCCGGCCGGCGGCTTCCGGACCGCGCCTTCGATGGTCAGGGTGACCGGCACGCCGGCCGCGCCGACCTGGTCGATCAGCCGCGGCACGTCGGCCAGGCCCGGCTGCGGCTCGGGCTGCGGGCCACGGGGATCGGGATCGCGCAGTACGGCGAGCATCCGGCGCATCTCCACCAGCGCCTCCCGCCCGGTCCGCTCGATGACGCCCAACGCCTGCGCCGCCTCGTCCGGCCGCGTGGTGGCCAGGTGCGCGCCGACGCCCGCCCGCACGGTGATGACGCTCATCGCGTGGGCGATCACGTCGTGCAGTTCACGGGCGATGCGGCCACGTTCCTCGGCGACCGCGCGGTCGGCCAGTTCCCGCCGGGCCGCTTCCAGCGCGGCGGTCTTCGCCTCGAGCTGCAGAGCGTACGACCGGCGGCCGGTCATCGCGACCCCCAGACCCCACACCACGAAGTAGATCAGCGCGATGTAGCCGACCTCGCTGGTGTCGGCGTTCCAGAGATCGGCGATCGCCGCACCGGCCATCCAGGTCGGCGCCAACAGCCCGAACGCGCGGATCCACATCGGCTTGTCCCACGCACCGACCGCGTAGACCGCCGCGAGCGCCGGCAGCGACTGCACGATGTTCGGGTCGTGCCCGGTCTCGAGCCAGAACGGGTACGCGACACAGAAGACCGCCACCACCACGAGCGGATGGCGACCGACGGCGAGCAGGGGGAGCGTGTTGAGGGCGAGCAGCGCGACGTCCCGCCCGGTGTGGCCCGGCACGAACCCGCCCTCGCTGAACACGGACGCCGTCCACACCGCCGTCAGCACTGCGGTGACCGCGAGCACGCGCCGGAATGAGTCCGTCATGTCAACCGGTCACGTTAGCGGCTGCCCGGCGCCGCATGAAGACCCCGGGCCGCGGCCGGTCGGCGGGATGTTCGACGATCGCGACGCCGGGCGGTGCGGCGTACCCTCGCTCATTTCGCGCGATCGGTGTCGATCCCGCCGGCGGCGAGCGTCGCGTGCCGGGTGAGATCGACCAGCGACTCGGCCGCCGGCCGCGCGGCGTAGCCGGGGTCGGCGAGCATTTCGGACGCGATCGCGTCGATCGCGCCGTTGAGACCGATCGCAGCGGTGCGGGTGTCGAACTCTCTGAAGTGTCCGCTCCGCTGTCCGCGGGCGAAGATGTCCGCCACCACTCGCCACCGCTCGGGTGCGGTGCGCATGTTGGTGCCCGTGACGAGCTCGGTGGAGGCGACGCCCTCGACCAGGATCCGGACGCCCGCGGGATGGTCGGCCAGGTAGGCGATGAGGGTGTGGACATACGCCGCGATGGCGTCGGGTGGGGAAGCCGCGGCGCTCAACGCCTCGGACAGTCGCCCGGTGAGGTGATCGAGGGTGTCGGTCAGCACCTGCCGGAGGATCTCCTCCTTGTTCTCGAAGTGGTAGAGCACCGCGGCCTTGGAGATGGACGCGCGTTCCGCGATCCGGGCCAGCGTGGCGTTGGCATAGCCGTGCTCGGCGATGAGGTCCACCGCGCAGGCGAGGATCTGCGCCCGTCGTGCCTCCTCGACGAAGGTGCGCCGCCGCCCGTCGTTCGTTCTCGTCACCGGGGTCTCCGATCCGCCGCCGTCGATCTGACCTCGTGGTAGCTTAACTGACCATACGGTCAGTCTACTGCGGGGGGAGTGCCATGTCGCACGACACCAAGGTGCAGGGCACGGGCCGGGTGCGGCGATTCGGGCGGGCCATGCGCAGGCACAAGTGGCGCGCCGGCTTCGCCCTCCTGGGCGTGACCGTGCTCCTTCTGACCGCGGGCATGTTCGGGGCGGCGGAGATCTGGCGAGTCGTCGACGACCGAAAGGCGACCATGACCACCGACGGGCCCTATCGCGGGACGGTCGAGTCCTTGAACTCCCACCCGCTTCCCGACTGGTACTCCGATGCCAAGCTCGGCGTGATGATCCACTGGGGTCCGTACTCGGTGCCGGGCTATGCCCCGAAGGGCACTTTCGCCGAAGTGTTGACCACCGACTACGACAACGCGATGGTCCTGCATCCCTATGCCGAGGACTATCAGAACGCCATGAAGGACCCGAGCTCGCCGACCGGCCGGCACCACGCCGAGCATTACGGCACGAAGCCGTACGAGGAGTTCGGGAAGCAGTTCGAGGCCGGCCTTGCGGAATGGGACGCCGACGCCTGGGCGAAGACGTTCCACGACGCCGGAGCGCGTTATGTCGTCATGGTGGCCAAGTACGCCGACGGCTATTCGCTGTGGCCCACCGACGTCGTCAACCCGCACCAGCCCGGCTGGCACAGCCGGCGCGACCTGGTCGGTGAGCTCGCCGCCGCGGTCCGGAAACAGGGCATGAAGTTCGGCCTGTACTACTCGGGCGGCGTGGACTGGACATTCCAGCGGCAGATCGTCAGGAGCCTCGGCGACTATGCCTACCTGCCCTACGGCGCCGACTACGCCGACTACGCGACAGCGCAGGTGCGCGAGCTCATCCAGCGTTACCAGCCCGATCTGCTGTGGAACGACATCCTCTGGCCCACGGGGCAGGAACGCCTGTCCGCGCTCATGGCCGACTACTACAACACGGTGCCCGGCGGCGTCCTCAACGACCGCTGGACCACCACCAGCTTCTGGCACCGGACCATGGGTCTCAAACCGATGCGCTGGGGCTTCGACACGCTCATGAAACAGGCGATCAAACACCGGCCGGAACTGACCACGTCGAACATCACGCAGCCGTCGGTGCCGCACAGCGACTTCACCACACCGGAGTACACGCAATACCCGACCACCCAGGCGAAGAAGTGGGAGATGGTGCGCGGCATCGGAAACTCGTTCGGGTACAACCGCGAGGAGACCGACGCCGACTACGCCTCCGTGGAAGGGCAACTCCTGCCGGACTTCATCACGGCGGTCGCGAAGAACGGCAACCTGTTGCTGAACGTCGGTCCGAGCGGCGGCGCGGGCGTTCTCGTCCCGGAACAGCTGACCCGCCTGCGCGGCATCGGCGATTGGCTCGCCACCAACGGCGAGGCCATCTATGACACGCGGCCCTGGCGGCAGGCGGAGGCGGTCACGACGACCGGCCTCCCGGTCACCTTCACCGAGAAGGACGGAGTCCTCTACCTGACGGTCATCGGACGGCCCACCGGCGCGAAGCTGGTCATCAAGGACCTCCGCATCGAGGGCGCCGCCCGGGCGCTGGGCGACGACTCCATCGTGCGGATCACGGCGGAGGGCGCGGACACCGTCCTCACCTTCGCCGAGCCACTCGACGGACGGTTCTCGCCCGTCATCAGAGTGGCCGGACCGTAGCTTCAGTTTCAGCCGCGGTCGATGATCTGGTCGGCCGGCAGCCGGGACGCGGAGGCAGCCACCACGTCGGCCGGGTCGGCCGTGCCGAGGCGCAACACCAGGAAGGGATGGCCGACGCTGGCGATCATCGCGCGCAGCGCCTGGCGGCTGGCGATGACCTCGATCGGGGCGCTGTGCGGCAGGACGGAGATGCCGTGCTCGGTGGCGGTGAGCCAGCCGGCGGACAGGGCTTCACCGGCGCGCAACCAGCTGATCTGCTCGTCGGTGTCGCCGTAGAGCATGACGAACACGGCGGCCTCGTCGTGCCCGGCGCTGATCCTGAGCGCTCCGCGGACGCCGAAGTCGCGGCCCGGCACCGTGGTCTGCGTGGCGCGGTCCGGGATGACGTCGTCCGGGACGCCGGTCCCGGCGGGCCGGGTGCCGCCGGTCCAGTAGGCGAGCTCGGTCTGCCAGGCCGGATCCGTGGCTTCGCTGCGCTGGGCGTGATCGGCCGCCGCGGCCAGGTCGAGGAGTTGTTCCGGGCGCAGCGTGTGCAGTCCGGTGTGCTGCGCCTGGATTGCCGTCGTGACGGCCGCCAGGCCGGCCGGGTCGACGGGCGTGTCGGAGACCGGCCGCCGGTCGGTGTGCCGCAGCGGGACGGTCTTCAGGTGCGACGCCGAATCCGGGTCGGCCGGCGCCCGGCCCTCGACGTGCAGGCGGGCGAGCAGGTCACGGTCGCCGCCCGGTGGCATGCGCGTCACGGTGGCCCGCCAGCCCTGTGCGCCCAGCGCGATGCGGGCGTGGTGCAGAGCGGCGCCGCAGCTCAAGGTCGCCAGCCGCTGATCGGGGTCGGTGACGGGCAGGACACGGTCGCGGACGAGATGCAGCTCGAGGGTGTCGGCCTTGAGCCGCCATCGCCACGGCTGGGTGTTGTGGATCGACGGCGCGTATCCCGCGGCGGCAGCGGCTTCGGCCAGGGCGTGGTGGGCGACTTCGGGATCGGTGGGGTGGGTCAGGGCGTCGGTGTCCACGGGTCGAATTCCTTCCGCTGTCAGGGTGCGGTCGGCAGCTGGGTGCCGTTGACGACGGGCGGATCGGTCGTGCGGGATCCGCGCGGCGGGTTGGCGAGCGCCGCGGTGTTCTCGCGGGCGAGGAAGGTGCCGAGTTCGCCGATGGTGCTCATCAGCGGGGCCGGGAAGACCACGGTGCTGTTCTTGTCGACGCCGAGCTCGACCAGGGTCTGCAGGTTGCGCAGCTGAAGCGCCAGCGGGTGCGCCATCATGATGTCCGCGGCGGCGCCGAGCGCGTCGGCGGCGAGCGCCTCACCCTCGGCCGCGATGATCTTCGCGCGCTTCTCCCGCTCGGCCTCGGCCTGCCGCGCCATGGCTCGTTTCATGGTGTCGGGCAGCTGGATGTCCTTGAGCTCGACGAGGGTGACGACCACGCCCCACTCCTCGGTGGCGACGTCCAGGATCTCGCGGATGTTGACGTTGATCCGGTCGGTCTCGGACAGCGTCTCGTCGAGGGTGTGCTGACCGACGACCTTGCGCAGGGTGGTCTGGGCGATCTGATTGATCGCCGTGCCGACGCTCTCGATGGCGACGACCGACTTGACCACGTCGACGACCCGGAAGTAGGCGACGGCGGAGACGTCGACGCTGACGTTGTCCTTGGTGATGATGCCCTGCGACTGGATCGGCATGGTGACGATGCGCAGGCTCACCCGGTGCAGCACGTCGACGAAGGGGATGATCACGGTCAGCCCGGCCTGCCGCACGCCGATCACCCGGCCCAGCCGGAACAGGACGCCCTGCTCGTACTGCTTGACCACCTTCAGGGCGAGCGACGCCAGGGCGAGGATCAACAGGACGATTACGAAGATCCACAGGTACCACATGGGGGATCCTGACTTCGGCCGTGGCCGGATATTTCGTGCCCGGGAACAAGTCTGCGTGCGAAACGCAACCGGTCGCTGCGGGGGCGACGGAACGCCGGACACCGCAAGGGCCAACTACCAGCCACCAGGGTCCGAGGCGACGACCCAATCGTACGCCTACCCAGGTGCTCGCCGGCGGCGGTTGTGCGGGCTGCGCGCTATCGGCGTACGTTGACGTTGTCGTCTCGGACCCGGTGGCCTTGAGCCCACCGCCGCCTTCGAAATCTCCGACAGCCGTGGATGACGGTCCGAGCCCTCGTCGCTGGACGCCCCGCGGACCTGCGTCATGAGCAACGCGAAGGAATGTGAGTGCGATGGTCGACATCGCCAACGGTCACGAAACGTCCGCCCCACAAACGCCTCCGGCCGCCACTGATCTCCCGGGCGCGGGAAACACCTGGGTCTTCCGTCGCATGTGGACGGCGCTGCCTTGGGTGCGCCGCAACACCTGGCTCGCCTGACATCTGATGGAGCCATACCCCGCCGATCCCCGATGGAGATCGGGCGACCGTGTGCTCGGCGCTGGACTGCGGCTGCTCGGCGCAGCGGTGGCCACTGTCGCGGTGCTGGGCCCGCTGGTGCTGGGCCTGCTGCGCTACCGGACCTCCCCGACAAGCTTGAATCAGATCGTCGGAGGTGATGCCGCCGCCCTGACCGTGGTCGCGCCGATCGCTATCGCCGCTGGCATCCTGGCGATCCGCGGGCATCCGATCGCCCCGATGCTCGCCCTGGCGCCGTCGGTCTTCGCGGTCTACACCTACACCCAGCTGATCCTCGGCAACGAGTTCCTGCGGATGCCGGGCAACGTCGAGCGGTACTTCCCCCTGTTGCTCGCGGTTTTCGTTCTGGCCGGCGCGATCGCACTACGCGCCTGGCGGACCGCATCATCGGCGGAGCTGCCGGCGATGTCCGCGGCCGCCGGCCGCAACCCGGCCTATGCGCTGCTGGGCGCCTACACCCTGATCGGCGCCTCGGTCGCCGGCATGGCGATCACCATGGCCGCGCGCGACGATCCCGACGCCTCTGCCGTCATCGTTGCCGGATCGGTCCTGATGACGGTCCTGCTGGCCGCGGTGACCTGCTCCCTCTACCGAGGGCTGTGGCGGCGGAGGCCGCGCGGGCCGGCGACCACCACGGCTCCACCGACCGGGCTGAGGAGCGCGGTATGACCGAGGGGCCCAGCGTGACGCTGTACTGGTTGCCGCTCGGTGCAGGTGGCCACTGCGTCCGCCGGAACGGGCGCGTCTTCGAGGCGCTCGTGGCGGCGCGAGAACATCGGGACGCTTGCGACCTCTACCATTCCGCGCTGCAGGTGCGCCTGGGCGCCGATCGGTTCGTCGTCGAGATGACACCGGTCATGGGCAACAAGGCCGCCGATCGCGGCGTCGTGCTCGAAGGCCCGGTGGGTTCCCGCCTGCTCAGCGGATCAAGGTTGTTCCGATACGAGGTCCGGCGGTGGCGTGGTGGCGCCATCCCCGACGTCCGGGAGGCCGTCGGGGACCCCCGGATCGTCAGTGCCGAGGCCGCCCGCGCCCGCGAGGTGCTGCGACTCGTGCCACTGGTGCCCGCACTCGTCTGGGGCCGCGACGAGAGCCGAGCCGGCGAAATGTGGAACTCCAACTCTCTGACCGCATGGCTCCTCGCCTGCAGCGGTCACCCGATGAGGGCCATCGAGCCACCAGCACACGGCCGCGCCCCCGGATGGCACGCCGGTCTGCTCGTCGCAGCCCGGCAGGGGCACGCGGCCGAAGGTCAGGCTGTGGGCCGGGTCCGGTAAATCGACCGACGTGCCCGGGCCGCCCGAGTAAAAGATCGCAGTCGCGGGTAAAGGCCCGCGAGTGACCACAGATGAGCGGGACCGGAGGACGACAGCCGAGACGATGCGTGCGACCGCCGAGGCTCTGGAGAGCAGCGAAGCGATGCTGCACGACTGCGCCGCGAGGTCGCCGGACGAGGCCACCACCAGGCGGTTGCACGCTCTCGGCGATGCGGTCACCCGTGAGGCCAAGGGCATCGAGAGAAGGGCCGACGCCGTGGAGCCGCGGACGGCTTCGGCCGGCTGACTCCGCGGACGCCGGCGGCTACTCTCCGGCGATGCGGCCGATCATCGCGTGGGCGGTGGCGGTGACCAGCGCCCGGTCGTGGGTGACGGCGAACTCGAACTCGCGGTCCCGGTCGAGCCCGACGCCGCCGAGATCGCGGGCGATCAGAGCGACCGAGACGTGCGCGCCGAGCACCACGACCGTCCACTCGCTGGCCAGGGGGTCCTGGACGGTCAGTGCGGTGCCTCGCACCCCGGGCGCCGGTTGGGCCGGCATGTCGACGCCGAGCGCACCCACATAGGGCAGCCGGCGGGCGAGGTCGGTGAAACGGCGGGCGGTCGACGGCCGGAAGAACTCGGCGCGCTCGAAGCAGGCGAGCAGCACCGGCGGCACGGGCGCCTGCATCGCCGTCAGTTCCAGCGCCTTGGACAGCGGCACCAGCAGGTGCTTGGGCGCGCTGCGGACGCTGCGGACTCCATCGATCAGCTCGTACGGCGTGCCTTGGAGCACCGGGCCGAGCGGGTGTGGCGCGAACCGTTCCGGCCGGAACGCCGACGTGTCGAAGCGGCGCTGCGCGCGGCCCCACAACCAGCCCTGGCCGAGGGTGGCGCCGAGCACCTGGGCCCGAGTCAGATCGGCTTCGGTTTCCACGCCTTCGGCGACGACCTCGGCCCCGGATTCCTCGGCGTAGGCGCGCACGGCGCCGGCCACCGCGATCGTGGCCGGATCGGAGACGGTACGCAGCAGCAGCAGGTCCAGCTTGACGACCTCCGGGCGCAGCAATGGGATGAACGCCAGCGAGGCCGGTTCCACCCCGATGTCGTCCAGAGCGATGCCGCAGCCGGCGGTGCGCAACCGCTCGGCCGCCGTGAGGACGCCGGCGAGATCGTCGGCCAGGGCCCGCTCGGTGATCTCCACGACCACCTGGACGTGATCCGCGCGGCCGGCGAGCTCTTCGAGCACGACGTCGAGGTTGCTGGTGAGAGTGCTGGGCTCGATGTTGACGAACAGGGTCACCGGCCGCCCGCCGGTCAGCCGTGCCGCGTCGGACAGCGCCGCGCGCAGCGAGGCCCGCTCGAGGTCGGCCAGGCGCCCGGTGGCGCGAGCGGCGTCGAGCAGCGTCAGCGGCGACTCCCAGGGCGTGCCGGCGGGTCCGCGGAGCAAGGCCTCGAAGGCCAGCACGGATCCGCCGTCAAGATCAACGAACGCCTGATAGACGCAGTGCAACTCGTCCGCGCCGGGAGCCAGCAGGTGGTCGAGGACCCTCCCGGTGTCGTCCAGCCGGGGGAGGATGGTGTTCGCTGAACCCATGTCCACCTCATCGGCCGGCTCGGCGCGCGGTTGAGCATTCCGAGGAGATAGCCGGGCCTAACTCCCGGCGTCGTGCGTCGCGCGGTTGGCCAGCACGTCGTCCATGTGCGTCTCGGCCCAGCTCTTGAGGTGGCGCATCGTCAGGTGCAGGGACAGGCCGAGGTCGGTCAGCTCGTAGGAGACCGTGACCGGGACGGTCGGCACCACGGTGCGGCTGATCAGCCCGTCACGCTCCAGCGAACGCAGGGTCTGCGTCAGCATCTTCTGGCTCACGCCGGCCAGCAGGCGGGACAGCTCCGAGTAACGCATCGGCCGGGGCTCGCCGGCGCACGCGGGTCCGCTGCCGAGCGCGGCCAGGATCAGCGCGACCCACTTGTCGGAGATCCGGTCGAGCAGCTTGCGGCTGGGGCAGACCGCCAGGAAAGCGTCGTACTCCGCCTTGGCCCGAACCCGTTTCTGGGCCGCCGTCGTGGTTGCCATCAACCGCTCCTCCCCACCGCCGGGTGACCAACGCACCTGGAAGTGCCTACTTCCCGATAGGAAGTTACTCCCTCAGAGTGAGCGGATGTCCAACGAACCGAAATACTCACTTCCCGGCGGCACCTGGATGCTGGGAGACCTGACCGTCACGCGGTTCGGTTACGGCGCCATGCAACTCGCCGGCCCCTGGGTCATGGGTCCACCCGCGGACCACGGCGGTGCGCTCGCCGTCCTGCGCGAGGCCGTCGGCCTCGGCATCACCCATCTGGACACTTCCGACGCGTACGGGCCCCGCGTCACCAATCGGCTGATTCGTGAGGCGCTGCACCCGTACCCGGCGTCGCTTCACGTGGCGACCAAGGTCGGCGCCGTCCGCGACGAGCAGGGTGGGTGGCCGCCGGCCCGCGACCCGCGGAGCCTGCGCCGAGCCGTGCACGACAACCTGGAGACGCTCGGCCTCGACCGGCTCGACGTGGTCAACCTGCGACTCGGCAACGCCGAGGGACCGCAGCCGGAATCCGTCGCCGAGGCGTTCGGAACCCTTGTCGAACTCCAGCGGGAGGGGCTGATCCGGCACCTCGGCGTGAGCAACGCGACGGCCGAACAGGTCCGCGAGGCGAAGGCGATCGCGCCGATCGTGTGCGTGCAGAACATGTACAACCTGGCGCACCGCCGGGACGACGAGCTGATCGACGCGCTCGCCGGCGAGGGCATCGCCTATGTCCCCTTCTTCCCCCTCGGCGGCTTCAGCCCGCTGCAGTCGTCGGCGCTCTCGGCCGTGGCCGCCCGGCTGCGGGCGTCACCGATGGCGATCGCCCTGGCCTGGCTGCTGCGGCGGTCGCCGAACATCCTGCTGATCCCGGGCACCTCGTCCACCGCGCACCTGCGCGAGAACGTCGCCGGCGCCGGCCGCACGCTCTCCGACGACGACTTCGCCGAGCTCGACAAGATAGGCGACTGACAGGTGGCTGGGCTCAGCGGGCGGGCATGACGCCGCTGATCTCTAAGCTGGGGTGATGAGGGTTCTGTCCATCCAGTCGGCGGTCGCGCACGGCCATGTCGGAAATTCGGCGGCCGTGTTCCCGCTGCAGCGCATCGGTGTCGAGGTCGTGCCGGTTCCGACGGTGAACTTCTCCAACCACACCGGATACGGCGCCTGGCGAGGGCCGCTGATCCCGCCGGCGGATGTGGCGGAGATCCTCCTGGGCGTGCAGGAGCGTGGGGTGTTTCCGCAGGTGGACGTCGTGTTGTCGGGCTACCAGGGCGGGGTGGGGATCGGTGACGTCATCATCGATGCCGTCCGCCGGGTGAAGGCCGCGAACCCCGCGGCGGTCTACGCCTGCGACCCGGTGATGGGCAACGCCAAGTCCGGCTGCTTCGTCGCTCCGGAGATTCCCGACCTGCTGCGCGACCGGGTCGTGCCGGTGGCCGACATCATCACCCCGAACCAGTTCGAGCTCGGCTACCTGACCGGCACCGAGCCGGCGAGCGTCGAGTCGACGCTCGCCTCGGCCGACCTCGCCCGCGCCATGGGGCCCTCGACCGTGCTGGTCACGAGCGTCGAGCGTCCCGACCGGCCGGAGGGCACGATCGAGATGCTCGTCGTGGACGGCGCCGGCGCCTGGCTGGTGAGCACCCCGCACCTGCCGTTCAAGGCGAATGGGTCGGGTGACGTCACGGCGGCGCTGTTCACCGCCCACTACGTCGAGACCGGGAACGCGGCGGTGGCGCTGGAGCGCACGGCCTCCAGCGTCTTCGATCTGCTCGAGACCACCCACCGGTCCGGCGAGCGTGAGCTCCAGCTGGTGCAGGCCCAGGAGTTCTACGCCACGCCGCGCATGCAGTTCAGCTCCGTGCAGGTGCGCTGAGCACGCTCAGCGCGAGGTCGAGCCGGGCCTGCACGTGGCTCGCGCGCAGGCGCCCGCCGGCCTGGAGGGTCGCCAGGCCGTGCAGCGTCGACCAGACCACTTCCGCCCTGGTGCCGTCGGCGTCGGGGAAGGCGTCGCGGATGCCCGCGAACGCCCGCGTGAGCGGCCCGGGTGTGTCGTGGGCGGCGAACGCCAATCCGGAGGGCAGCGAGAACATCGCTTCGTAAACCCGCGGGTGCGCGGCGGCGAAGTCGAGGTAGGCGCGCGCCCGCGCCATCGGCGTGTCGTCCACCGCCTCCAGCGCGGCGGCGATGTCGTCGAAGCCGGTGAGCGCCACCGCGTCGATGAGCGCCTGGCGGCCGGCGAAGGCCGTGTAGAGCACCGGCTGGGTGACGCCGAGCTCCCCGGCGAGGCGGCGCATCGTGACGGCGGCCCAGCCGCCGGCCTCGGCGAGCTCCCGGGCGGCGCGGATGACCTGATCACGCCTCAGGACGAGATCAGGAGCGGGTCTGGGGGACATGCGAGGTAGTCTACCATCGTTAAATAACGTCGTTAGACAACGCCTCGAAGGGACCCCTCCCATGCAACTCACCGCCCTGCTGATCGGGCTCCTCGCCTGTGTCGCCATCATCGTGCTCGGCGCCCGCTTCCTGTTGTCCCCCCGGCGGGCGACGCTCGACTTCGGCGTCGCCGCGGACAACGTCCGCGCGCTGACCCAGATCAAGGGCGTCCGGGACATCGCGTCCGGGGTGGTGCTGCTGGCGGTGTGGGCGGCGGCCGGCCGTACGGCGCTCGGCTGGGCGCTGATCGCCGCGGCCGTCACCCCGACGGCGGACGCCGTGATCGTGCTCGCCAACGGCGGGAAGCGTGCGACCGCCCTGGGCATCCACGGGGTCACCGCCGCCGTGCTCGTCGCGGCGGGCCTCATCCTGGCGCTGGGATCCTCATAGCGCTCGCAGGAAGGCGTCGAGTTCCAGCAGATTGATCTGCCCGTAGTCCGTCGGCTGCAGCACGATGACGAGTTCCCGGCAGACCAGCTCCTGCCGGGACCGCGCGACGAACGACAGCAGGACCATCCGCAACAGGCTTTCGCGGTCCAGCCAATGGATTCGGGCCAGGTCCGCGCCGACCAGCGGCATGGCGAGCCGTCCGTGCTGGGCATGCTGGAACGTCGCGTCCCAGAGCCGGGCCAGGCTGTGCCACAGGTCCTCGACCCCGGAACGGGCCACCAGGTCGTTGCCCATCCGGCTGTACGCGACGGCGAACACCCGGCGGTCCGGTGGCCCCACCGTCGCGACCGTCCCGATCGGATAGCGCGACAGCTTGCCGATCGGCTTGCGCGACCGGGGCTCCTCGCCGATCACCGGCGCGGCGGCCAGGGCGGCGTCCAGTTCGGCGTCGAGCCGGCACACGTCGCCGCCGTAGCGCCGGTGCAGGACCTGGCCCTGGACACTGCGCCGGTTGATGACCAGGTCGTCGGTGGTGTCGGTGTCGAAGGTGTCGGTGAAGCCGGCGACGATGTGCCCGGTCTCGTCGAGCAGGTCACCGGCCTTGAGGGTGATCGATAGATGCGGCCGGCCGAAGTCGCGGTGCACCTGGCGCCTGGGCAGCGTGCGGACCAGACCCCAGAGCAGGCAACACCCGACCAGGGCGATCGTCAACGCGAGCGGCTCGCGGAACTTGGTCCCGAACACCTGCCCGATGAGCTGCACGGCGGCCGCGACGAGTCCGAACGCGATGAGCGCGTGCGCGGCGAGCCCGACCAGGCCCCTGCGCGTCGTGAGAACGAGCAGCAGCCGCCTACCTGAGGTCATACAGCGCATCACCCGAGAACAGATGGAAGACCCAGTCGCCGACGGTGGAGAAGGCATCCGCGGAATTCTGCGGCGCGAACGCGATGGACAGCGTGCCGCCGCAGCACAGCAGGATCACGACGACGATGACGACCCGCAGCGACACGCGCAGGCGGGGCCCGAGCCCGGGCCGGCGGCCGCCGTCGGTGCGGTCGACCCGGCGCGCGACGCGGGTGAGGTACCGCTGCGCGTCGGCGGTGCGGCGAACCGGTTGAGCCGCGCGGTGTCGACGTACCCCGGCCGGCGGCGGCCGTCGAACTGCAGCCGCGACCGCATGTAGGGCGAGTCGAGCGCCCGCCGGGCCGCCTCGCCGATGCGGTCGCTGATGCTGTGGACGAACTCGATCCCGTCCGGCCCGACCGCCGGGTTGCGGCGCAGGATCGGCAGCTCGCGGCGCCACAGGTACGTCTTGGTGTGCGCCGAGTCGGTGAACACCAGCACCCGCCCGCTCGCCTGGCGGGCGAACCGTTCGGACAGCCGTTCCCACAGCTCTGCCCGTTCGCGCGGGCTCACGAGCCTGCGCCGCACGCTCGGGTTGTCCAGCACCTTCGCGAACCACGCGCCCCCCGGGGTCAAATGGATCGGCAGTGGGCGCGGCGCGTGTCCGGGGCGACGTGGATCGCGGGCGTAGGCCGCGGCCAGGTCCTGGTTGCTGACCGGTGCGCCGCGGCGCACCTGGTGCACGTGCGACCACAGCAGCGTGCCGCCGGCCGGTGTGCGCACGTCGGCAGTGTCCGCGAGCCGGCGCAGGTGCTCGATGACCGTGGTGCCGGCCGCCGCCTCGACCACGCTCCTGGCCAGCTCGGCCGCCTCCCGCGTCCGCCGGGTCTCGGCCCGGCGCTCCGCCGCGATTCGCCGGGCGTCCCTGACGAGCCGGTCGTCGTCGCCGGGTGCGGTCATGGCACGCTCTCCGCCGGGAGCAGGCTTCCCGCCGGGAGCAGCAGTTCCGAGACGACGGCGGCGCCGCCGGGGCGGCGCATGGTGGCGGTGCCGGTGAAGACGTTGACCCAGAGCAGCAACTCGGCGGCCGGGACGGTCCAGCGGGCCAGCCGGAACGGCTCGCGCTCGGCGGCGCGGATCTCCGGGTCGTCCCAGCGCTCGATCGCCGGGAACGCCGGATCGTCCCAGGCGCTGACCGCGCCCGGCGGACCCGCGACCACGGCGACCGCGCCGACGTACGCCTCCCAGGCCCGCCCGGCAGCGGCGAACAGCAGCTCGTTCTCACTCGGGTTCGTGACGCCGGCCTCCCACACCCAGTGGCTGACCGAGTCCTCGACCCGCTCGAACGTGTACACCGACCCGGTCGGCAACCGCACCGCCGGGTCCGGGTCGAGGTCGGTCAGCGCCCAGCCGGCGCCGGTCAGCATCGCCTCGAACGCGTCCGCCGCGCCCAGCGACGCCGCGGCCAGCGCCGGCCAGTCGACCCGGAGCAGCTCACGAACGTCAGCGGTGAGCCGCCCGGGATCGGCATCGGTGCGCTCGGTGACGGCCAACGATCCTCCTCCAGATCAGTGGCCACGAGCGTACGGACGCGGCCGCCGGACCGCCCCCGGGCGAACGGGCGACCCGCGACGGGGGATCAGATGCGGGCGCCGACCGGTGCGCCGTTGGACGGGCGCAGGAAGGAGGAGGTGCGCAGGGAGCCGTCGGCCTGCCGGGCGCCGGTGGTGGTGGCGGGATCGGTGCTGACGAACGACCACGAGCCGCCGATGTTCCAGGAGTTGCCGCTTCCGCCCGAGTCCGCGCCGAGGGAGACGTTGACGCCGTTCGCCACCGCGAGATTCCCGGTCAGCGTCGCGTCCGCGTCGGCGAAGTCGAAGCCGGTGCCGGGGTTGTCCCAGGCCGTGCACCGCTCGATCACCAGGCGCCCGGGGTTGGCGTTGTCGATGAATCCGCCCGACGCGTTGTCCCAGGCCATGCTGTTGCGCACGACATGCGCCGCGGGGAGGTCCTCGTCGCCGCCGCCGAGCTTGAAGCCGTTGCCGTCCCCGGTGAAGCCGGGCAGTCCCCAGCGGTTGAACCCGTTGCCGTACGCGATGCTGTCCTGCACCGACACGGGGGAGAGGAATTCCCAGAAGTCGAGCCCGTCGTCGGAGTTGTTCCACAGCCGCGCGCCGCGCACGACATTGCCCGCGCCGGAGCCTTCCTTGATGGCCAGACCGTCGGCGCTCTCCCCGCTGTTGCGCGGGTCGCGGTTGCCGTAGCTGTCGAGGTTGATGATCTGGTTGTCGCCGGACGCGCCCTGCAGATGGAAGCCGGACTCGTAGTTGTTCTTCGTGACCAGGCGCTCGAAGACGTTGTGGCCGGTGTCCAGGCCGAAGATCCCGTACGGGCCGTTCACGATCTCGATCCCGCTGAGGCGCCAGTAGTCGCCTTCCAGGTGAATGGCCCCGCGCTCGGCCCGGGGGATGCTTCCGCCGACCGGCGCCGGTGTGTGCGGCATGTTCTCGCCGTCGATGACGACCCGCTCGCCGGCGTGGTTCCGCAGGGTGATCGGCGCGCCGGCGGTGCCGTTCTTCAGCAGCCGGATGTTGGTGCTCGGCGCGTAGGTGCCGCCGCGCAGGGCGATGGTGTCGCCGGGCTGGGCGAGATCGACGGCGCGCTGGACGGTCCGCAGCGGCTGCGGGAGCGTCCCGGGATTGCTGTCGCTCCCGGTGCTCGCGACATACAGCGTCACCGCGGCGACGGCCGCGGCGGGCGGGGTCAGGCCGCCGCCGAGGAGCGTGGCGGCGGACGCGACGAGGGCGATCAGCTTCATGAGGCTTCTCCAGTGGTCATGGTTCGTTCACCGGCGGAGCCCACGCCGACACATCGATGAACCTGAGGCTAGGTATCGCGCGTGCCGGTCTCAAGCCCCGGGCGTGCGCAGGTTTGTTGCAGTGCGGCCAGCCAGGCCCGACGCTCCGGAAGTTTCGGCAAATGTGGCGGTCTCATGTGTGGATCAATGGTCGTCCGATCGGCAGGTAATGAGTCTCTAGCAGGTGATGCTTCGGCATCCTGCCGACTGGGTTTCCGAGATGTTTCTGGAAGTTGTTGACAAGTCTTCTGGCGACGCCATAGCGTCACGACCACAGCAATCAATGTCGATCGATGTCACGCAGGACGACGGAGGGAGCAGATACATGAACGACACCGCCACCCGATCCGGAGGACGCAGACGGATGCGGCTGTTCCTCGGTGCGATCTGCGCCACGGTGCTGGCCGCCGGCGGCACGATGGTCGCGGCGCCCAGCGCGTGGGCGGAGGCCGACCGGACCGTCTCCTCGAACACCGTCGGCACGCACAACGGCTACTACTTCTCGTTCTGGAAGGACAGCGGCAACGCCAGCATGACGTTGCGCGCCGACGGCCGATACTCCAGCAACTGGGGCAGCGGCACCAACAACTGGGTCGGCGGCAAGGGGTGGGCCACTGGCACCCGGCGGACGATCAGCTACTCGGGCAGTTACAGCCCGAACGGCAACAGCTACCTCGCCCTGTACGGCTGGACCCGCAATCCGCTGATCGAGTACTACGTCGTGGAGAACTTCGGCACCTACAACCCCAGCAGCGGCGCCACCTACATGGGCTCCGTGACCAGCGACGGCAGCAACTACGACATCTACCGCAGCCTGCGGGTCAACCAGCCGTCGATCGACGGCACCGCGACGTTCTACCAGTTCTGGAGCGTGCGCTCGCAGAAGCGCACCGGTGGCACCATCACCACCGCCAACCACTTCGACGCCTGGGGCCGCTCCGGCCTGAACCTCGGCACCAACCACGCCTACCAGATCATGGCCACTGAGGGCTATCAGAGCAGCGGCAGCTCCGACATCACGGTCAGCGAAGGCGGTGGCGGCGGTGGTGGCGGTGGTGGCGGCGGCGGTGGCAACTGCACCGCGACGCTGTCGGCCGGCCAGCAGTGGGGCGACCGGTTCAACCTCAACGTCGCGGTCAGCGGCACCAACAACTGGAACGTGACGCTCGGTCTGGGCGGCGGCCAGAGCCTGCAGAACAGCTGGAACGCCGCCGTCACCGGCACCAGCGGCAACATCACCGCCCGGCCGAACGGCAACGGCAACAACTTCGGAGTGACGATCATGGCCAACGGCAACTGGACCTGGCCGACGGTCACCTGCCAGACGAGCTGAAGCGGGCAACCGCAGCGTGGCGCGGCGGCTCCGGCCGCCGCGCTCGCAGCGCTCGCAGCGCTCAGGACAGGACCGGCTGCGGGGTTCTCAGGAAGTCCCGGATCTGTTCGGCGGGCATCGGCCGCCCGAAGTGGAAGCCCTGCATGAGCGGGCATCCCAGTCGCCGGAGCCGGTCGGCCTGGTCGGCGGTCTCCACACCCTCGGCCACCACCCGCAGATCGAGCACCTGACCCAGGTTGAGGATCATCTCCACGATCGCCTCGTCCTCCCGGTCGTGGCCGATTCCGGCGACGAAAGAGCGGTCGATCTTCAGCGCCTCGACCGGGAACCGGCGCAGATAGGTCAGCGACGAGTAGCCGGTGCCGAAGTCGTCGAGTTCCAGGTGGACGCCGAGCCCGGCGATCGCCCGCAAGGTTTCCGCGGCGGCGTTCGTATCCGTCATCAGGGTGGTTTCGGTGATCTCCAGTGAGAGCGCGCGGGCCTCCAGGCCGGTTTCGGTGAGGACCGCGGCAACCGTCGAGACGAAGGAGGGGTCGGCCAGTTGAGCACTCGCGACGTTCACCGCCACCCGCAGACCGGGCCGATCCTGCTGCCAGCGCACCGTCTGGGCGCAGGAAAGGGCCAGGATCTCCGCCCCGAGCGGCACGATCAGTCCGGTCTCCTCGGCCAGCTCGATGAAGTCGTGCGGGCCGAGCAGCCCGCGGGCCGGGTGCTGCCAGCGGGCGAGCGCCTCGAACCCGACGACGGTGGCGGTGGCGCCGTCGACGATCGGCTGGAAGAAGGGCCGGATCTGCCCGTCGCTGATCGCGTGCCGCAGTTCCTCCTGGGTCTGTAGCCGCAGTTCGGCGGCGATGCGCAGCGCCTCGTTGAAGACCGCCACCCGGCCACGGCCGAGCTGCTTGGCCCGATACATGGCGACGTCGGCGTCGCGCACCAGATCCTCCGCCGTCTGGTCCTGGGTACGGTCCGCGTAGGCGATCCCGATGCTGGCCCCGACGGTGACCTCTCGGGCGCCGGCGGTGCCCGTGACGATCGGCCGGCTCAGCTCCGCCACCAGCCGTTCCGCCGTCTCCAGCGCGGCTTCCGGCGCGGCCAAGCCCGTGCAGACCACCAGGAATTCGTCGCCGGCCAGCCGGGCGACCGTGTCCACGCTGCGTGAGATCGAGATCAGCCGCCGGGCGATCTCGATGAGGACCTCGTCGCCGATGTGGTGCCCGAGCGAGTCGTTGATCGGCTTGAACCGGTCCAGGTCGATGAAGAGAACGGCCATCAGGTTGCTGTCGCGCCGGCTGCGGATCAGCGCCTGGTCCAGCCGATCGAGCACGAGAGCCCGATTCGGCAACCCGGTGAGCGTGTCGTGGGTGGCCTGTTGGGCGAGCCGGTTCGTGGCGGCTTCGGTCTGCGCGACCGTCTCGTTGAGTGCTCGCGCCACGAAGCTCAACTCGTCGCGCGTCTCCACCGCGGCCCGCCGCGTGAGATCGCCGCCCGCGACGGCGTGCAGGGTCGCCACGATCCGCCGGATCGGCCACGCGACCGACAGATAGAAACCGACGAAGAGGTACGCCGCGAGCAGCACCGCCAATCCGGTGGCCAGTTGAATCCGGTCGGCCCGGCCGGAGAAGCCGTCGATGCGGACCTGGAGGAGCCGGTCCAGCGCGGTCGCGGTCTGGGCGGCGAAGGCGGTGGCCGCATCCCGGACGGCATCGGAGGCATTCGCCGGTATGTCGCTCGGCCGGCGGTTCTTGACGGCCGCCGTCAGGGTGGCGTTCAGGGTGCCGATCGCCTCGTCCAGGCGCCGGAAGTTCTGGCCGGTCTCGGCGCGTACGCCGGGGTCTCCGGTTACGGCCATGGTGGTCGTGACCGCGCGGGCGATCGTCGCGCGGGTGGCCGCGAGAATCCCGTTGGTGAGCCCGAGATCGATCAGCGCGTCCGTCCGGGTGCTGGCCGGCGCCGAGGTGGCCAGCACGGCCAGATCCGCGCCGCGCCCGGCGTTGTCGAGCACGACGGGCAGGCGGAACTGCAAGGTGTCCATCAGGTAGTAGCTGTCGAGGTCCGGATCGAGAGTCAGGTTCGATGCATCGCCGACGCGCAGGATCAGATCGGTGAGCGCCCGCATGGCCGCGTTGTAGGCCTCGTAGCGCCGGCCGGCCGGACCGGCGGCCCGCTGCGCGGCGATGATCTGGCGCCGGGTGGCAGCCCAGGCGTCGCCGATGCCGAGACCCGAGGACAGGCGGCGGTCGACGGCATCCACCGTGCCGAGCTCGCGCTCGAACGCCATGGCGGGCCGGTCGCCGGTGACCGCGACGTGGCGGGCCTGAGCCACCCGGGAGGTCAGATCCACCAGTGGCGCCAGGTAGGCGACGCCGTTGCGCTCCTTGGCGCTGAAGGCGACCTGGTCGCGCTGCAGATCGACGTACGCGGCGGTCACGAACCCCAGCGGGATCAGCAGCACCAGCCCCACCACGACGAACTTCTGCGGGTAACGCAGGCGGCCGATCAGCGCGGCAGCCGCCCCGAACAGTAGACCGACGGCTCGAGTGACCACGATCTCCGCTCCTCGTCAGCCGCAGCCGATGCGACTCCCTTCCTATCGGCAGTTACTCGCGCATCGTGAGGCATTCGCACAGTTGCGTTACTTCGTGACTTCGATGACCTGGCCGGCGGCCCGCCGGCGTCACCGCGGCGATGAGTTCGGCGCGTCCATTCCGTGTCCAAGGATCGTCATGCCGCCGGTGGCCGCCCGCGTTTCCCGGGTCCAACGGCCCTGCTCGGCTCGCGTCCCGGCTCCTACGGTCAAGGCAGGCGAACAGACCCCAGAGGAGACCGCGATGGAAGCCGTGACCAGGTGGCGGCGCTGGATGTACCGCTCCGGCCGTCCCAACCGGCTCGCCCGGGCCATGAACCGGCTGTCCGCCTGGCAGTTCGGGTCGACCCTCGCGCCGTCCAACTGGGTGACGCTGGAGGTGACCGGCCGCCGGAGCGGACGGACCGTCACGTTCCCGGTGGTGGTCGCGGACCACCGGGGCGCGCGCTACCTGGTCTCGATGCTCGGGGAGCGGGCGAACTGGGTGGCCAACGTCAGGGCGGCCGGCGGTGCCGGAGTGCTGCGGCACGGGGTGCGGGAGCCGATCCGCCTGATCGAGGTCGACGTCGCCGAGCGGGCGCCGATCCTGCGGGCGTATCTGGCCGTGGCGCCCGGCGCGAGAGCGCACTTCCCGGTCGACCGGGGCGCGCCACTCGCCGAATTCGAACGCGTGGCGGCGGACTACCCGGTCTTCCAGATCACTGAAGGACGGGCGGCGACGCTGCAGTGAGCCACCCGGGAACGACCGAGCGACTCCGCGGCGGCCGGTTGTTCCGTCGCTGGTTCGTCTTCGTCACCGCGGGCGAGACCCTCGGGTTCCTGGTGCCCGCGTGCGCCGGGGCGTTGACCGTGCACGCGCCGGTCCCCATCGCACTGGCCGCGATCCTCGGGGCGGGCTTCGTCGAGGGGACACTGCTCGGGCTGGCTCAGGCCGTGGTGCTCAGGAGGGCGCTGCCGGGTCTTTCCGGACTCCGGTGGGTCGCGGCGACCGCGTCCGCCGCGGTCTTCGCGTACGCCATCGGCATGGTCCCGGCCACCTTCCCCGGCGCCGTGCGGGCCGCCGGACCGGTCGTGCTCGCTGGTGCCGGGGTGCTCCTCGGGTCGCTGTTGCTCCTGTCCATCGGGACAGCACAGTGGACGGTTCTGCGGTCCGTCGTGCCGCGGTCCGCGCGCTGGATCCTGAGCACAGCCCTGGCCTGGACCGCCGGACTGGGGGTGTTCCTCGCCTTCACGATGCCGCTGTGGCGGCCGGGACAACCGATGCCGGTGACCATCGCCATCGGCGTGGCGGGCGGTCTGCTGATGGCCGCCGTCAGCGCGGCGGTCACCGGCGAGGCCCTGCGCCGTTTGCTGCGGCGCTATCCGGCCGGCCCACCGGCGTCTCGGTGAGAAAGGTGGGCGTTCACATGACACGCCGCGCCCAGGGAACCAGCACGACCGGGCAGACCGCGTTCACCACCACGTCCTGGCTCACCGTGCCGAGCAGGAACGGCGTGCGCGGCGGCCCGCTGCGGGCGCCGACCACCAGCATCCGGCTCTGCCGGGCCGCCGCGAGCAGGGCGGTGGCCGGATCGCCGAAGGCGACCTGAAGCTGGATGCGGTCCTGGCCGGCGTCGCCGTCGAGCAGCACCGACAGCCGGTCGGCCAGCGCGCTCCGGGCCGACCGCCGCCGGAGCTCCCGGTCGGCGCCGCGCCGCTGTGCCTCCTGCGCGTCACGTGCCGGGGTGAACGTCGTCAGGCCTGGCTCGAGAACGTGGAGGAGCCGCAGCGGCAGGTGGTGCTCGGCGGCCTGCCGCAGCGCCGCGGTCACCACCTCGTGGTCGTGATCGCGGCCGTCGACGCCGGCGACGATCGGCAACGACGCCCAGTGCGCCCCGATGGTGAAGTCCATGCGCACAGCAGACGGCGTTCGCCGGTCCCGTGCTAGGTGCGTAGGTACCGACTTCCAGGGTCCGTTGTGTCGTGGCCGCCCACAGCCAGCACGGTGTCGCGGATGTCGCGGATGATGCTGTCGACGTCGTCGATCTGATCCTGCAACCGGCCGCGGACGGCGTTCTGCGGGATGCGGTTGGCGACGTTCTGCAGCTCGAGACCGTGCCGGAACAGCCGCTGGATCGCCCGCCCGCGCAGCGCATCGCCGATGGCCTCGCGATCCTCCAGCAGCCGCAGCCGCTCGGTGTCCGCACGAGCCGCAGTCAGCTCCAGGACCAGCGCGGCCTGTGCCGCCACGCCGGTCATCAGTTCGTGATCCAGCTGGTCGAACGGATGGTCCTCGGTGCCACGGGCGGCGAACAACAGCCCGGTCAACGTCCCGTCGGAGCTGAGCGGCGCGATCATCAGGTGCCGCATCGTCCCGGCGCGCGGATCGGGGCGGAACGGCACGGCGTCCGCCTCGGTGACCGTGAGCAGGTCACGGCCGCGGACCGTACGAAACGGTCCAGCACGACCCGCGCGTCATTGCCGGTGAGCAGCTCGGTCGTCGCCTCCGTGAGCGCGCTCTGCCAGGCCTGCCGGCGCCGTCCCTCGGCGAGCAGGGTGGCGTTCTCGATCGCCACACCGGCCGCCGCCGCGAGAGCGTGCACGAGTTCCTCGTCGTCGACGGTGAACTCGAGTCCGTCGCTCTGCTCGGTCAGGTAGAGGTTGCCGTAGACCCGGTCGCCGAGCCGGATCGGCACGCCGAGGAACGTCCGCATCGGCGGGTGATGCTCGGGGAAACCGACGGAGGAGACGTGCTCGGCGATGTTGGCGAGCCGCACCGGCTCGGGGTGGTCGACCAGCAGGCCGAGCATGCCCTTGCCTTCCGGAAGCCGTCCCACCAGGCGCACCAGGTCGTCGTCCATGCCGGTGTGGATGAATCGGGTCAGCGTCCCCTGGGACACGACACCGAGCGCGGCGTAGCGGGCATCCACCAGGTCGCGGGCCGCCTCGACGATGTGCCGCAGCACGTCGTCGAGATCGTCGGCGCGAGCCACCGCCAGATAGGCGCGGAGCAGCCCGCGCAGGCGGCCCTGGGTCGCCTGCACGTCTCGGGCGCTGCTGACCAGTTGCTCGAGGATCTCGTCGAACTGGAGCCGGGCCGCCTGTGCGAAACCCAGGCCGCCGACCGGGTCATCCCGGTCGGGCACAGCCGTTGCCGCCATCGTGCATCCCACCCGCCGATGTCGTCGTCGGATCGCTCTCGACAGCGTCAGCATGGCATCGTCCGGGTGTTCGGAACACCCCCGCGGCGGGGGCATCACAGGTGCGACGGGTCAATGCCTCAGCACGAAGCCGCCCGACCGGGTCGACCGCCGCTGAGGCCCCGGTCGGGCGGCTGGATCGATGCCGCCGGAATCTTCTGTTGTCGGCCGCTGCCCGGTTGGCGGGCATCGGCCCGTCGTCAGATCAGCCAACGGTGGCGCTGCACGAAGGGCAGTTCCGCCCACCGGCGGCCCAGGCCCCAGGTCCGGCCGGCGTAGGTGACGGCCAGCACGATGGCGCCGACGGCGTACATGAAGTGGTAGTCGGTGATCGGGTTGGTCGACGAGGTCGGCTCACCGGCGCTCGTCTGCCGGGCGAGCGGCCATTCGGCGATCCACATCATGGCCATCATCAGGGTCGCGGCGCCCGCGGCGATCCGCAGGCCGATGCCGGCGATCAGCGCCACGCCGATGCCGAGCAGGCCGAGCATGAACAGCCAGTTGGTCAGCGATGCGCCGGCGATCGAGTGGAAGAACCCCTCGAACGGGCCGACCGCCACTGAGGACAGGAATCCCTTGGTGGGGGAGCCGCCGTTGATCCACGCGCGCTCCGAGGTGGTCGCGAAACCCCAGCCGAAGGTCTTGTCCAGGAACGCCCAGAGGAACAGGAATCCGAGGGAGATGCGGAAGAAGGCGAGCACTCGGGCTGCCGTGGGGCTGATCGTCGAGCCGGGGGCCTCGGTGAGTTCGAGGCGCGCCGCGGTCCTGCGGCTGGTCGTTGTCATGGTGTCCTCCTATGTCGATGTCGACACCCTCACGATGCGCCGATCCGATCGAGGACACCCGGGCCCCAACGCCCGATCCGGCCGGGACCAAAGTCCCGACAGGTCTCCCGAGCCGCGGCCGGCCCCGGGAGATCGGGACCTTCGACCCTGACTCGCGGCGGTCGTCCGCGAAACGCTGAACGGGCCGACGAGCCGTGAGGTGACATCATGCGCGGGCGGCGGTCTGACCCAGGCGGTGACGTGCGGCCCGATCGATCGATGGAGTGGTCATGTTTCCTGATACCGACATCCTCGCCGCTCAGCCGTTGCTGACCGGCCTGACCGAGCACCAACTGCTGTTGCTCGCACCCCTGTTCACCCGCTCGATGTTCCACGCCGGCAACCGCATCTTCGAGCCGGGCGACCCGGCCGAGCAGTTCTGGCTGATCACCGATGGCCGGGTGACGGTCGACAGCGAGCTGACCGGCCACGCCAACGTCGTGCTGGAAACCCTGGGCGCCGGCTCCGTGCTCGGCTGGTCGTGGCTGTTCCCGCCGTACCGGTGGCATTTCGGGGCGGTCGCGGTGGCCACCACCGAGACTCTGGCGTTCAACGGCTCGCTGGTGCGCGCGTTGTGTCAGCGGGACCCGGGACTGGGCTTCGAGTTGACCACGCGCTTCCTGGAGGTGATGGGGTTGCGGCTGCAGAGCGCGCGGCGCCGGCTGGAGGAGTGCCGGCGGGCCACCGGCGGTGGCGATCCGCGATCGTGAGGCGACGCGGGGATGCGTCCTGCGATACCGCCCGTTGGCTCTCCCGCCGGCAGTGAGTTCCCGGCCGAGATCTCGCTGTCCTCCATCACCGGTGAACCCCTCGCCCAGCGCACCATTCTGATCACCAAGCCGTTCACTCCCGCCGAGCTGCTCAGCAGCCTCGGCGAGGCTCTGAAAGACACGTGACCCGTCGGCGCCGGTCTCACCGCTCGACCACCAGGCGGTGCGCCCGCAGCACGCGGGCCCACCAGGGGCGGCGCGCGCCGTCTCGCAGCGGAGGGCCGGCGGTGCGCTTCAGGCTGACCCAGCCGCCCGGGCCCATCGACACCGAGCCGATCGCCGGGCGGCGCCGCACCGCCACGGCGGCCGCGACCGCGACCGCCGTGGTGGCAAGGGCGGCCAGAGCGGCCAGGCCGAGACGGGTGACGTCGACGGCGGGACGGTAGACGACCGAGTGCTCGTCGACGACGTAGGCGCCGATCGGGCGTTCGCCCTGGCGTACCTGGACAACGGTTGTCATGACACTCTCCTTCAGCGGCTGTCGGCGGTCGGCTCGCCGGCCGTGCCGGCGGCACGGCCGGCCTCGAGCCGGGCGATCGGCACCCGGAACGGCGAGCACGACACGTAGTCGAGACCCGCGTCGTGGAAGAACCGGACGGACGCCGGGTCGCCGCCGTGTTCGCCGCAGACCCCGACGGTCAGGTCGGGCCGGGCGGCGCGGCCACGTTCGACCGCGATCCGGACAAGTTCGCCGACGCCGGCCGGATCGATGGTCTCGAACGGTGATGTAGCGAATATGCCCAGGGCCAGGTATTGGCTGAAGAACGCGCCTTCCACGTCGTCGCGGGAGAATCCCCAGGTCATCTGGGTGAGGTCGTTGGTGCCGAAGGAGAAGAACTCGGCCGCGTGGGCGATCTCGCCGGCGGTGAGTGCGGCCCGTGGCACCTCGATCATGGTGCCGATCCGGATCGGCGGTGCGCCGTCCACCTTGGATAGCACGGATTCGGCTTCGGTGCGTACCGTCTCGAGTTCCTGGACGGTGGCGACCAGCGGGACCATGATCTCCGGTCGCGGGTCGCCGCCGGCGGCGACCCGCATCGCCGCGGCCTCCGCGATGGCTCGCACCTGCATGGCGAACAGGCCGGGGACGACCAGGCCGAGCCGTACGCCGCGCAGCCCGAGCATCGGGTTGGCTTCGTGCATGCGGCGTACGGCCGTCAGCAGCCGCCCGTCGCGGCCCGGATCCAGACCCAGCGCCTCGGCCCGGGCGATGGTGGCGGTGAGCTCCTCGAGCGGTGGCAGGAATTCGTGCAGGGGCGGGTCGATCAGCCGGATGGTGACCGGCAGGCCGTCCATCGCGGTGAAAAGCTCGACGAAGTCGGCGCGTTGCAGCGGCAGCAGGTCGGCGAGCGCCGCCTCGCGTTCGGTGTCATCGACGGCCAGGATCAGTCTCTCCACGAGGGTCCGCCGCTCGCCGAGGAACATGTGCTCGGTGCGGCACAGCCCGACGCCGGTGGCGCCGAACCGCCGGGCCCGGGCCGCGTCGGCGCCGGTGTCCGCGTTGGCGTGCACGCCGAGCCGGCGTACCGCGTCGGCGTGACCCATCAGCCGGTGCACCGCGGCGATCAGCGGGTCGGCCTCCGCGGCGAGTTCGCCTTCGAAGTAGCGGACCACCGGTGACGCGTGCACCGGCACGGCACCGGCGTAGACGTTGCCGGTCGTGCCGTCGAGGGAGACGATGTCGCCCGCGTGCAGGACCGTGCCGCCGATCGTGGCCTCGCCATTGTCCAGGTCGATGACCAGTTCGTCGGCGCCGCAGACGCAGGTCTTGCCCATGCCGCGGGCGACCACGGCGGCGTGCGAGGTCTTCCCTCCGCGGCTGGTCAGGATGCCCTGTGCGGCGATCATGCCGGGCAGGTCGTCGGGGTTGGTCTCGCGCCGCACCAGGATCACCGGGCCGTCCGCGGCCGCGGCGTGCGCCGAGTCGAAGACGATCGCGCCGACCGCGGCGCCCGGCGAGGCCGGCACACCGGTGGTCAGCGGCGCGGGGGCCGCGGCGGAGTCGAAGCGCGGGAACATCAGCAGCGCGAGTTGCTCGCCAGAGACCCGTTGCAGCGCCTCGTCGAGCGTGATGAACCCCTCGTCCACCAGCTGAGCCGCGATCACGAAGGCGGCGGCCGGGGTGCGCTTGCCGACCCGGGTCTGCAGCATCCAGAGCTTCCCGCGCTCGACGGTGAACTCGATGTCGCACAGGTCTCGGTAGCGCTCCTCCAGCCCGCTCATGACCGACATCAGTTGGTGGTAGCTCGCCGAGTCGATGCGTTCGAGCTCGTGCAGACCGACGGTGTTGCGGATGCCGGCCACCACGTCCTCGCCCTGGGCGTTCTCCAGGTAGTCGCCGTAGACGCCGCGCCGGCCGGTGGCCGGGTCGCGGGTGAACGCCACGCCGGTGCCGGAGCCCGGGCCGAGGTTGCCGAACACCATCGCCATCACGTTGACCGCGGTGCCGAGGTCCTGCGGAATCCGCTCCTGCCGCCGGTAGAGCACGGCCCGCTCGGCGTTCCACGAGGAGAACACCGAGGTGATCGCCAGGAACAGCTGCTCGTGCGGCGCCTGCGGGAAGTCCCGGCCGGTGTGTGCGTGGAAGACCTTCTTGTACGCCTCCACCAGGTGCTGCAGGTCGCCCGCGCCGAGCTCGGCGTCCGTGCCGACGCCGGCCGCCGCGCGGGCCGTGGTGAGCGCCGCCTCGAACTCGTCCCCGGGCACGTCGAAGACGGTCTTGCCGAACATCTGGATGAGCCGCCGATAGGAGTCCCAGGCGAATCGCGCGTCGCCGCTCTGCTGAGCCAGGCCTTGGACGCTCATGTCGTTCAGCCCGATGTCGAGGATCGTCTCCATCATGCCGGGCATGGAGAACTTGCCGCCCGATCGCACCGACAGCAGCAGTGGGTCGCGCGGATCGCCGAGCCGCTTGTCCAGCACGGTCTGGATCCGTTGCAGGTGCTTCTCCACCTCGCTGAACAGTCCGGCCGGCACCGAAGCGGTGCGCAGGTAGTCGCGGCACGCCTCGGTGGTGATCGTGAATCCGGGCGGCACCGGGAGACCCATGCGGGTCATCTCGGCGAGGTTCGCGCCCTTGCCGCCGAGCAGGTCCTTGAGGTCCTTGTTGCCGTCCACGAAGTCGTACACGTGCTTGGTCATCTCGGCGGTCCGCTCTCTCGTCCGATCGTGTCCTCTCCGTCGTACCGCCGGGCCGGTCCCACTCAGTAGGGCCGGACGACCCTGCCCGCCGGTCCACGCGTCAGGCAACGTCGAGGGAGAAGCACAAGTTGAGGAGGCATCATGAGAGGACTCGTCTTCGGCGGTCCCGGTGAGCGCAGCTGGACCGAATTGCCGGACCCGCGGATCGAGGATCCCCGGGACGCGATCATCCAGGTAGACGCGGTCACCATCTGCGGGACCGATCTGCACATCCTCGGCGGGGACGTGCCCGCGGTGGAGCCCGGGCGGGTGCTCGGCCACGAGGCGGTCGGCACCGTCGTCGAGGTCGGCGGCGGAGTCTCCGGACTGGCTCAGGGCGACCGGGTGCTGGCGTCGTGCATCTCCGCGTGCGGGATCTGCCGGTACTGCCGTCAGGGCAGCTACGGGCAGTGCCTCGGTGGCGGCGGCTGGATTCTCGGTCACCTGATCAATGGCGTGCAGTCGCAGTATGCGCGGATCCCGTTCGCCGATCTCTCGACGTACAAACTGCCGTCGCAGGTGTCGAACGAGTCGGCGGTGCTGCTGGCCGACATCCTGCCCACCTCGTACGAGGTCGGTGTGCTCAACGGGCAGGTCCGCCCGGGCGACACCGTCGTGGTGGTCGGCACGGGACCCATCGGCCTCGCGGCCATCCTTACCGCGCGGCTGTTCTCGCCGGCGCACATCATTGCGGTCGACAAGGCGGAGAGCCGTCTGCAGGCGGCGAAGTTGTTCGGTGCGGACATCACCGTCAAAGCCGACGCCGACCCGTTGGCGACCGTGCGGTCACTGACCGGCGGGCTCGGCGCCGACGTCGTCATGGAGGCGGTCGGCACCCCCGGCACCTTCGAGCTGTGCGCCGCGCTCGTGCGGCCGGGCGGACGGGTGGCGAACATCGGCGTGCACGGCAAGCCGGCCACGCTGCATCTCGAGGACCTGTGGATCCGCAACGTCACCATCACCACCGGGCTGGTCGACACGTACTCGACGCCGAAGCTGCTGGACATGCTCGTCGCCGGGCAACTCGACATCGGGCACATGGTGACCCACCGATTCGCGCTGGAGAACATCATGGACGCGTACGACGTGTTCTCCCGGCCGGGCGAGACCGGGGCGCTCAAGGTCGTGCTCTCGCGATGAGCCGGACGAAGTGGTTCGCGGGCGGGCTCGCGGTGGTGGCGGCCGCGTACTCGCCCTGGGCGCGGCGCTGGTACCTGACCTGGGGAGCCACCGCCGCGGAGGTCGAGCGGGTCCTGCCCGGTGACGAACTGCTTCCCGATCCGGACCTGCTCAGCACCCGTGCGATCACGGTTCGCGCGCGGCCCGAACGGATCTGGCCGTGGCTGGTGCAGATGGGTAGCGGCCGGGCCGGCGCGTACACCTATGACTGGATCGAGAACCTGTTCGGGCTCGGCATGCACTCGGCCGACGAGATCCTCCCGCAGTTCCAGGACGTGGCCGTGGGTGACGTCCTGCCGATGGGCACGGAGGGGCCAGGCATGCGTGTGGAGATCTGCGATGCCCCGCGGACGCTCGCCTTCCGCTCCGAGGACGGCCAGTGGGTGTGGATCTTCGTGCTGACCGAACAGGACGGTGTGACACGGCTGATCAGCCGGAACCGGATCGCCGACCGGGATTCCTCGATCGGCCGGCGGCTGGCAGATCGACTGATCATGGAACCGGGCAGTCTGGTGATGGAACGCAAGATGCTGTGCGGCATCCGCGACCGCGCAGAGTCCGCCGCACCCGCCTGACCGGCCGGCCGGCCGAGACATTCGTCAGGAGGAAGGAGCTCATGGATACCGGACGGCCCTGCAGATGGCATACGGCGCGCTCGGTCTCACCGTGCTGGCGGTACCGCTGCTGCCCGGCACCAGCCGTCATCTGGCGCGCCGGCCCGGACACGCCGGCCGCGGACCGCTAGGCACGCTGATGCGGCGGCCTGGACCCACGACCTCATCCGAGCCTTCGAACGCCTCACCGCCCTACCCGAACCCGTTACCTGACAACAGAATCCACCGCCCACCCGACCAGGACCACGGAGAAACCCGGCCTACGGCCGGGCGACACAGCCTGCCCTACCACCAACGCCGGCACCGATCCCTCATCCAGCAACCGCCGAAACGATCAACCACCGCTTAATGAAAGACGGAGGCTAGTATCACTGCCCCCCTTGTCGTCCGACTGCAGGGTTCAAATTGCGTGCAGCCGGGACCGCACGCGGCCGGCGGGGAGCGTTGTTGCGCTCAGGGCTCAAGCCGGCATGTTGCGGTGCTGGCCAAGCAGGGCGTGCTCATCACGGTCACTGATCGGTTCGGCGTCGGCGGTCGGCACCTGCTGGTGCGCTGACGCCAACGAGGACCGGGCGCAGGGACCGATCCTGCGCAACCTGCACGGCCGGCGGATGGATCGGCACGCCGCGACCCGCCGTAGCCGCGAGTCGGGGGCCCTGCGCGAGCAACCGGACGAGGTATGGCTGCCGCTCACCGCCCTGCTGAACTCCGCCGTCGCCGTGCTGGCCGGCGGGATCGCGAGCATCGTCCTGCTGCTCGCAGCGGGCAAGTGGGTGCTGGCCGCGATCTTCGCCGCCAGCACGGTGCTTGTCGTCGCCGGGGGTTACGCGGCCGCGCTCCCGCAGGCGCGGGCGTACGGCGAGAACATCCGGGCGGCATTCGATTTGCACCGCCATGACCTGCTCACCGCGTTGCGCCTGGAGCCGCCGCACGACCTGCTCGGCCGAGCGGCGGCTTGGAAGAGCCACGCAGTGGGCGTACCGGGGCGAGCCGCCGCAGACCTACAAGCACCCGGCCCCGAAGAGCAGTGACTGACCCGGCCAGCAGTGAAAAGCACCCGGCCCCGAAGAGCAGCGACTGGCTCGACCAGCCGTGAAAGGCGCAGCCGTTGGCCCGCCGCGCGGCGCTGCAGCTGGTCCCGACCGCGTGTCGCCAGCCCAACGGCGCCATCACCCCTGGCCTGGACGGGCCAGGCGATCAACGCAGCGTGATTTGATCACGCTGCCGGATACCCGCCTGGCGCTCCGGCCACATGCTCATTTGCCGATGACAATGCGCTGTCTGGAAAAATATGTTCCGAAAAAGTGTTACGCCGACGCGTCTCCGTCTGACGTGTATCGAATGACTATTGCGCGACCACCTCAGTGCTTCGCTCCGCTTGTGAAGCCAGGAACACTCTGGATATATTGCCGACAGTCAATGGAATCTTTCGAATTCACTGATAGCGATCGTCGAGGGCGGCTCGGACAACCGCGCGAGCCGTACCCGCGGCACCTTAGGACATGACATGCGATCCTCGATGCGCCGCCGGGTGGCGGCTGTTGGTCTTGCGGCCGCCCATCTCGCGGCAGCCGAGGCCATCTCCACCACCGGGTCTCGAGCCCTTTTGACGCCGTCGTCGCCCCCGGCCTCCGCTCCGAGCTCCATCCCGCCGGTGTCCTCGGGCCGCCGACATCCTCGTCGTCCCGGGTTCGCTACCAGGTGACCGGCGAGCGGGACGGCGCCAACACCAGCCCCTCCGCCTTCGCCCTCCCATTGACAAGGAGCACCCATGATCCGACGACGTGTTCCGGGTTCCCGTGCAGCCAGGGCGGCCGAAGTCGCCGTATCGGCCGCGGTTCGCCCGGCGGCACAACCTCCGGCTAGGTATGCGTTGAGCCGGCACCCGAGGAAAAGACGGCGTACGGCGGGCCGTGTTGTCGCGGCGCTGGCCGGCGCCGTGGCGGCGCTCACCGCGATCCCCTTGGCCCTGGTGATCATCGCACCAAGCGCGTCGGCGGCGACGAACCAGTTTCAGGGCGTCAACTGGGCCCGCGCCGGCGACAACTTCACTGGAGGGCCGCTGGTCCTGTATGGGTTGAGCAGCAGCGACAGCTACACCACCGTCCGGGCCAAGGCGGACGCCGTCTTCGCCGGCTTCGAGCGCAATCTCGGCGCGAACACCGTCCGGCTGCCGATCAACACCTACTCCGTCGGTACGACATGGTGGAACGCCTACATCGGCGTCGTCGACTCGGCGACCGCCCGGGGTCTGAAGGTCATCCTGTCGTACTGGGACGACGGCAGGGCGTCCACCGGTGGCCGCCTCACCAACACCGCCGCTTTCGATACCATGTGGAACACCGTCGTGGACAAGTACGGCTCCAACTCCCTCGTTCACTTCGAGCCGATGAACGAGCCGCACGGGTACACCGCCGCCGAATGGAAGAACGTGGCCGCCGCATGGCTCACCGCGCGGCCGTCGGTACCCCGCAACCGCATCTTCATCAGCGGCTCCGGATTCAACCAGGATGTCAAGACCATGTGCGCCGATAGCCGCTTCGAAGGGACGTACCTGTCCTTGCACCATTACACCTTCTTCAGCGGTGCGAAGACGTACGACGCGTGGGTGGAATACCTGAGGGACGCCATCGGCAACTGCGCCGGCCGCACCATCATCGACGAGTTCGGTGCGCCCATGGACACGGGCCTCAACTACGACGACCTCAACAGCACCGACAACTTCGTCCGCTATTTCCGCGCCACCACCCAGGTGCTCCGCGAACTCGGCATGGGCTCCGTCTACTGGCCCGGTGTCGGCGGCAAGATCACCGCTGGGCAGAACGACGACTGGTACGCCATGCAGAAGCTGCAGGGCAGCGGTACCAACCTGACCCTGACCACCCCCAACGCCACCGGCGCCGGACGGTTGCGGTACGCCTGGGGCCTCACCGGCACGGACCCAGGCCCTGACCCGGTGCCCGGCAACCGGCTACGCAACACCGGCTCGGGCCGTTGCCTCGACGTTCCCGCCGCCAGCACCGTTAACAACACTCAGGTCGCCATCTACGACTGCGGCACGGGCACGAACCAGCAGTGGACCAGCACCTCCGCCCGGGAGTTGCGGGTCTACGGCAACAAGTGCCTCGACGCCCGAGGCACAGGCACCGCTAACGGCACGGCGGTCGGCATCTACGACTGCAACGGTGGCACCAACCAGCAGTGGACCATCAACGGCAACGGCACCATCACCGGAGTGGCCTCCAGGCGCTGCCTCGACGTGACGCAGAACGGCACCGCGAACGGCGCCCGCGTTCAGCTGTGGGACTGTACGGGCGGATCCAACCAGTCATGGTCCCGCGCATAACGCCCTGCGTGCGGGCAGCGACCCTTCGTCCACGGACCGGTGGGTGCGGCTCGACGAGCATGCGCACGCCAACGGGGGACTGTGCCAGGACCGGCTCTGGCGCACTTTCGGTGGTGACCGTGGGTGATCGGTGAGGTGATCCGGGTGGGTCAGCACCAGGCTGGTCAGCCGGCGTGGCGACATCGGCGGCCGGTCGCCTTCGACGCGGCCTTGGGTGATGTAGCGGACGAGCAGGTTCATGCTTCCCGCATATCCCAGGGCTTCGATCTCCCGGAACAGCTCAAGATTACCGACGGCGGGTTCTTGCTCCCGGCGGCGGCGCAGGTGTTCTCGGTAGGGGTCGACCAGGGTCGGCCGGTATTGCGGAGCTCGTTGCAGCCGCTCGGGTTCACCGGCTCGGGCGTAGCGTTTGATCGTATTGAGCGACACGTTGAGCCGGCGGGCACATTCGAGCAGGCCGACGTTCTGCTCGAGCAGGGCGTGGATCTGATGCCAGCGTTCCCGGGTGGTCTGAGCGCGGGGGCCGTCCTGTATGCGGCCGGCCTTGGCCCAGCACGCGCTGTGCGCGGCGACTTCTCGGCGGGCGGCCTCGCCCAGTCCGTGCCACAGGTGCCATTGGTCAGCGACCTGGATCGCGTCGGGCAACGCCCGGCGGACCGCTTCGGCGTAGGCGCCGGAACGGTCCCGGCAGACCACCTCAACACCCGGGTGCTGTCGAAGCCACGCCTCCAGGGTGTCAGCGTTGCGGTCGGGCAGCACGTCCACCCGCCTGCGGGTTTGCGCATCGATCAGCACGGTGGCGTAGCGGCTGCGTCGCCGCAGCGCGAAATCATCCACGCCCAGCACCCGCGGAACCAGCGTCGCGGCATACGGCATCCGTAGCAGTGCCCGGACCGTGGAATGACGAGATAGCGGCACCGCCAGCTTCGACAGCAACCGGGCTGCGCCACGCCCGGCCAGTTCCCGAGCGACCGCGCCGACGAGAGCCTGCAGGCGCACGGTCCGCCGCTGATATCGGTGCAGCACTCCCGGGACCGTGCTGCGCCGCCAGGCCGGCCGACGGCGTTTGTCGTGGCCGGACCGGGCCGTGCTCTGCGCTCTGGTCCGCGGTCTTCCGTGTGAGCTGTGGGGGCATCGGATCGTCACGCCGGCCACGCTGATGTTCTGGCACCGGCGCATGTCAGCCGCACTGGACCTACCCCAACCGGCCCGGACGTCCGCGGATCAGCGACGAGATACGCGACCTGGTCCTGCGGCTGGCCCGCGAGAATCCCGGCTGGGGGCACCGCCGCGGGCTAGGAGAACTCGTCGGGCTGGGCCTGCGGGTCGGCGCCGGCACCATCCGCCGGATCCTCACCGCCGCCAGGATCGGCCCGGCGCCCCGCGAGGCCGACACCGGCTGGCGGACCTTCCTGCGAGCGCAGGCCTGCGGGCTGCTCGCGACCGACTTCTTCCATATCGACGCCATCACCCTGCGGCGGCGATCCGTGCTGGTCGTGATGGAGATCGCCGCTGGTCGGGTCCACATCCTCGGCGTCACCGCCCACCCGATGGCCGAGTGACCACCCAGCAGGCCCGCAACCTGGTCATGGATTTGGGTGAGGGAACTGCGTCCTTCCGGTTTGCTGATCCGCGATCGAGACGCGAAGTTCACCGGCGCTTTTGGCGAGGTATTCGCCGCCGAAGGCGTGGAGGTTGTCAAGACTCCACCGCGGACGCCGCGGGTCAACTGCTATGCGGAACGGTTCGTCCGTAGCGCCCGCGCTGAGTGCACCGGCCGGGTGCTGATCTACAACGAGCGGCACGCTCGCAGCGTCTTTGCCGAGTACGAGACTCACTTCAACGACCACCGTCCACACCAGAGCCTCGACCAGCACCCGCCGAATCACGATCCAGCCCGTCGTCGCGCTCGACGCACCGGTACGGCGACGACGCTGATCACACGAGCCGCAGGTCACAGGCCATGCGGCAAGTTTTGGCACGGCACAGGCCTCTACTCGCCGGCGCGGTGAAGCGCCGCCGTCATCCTGATGTGGTGGGGAGAGTGGTGTCAATGCCGCGTACCTCAGCAGGTCGGGAGCCCCAGCGTCGCGTGGGCGGCCCGTGCGAGCTCGGCGGGGAGGACCGGGTATCGCCGTAGGCGCGGAATCCGCGCGCAGTCGTCAATGATCGTCTTGGCCGCCTTGACCAGCGTCGCCGCGCGGGCGTCGGCCAGGTCGGGCCGGGCCACCGACAGCCAGTGCTGCCACTCCGCGACGTAGTCGGCCTGGACCCGGTCGAACCGCTCCCGGACGGCCTCGGGCAGGTAGAGCCGTTCGGTGAGCCACACAGCCAGCAGCTCGCTCGCCTCGATCGCGACGCGGATGTAGCCGCGGATCAGGAGGGGAAGCACCTCCACGTCGGGGCCCGGCGTGCGCATGGCGCGCGTCATCTCCAGTGCGAGCCACTCGTGGAGCCGGTTCACCGCGGCGACCAGGAGCTCGGCCTTGTTGTCGAAGTAGCGATACAGGGCTGGGCCGACGATGCCGAGCTGGCCGCCGATGTCGTCGATGCTGACCCCGCCGAACCCCTTGTCGCGGAACGCGCCGGCGGCGGCGTAGATAAGCTGCTCACGCCGTGCGATCGATGTCCTGCCGGCCTGCTCGACGACGGGTTCACCCGCGGGCGCGGCGGGCCCGGCGATGACCCGCTTACTTGCCCCGATGAGTTCCTCCGCGAGGCGCTGACGTGGCAGCGGGCTGTCGTAGAGGCCGTGGCCTGAGACGAGGCTGACGAGGACCCAGCTGCGGATGCCGGCGGTGACATCATCGAGGTCGTCGCGACTGGGCGCGATGAAGAGTTCGTCGAGCTTCTCCGCGATCCACCGGGTCTGCCGCCGGACCAGTCGGTAGTCGTCGGTGCCGAGGTGGCGTGCTTCTCGCTGCCACAGCAGGGACAGTCGGCGGCTGTCCAGCGCGGCATCGGTCACCGCCGCGAGACCGGCGTCGAGGCTGACGGCCGGTTGCTCTGTGAGTGCGGTGAGGGTGTCGATGACGTGCTGCTGGTCCTCCCGCACGACGTGTGCGAGCAGAGCCTGCTTGTTCTCGTAGTGGCGATAGAGGGCGCGCGCGGTGACGCCGCTCGCCTCCGCGATGTCGTCCATGCGGACGGCGTGGAAACCGCGGACGCTGAAGAGCTCGCCGGCGTGCTTGGCGATCTCGGCTCGCCTGTTGCGGGGTCGGGATCGGGGCGGTGACTCTGCCGCGGCAGAGTCCATGAGCCATCACCTCCTTTGCACCTACCCGGGCATGGTATCGACGGGTCCGGGTCGGCTGTCGGCCCGGACCTCGCCGGGGAGACGGCAAGCGGCTCAGGCGCCGGAGGAGCCCGGCGCACCCGTGCGCCCGACCTCGGCGGTCGCGAGCACCGCCTTCGACTGCCCTTGGACGAACTCCTCGAGCGTGGTGGCGTTGCAGCTCGTGTAGAGCGTGTCCAGGTCCTCGCCGCCGAAGGTGCACGCGACGGCCTGAGCTCCGGTGACCGGCACCTTGTCGGTGATCTCGCCGCCGGCGACGACGCGGTAGAAGCCGCTGTCGTCGCCCATCGCGAGGGCGTTGCCGAACCACACGCCGCCGTCGCTGTCGAGGGCGATGCCGTCGGGGTTGAACGAGTCCTCCAACTGGGCCCAGGTTCGTTGGTTCGAGAGCGAGCCGTTCTGCTCGATGTCGTAGGCGGTGATGCGGTGGCGGAACGTCTCGGCGACGAGCAGGGTCCCGTCGGGCGTGACGGCCATGCCGTTGGGGAAGAGCACATCGCCGTCGACTCGGCGGAGCGTGCCTGCCGGGTCGATGTGCGCCAGCGCAGTCGGCTTGGGATCCTCGGCGCCGATGGTGAACCCGAAGTTGCCGACGTAGGCGTGGCCGTCCGCGGTGACGAGCATGTCGTTGCCCGGTCCGCCCGCGATGCTGCTGAAGTCGGCGTACGTGGTGAGCGACCCGTCCGGGGCGATCTGCAAGACAGTGGCGTCGGCCTGTGACACCACGAGCGTCGAGCCGTCGGGCAGGAAGCCCAGGCCGGACGGTGAACCGGGGATCTCGGCGACTGTCGTGGCCGTCCCGTCGGTGGCGAAGGTCAGCACCTTCTTGCTGAAGAAGTCGCTGGCCCAGAGCGCCCCGCCGTGCCAGCGCAGGCCTTCGAGGAACTGGTGGCCCGAGGCGAACTCGGTGAGGGTGTGCAGCTTCATCGTCGACTCCGATCGATGGTCAGTGGACGGCGGACTCGGCGGCCGCGCGCGTCAGCTCGCGGAGCCTGAACTTCTGGACCTTGCCGCTGGCGTTGCGCGGCAGCTCGTCGAGCAGGAGGAGACGCTCGGGGATCTTCTGGCGGGCCATCCGCCGGGCCGTGAGCCACTCGACGATCTCGGGCAGCGTGACGCCTGCGCCCTGCTCGGAGACGACGACCGCGCAGACGAGCTCGCCCAGCACCGGGTTCGGCGAGGAGACGATGGCGACGTCGGCGATCGCGGGGTGCTCGAACAGGTGGTCCTCGATCTCCTTGGCGCTGATGTTCTCGCCGCCGCGGATGATGATGTCCTTCTGCCTGCCGATGATCTCGACGTAGCCGTCGGCGTCGATGCGCGCGAGGTCGCCGGTGTGCAGCCAACCGTCGTCGGTGAACGCGTCGACGTTGAGGGAGCTGTCGAGGTAGCCCAGGAACAGCTCCGGCCCGCGCACCTGCAACTCACCGTCCGGCGCCACGCGCACCTCGGCCCCGCCGATCGCCCTCCCGTCGGTCTGCGCTCGCTTGCTCACGGCGTCCGCGTCGTTGGCGGCGGTCGCTGTGGGGTACTCGGTCGACCCGTAGCCGCGGCTGACCATGCATCCCAGAGCCGCGGTCGCCGCCCTGATCAGCTCCGGGGGGACATCGGCGCCGCCGCACGCGAAGACGCGCAGCGAGCTGGTGTCGAAGGCCTGCCGCTGCGGGTGGTGCACGATCCCGTGCAGGAACGGAGTCGCGGCCACGGAGAAGCTGCACCCGTGCTCCTGGATGAGCTCCAGGGCCCGCTCGGGCTCCCAGACGTCGAGCAGGACGACGGTGCCGCCGAGCATGCACGGCAGCTGCATCCCGTAGAGGACCCCGATGATGTGGCCGACGGGGGAGGGCATGAACACGACGTCGGACGCCGAGAGCCCGAAGAACTCGACGATGCTGCGGTTCTCGTAGTCCAGCGTGTTGTGGCTGTGCAGCGCACCCTTCGGCACCGAGGTCGTGCCGGAGGTGTAGAGCAGCAGCGCGATGTCGTTGGCGTCGCGCACGCCGTGCTCGGCCGGCTCGGCCCGCCCTTCGTCGAGCAGATCGTCGAAACCCGTGCGGGCACCGTCGCTGCGGGCACCCACCACGACGACGGCCGGCAACGCGGGGAGCTCGCCACGGATGTCGTCGATCATGGCGGGGTAGTCGAAGCCGCGGAACTCGAGCGGGACCACCACGACCTTCGACGCCGCCTGGCGCAGGATGAACGCGGTCTCCTGATGGCGGTAGATCGGGATGATCGGGTTGCTGATCGCCCCGAGCCGGATCGCGGCGAGGTGGACGATGATCGCCTCGGCCCAGTTCGGGAGCATCCACGACACCACGTCGCCGCGCCTGATCCCGCGCCCGTGCAGCGCCGAAGCCAGGCGGTTCACGCTGTTGTCGAGCTCGCGGTAGGTCCAGGACCGGCCTCTGTCGACGACTGCAACCGCGCCGGGTGTACGGGCGGCGACGTCGGCCAGGTATCCATCGACCAGATTGCCCGCCCAGAACCCCGCCTCCGTGTCGCGACGAACGCGCTCCTCGTCGAGTCGTGTTGCCTTCACGTCTACCTCCCAGGGTCGTGGTCGGTGTGGGCCCGGTCGCGGTCCAACACGGTGGCGCCGATCCGCATCTGGAGCTCGGTCGTGTCGCCGTACCACCCGCGCAGGGCCAGCGCGCGCTTGTAGTACGAGCTGACGTCGCTCTCCGTCGTGAAGCCCATGCCGCCGTGCAGCTGGATCGCGTCCTCGCAGACCCGCACCGCGACCTCGGCGGCGTGGGCCTTCGCGGTCGCCGCCAGGAGGTCCAGGTCGGTGACGGCGGCCTCGTCGGCGTCGGCGAGCGTCGCGCAGCACAGGTTGTGCAGCCCCGTCGACTGCGCGTACATGTCGGCGGCGATGTGCTTGACCGCCTGGAAGCTCCCGATCGGGCGTCCGAACTGCTCGCGTCGAGCGATGTGCTCGACGGTGCGTTCGAGGCTGCGCTGGGCGAGTCCGCTGAGCTCGCACGCGATGAGGAGCCTCGCCCACGAGCGGATGCGGGTGACGAGCTCGTCGCCTCCGACACGCGCCGACCCGTCGACGTGGACCCCGTCGAGGACGACGCGCGCGAACGTGGTCGCCGGGTCGGCGCTCTCCCCGTCCTCGATGCGCACGCCCGGCGCCGCCGGGTGGACCAGGCACACGGCGGCACCCGTCTGCGTCGTCGCGACCACCACGAGCAGGCCCGCCTGCCGGGCGAAGCGGACGACCTCGACCGTGCCGAAGAGCCGCTGCTCGCGCAGCGTCACCGAGCCGAAATAGGCGGCCCAGTCGTCGGTGGCACCGGGGTCGACGAGCGCGAGCGGGACGCCGGTCTCGACCGCGGCGGCGACGGCCGGTGCCTGCTCTCCGTCGGCGGGGCTCAGCAGCGCCGGAAGCAGGACGTCCTCCAGCAACGGCCCGACGACCAGGTGCCTGCCGAACTGGACGAAGACCGGGCCGAGCAGCGAGAGCGGCGCGCCGAGCCCGCCGTGCCGCTCGGGCACGGCGAGCGCGTACCAGCCCAGCTCGGCCAGCTCGGCGGCGAAGCCCGGGTCCCAGCCCCCGCTATCGAGGAGCGTGCCCCGCCGTTCCCCGTCGTACGCGCGGGCGAGGTACTCGTCGACGGCGGCCCCGAACTGGTCGGAGAGCACGGTGTCAGCCACGGGGCAGTCCCAGGTGTCGTTCGGCGATGATGGTGCGCTGGATCTGGGACGAGCCGCCGTAAATGGAGGCTGCCCGCGAGTAGAGGTGCTCGTGAGCCCACCGCTCGGACGCCAGGCCGTGCGGCCGGGCTCCGGGCACCGTGCGCAACGGGCCGAGCAGGCCGGCGATCTCGGCGAAGACGGTCTGCTCGACCTCGGTGAGCAGCAGCTTGTCGACGGAGTCCATCGGCGTCGGGCCCGTGTCGGCGACCAGCCGGGCGGTGGTCTGGCGGGTCTGGGCGTCGAGGACCCGCATGGCGACGTGGGACCGGCCCACGGCGGCCCGAGCCCGGCGTTCGGCCGGCGATCCGGGATCCGCGCGATGCTGTCGGATCTGCTCGACCGCGTCGTCGAGTGCTACCCCGCACTCCACGCGGCGGCGCAGCGTGGCGCCCGCACGTTCGCTGCCCAGGGTGTGCGTGGCGATCGCCCATCCCTCGTTCAGACCGCCTAGGAGGTTCTGCCGAGGCACTCGGACCTCGTCGAGGAAGACCTCGCAGAACTCCCGGTCACCGGTCATCTGCGTGATGGGCCTGGTGGTGATACCGGCGCTGGCCATGTCCACGAGCAGGTAGCTGATGCCCGCCTGCTTGCGCACGGAGGTGTCCGTGCGCACCAGCATCGCGCACCATTGCGACAGGTGCGCCCAGCTCGTCCAGATTTTCTGGCCGGAGACCACGAAGTCGTCGCCGTCGGCCACCGCCCGGGTCTGCAGCGAGGCGAGGTCGGAGCCTGCGTTCGGCTCGGAGAAGCCCTGGCACCAGATGTCGTCGCCGGACAGCAGCCGCGGCAACAGGTCACGACGCTGCCAGTCGGTGCCGTAGCGGTCGATCGACGGTCCGACGACCTCTAGACCGATCAGCCCGACGGGCTGGGGCGCCCCGGCCCGGACGAGCTCCTCGACGAACACCAGTTGATGCAGGTGAGTGAGGTCTTGACCGCCCGCCTCCTTCGACCACGCGATGCCGCCCCAGCCTGCCTCGAACAGGGTCTTCTGCCACTGGCGCAGAACCGCGAACCGGGCGTCGAGATCGAGCGGCACCTCCGGGAGCTCGGCTTCGGAGAGCCATGCCCTGGCCCGCGCCCGGAAGGCGTCGAGGGACTCGGCTGTCGTGCGCGTCGTCGTTGCCATGTTCACCGTCCCGTGTAGACCGGCGCGCGGCGCTCGAGGAACGCGTTGACGGCCTCTTTCGAGTCGTCGTAGCCGGACAGCTCGCGGGTCAGGCCCTGCTCGAACTCGTAGCCCGGCTTCAACTCCATGTACTCGATGCCGTTGAGGCTCCGCTTGGCCAGCTCCAGCGTCACCGGGCTGTGCCGGGCGATCGATCGCGCCAGCTCCTGGGCAGACTCGAGCAAGCGCTCCTCCGGGACGATCTCCACGATCCCGCCGTAGGGCAGCAGCTTCTCCGCCGGGTGCAGATCGCCCGTGTAGTGCATCAGGCGAACCACACCCTGTGGCACCAGCCGCGAGAGGTGCTTGGCGCCGCCCAGCACGCCGACGTTGACCTCCGGCGTGGCGAACCGTGCCCCCTCTGCCGCTACGACCAGGTCGCACGAGGCCGCGATCGCGAGACCGGACCCTACCGCGACCCCGTGGACCGCGGCGATGACCGGGAACGGTGAGTCGTAGATCGCCCAGAACGCCTCCCGGGCGAGCTTGAGACGCTCAGGGGCGTTGTCCGGGTCCAGGGTCTGGAACTCGGCGAGGTCGTTGCCCGCGCAGAAGTGCTTGCCCCGCCCCGCGAGCACCACGACCCGGGCCTGCGGCAGGTAGTCGACCAGGTGGCCGAAGAACTCTCGGATCTCGCCGTACAGCTGATGGTCGGTAGCGTTGACCGGTGGCCTGTTGAGCCACACGGTGGCGACCGGGCCGTCGTCCTGCCACTCGATGAACTTCAGTTCCTCCATCGTTGTCCGTCTCTCCATTCGGTTCGGTCAGCGGTCGAAGGCGGCAGCGAACGCCTCGAGCTCGCGCGGTATGTCGTGACCCGCGGGCTGGAAGTGCACGAAGGAGCAGCCGCCCTCCTCGAGCGCGGCGAACCTGTCCTGCCATTCCTTCGGGGAGAGCGCGACGCCGGCGGTTCGCAACACCTCGCCGTTGACGAAGGGGCGATCGACGTCGTTGATCCCGACCACGTGGCGGTCGTGCAGCGCGAGGTGGCGCAGGTTCTCCGGGATGTGGTCGTAGGCCGCGGCCCAGATCTTGCCGGCCTCGCCGAGCAGCTCCTCGATCACGTCGTGCTCCACCGCCCAGTGCAGGTAGAGCCCTGCGGCGTGGCCGGCAGCGTCGATCGCCCGCTCGGACCCGGGGTCCTCGCCCTCGTCGAGGACCGTCCCAATCACCATCATCATCTGCTGGTCGAACCCCGGCTCGGGCAGGGTGATCCGGATGAGCTCGGCGCCGAGGGCGCGCGCGACCCGGGTGCCCTTGGGGCCTTCTCCGGCGACACCCCACGACACCGTGACCGGCAGGCTCGGACCGAAGCGGTCGTCGGGGTGGATCAGCTGCATGATCGCCCCTTCCCACTCGACCTGCTCGCCACGCAGCAGGGCTTGCACGGTGCGGGCGTAGTGCTCGACCTTTGCCCACGGCACCGGCGGCTGCCCCATGGCCAGCCGTCCGGTGAACCCGCTGCCGATGCCCACCAGCACACGTTCCTGCCCCGCGGCGTGCACCAGCGTCGTGATCGCCGACGCCGTCACCATCGGGTGCCGCAGGCTCGGGATCAGCACGCCAGGCCCGAGAACGATCCGGTCGGTCAGCTCGGCTGCCCGATTCAGCACCATCCACACGTCGGGATAAAGCGCGGGGGAGTCGTAGCAGAACGCCCTCTCGTAGCCGAGTCCCTCGGCGATGCGGATGTGCTCCGGGGTCTCCAGCGACGTTGCGAACGAGCAGCCCAGCCTCATCGTGGTCTCTCTCGGTCGGAGTGGTCACACGCCCTCAGAACCAGGGGTGTCGTACGTCACAGGCTAGGACGGCTGACTCGAGCTTGTCAATGATCGATAACTTCGTCTTGACCTTGGAGCAGCCCTGGCCCGTCGCACTGACGGCCGATCGGCCCCACGCGGTCGTGGAACCCGGTCCGGCGACCAGAGCGTGTATCGGACATACCTCCTGTTCAGAAGGATTCAGTCGTCGAACCTGACCCAGGCAGATGACTCGCGCGTCGATGGCCCCCGTGTTGAGCGAACTGAGCCTGTCCGCTGATGTCTATAATCGCTCACGTGCAAAAGAGATGGCGCGCATCGGTTGTCCCGCTCCATCTCGTCATCGACCCCGGCCGGACGGTTGGCGCAGCCACGGGCAACCACGACACGGAACGGAGGATCGACATGCTGATCCACTGCCTCACGCTGAGGTTCAAGGAATCGACGAGAACGGCCGACATCGAGGCGTTCGCGAAGGCGCTCGCGGACCTGCCGGACCAGCTCGACTTCGCCATCCACACCCGGCAGGGTCCTGACCTGGGCGAGCGCCCGACGAACGCCGACTACGCCGTCGTCACCGAGTTCGCGAACGCCGAGGACTTCTCCGCCTACCTCGCCCACCCGGCGCATCTCGCGGTGCCCCGGGACCACGTCGAGTCCATGCAGAGCGTGCAGTTCCTGCTGGTCGAGGCCCGAGATTGACGTCCCGCCACGTGTGAGCGACGCGACGCCGGCGATGCAGCGCTGCGGTTGCCGCCGAACCGGACCGCTGGGGACCGTCGTCGATGTGCTGGCGGCAGGCTGCGCGCACGGGCGTCGGACGATGCGGGTCCGTCGCCCACGCCGCTAGGAGGGCCGCTGGATGCGCTGGTTAGTTGACGTGTCATGCGCGTGATTGTCCGGTCCCGGTGAGGTTGGCAGTTCTGAACGATCCGGGCGGCGGCGCTCGACATGCACCGACGTCGCGGATGTAGGTGCTCGGCCATTGCGGGCGCGTCCTCGACCGCAGTCACCCCAAGACCGCCGGGAAGCGACACCACCCGCTGCGGGATCGCGGTTAGGCCCGCTCCGCGCGCGGCCGTGGCGACAGACAGTGGGCGCGGGTGGCCACGGTGAGCACTGCTCAGGCCACGTGGATGATCACCCGCCGGACGACCCAGCCGCCGTCCTTTTCCACAATGTCGAAGTCCCCGGAGACGTCGGTCAGCTCACCGTTGTCGGTAACCAGGGTGAACAGCGAATTGCCGTCATCACTCCAGTGGAAGGTATCGGCGATCCCGATCCGGCCCAGCCACGACAGGTCCTGCTTCCAGGTTCCTGCCTCAAAGCCCCACGCCGGATCGTCGGCATCCATGTCGAACGCGACAATGTCCTGCCACAGCGACCAAACCTGGTACGGCCAGTCCAGGCTGTGGTGATCAACCGCCTGGTCGGCCTCGTCGAGCTTCTGCTGGGCAAGCAACCCGAAGAACGAGCGAATGATCGACTCTGCGGCGCTCCTGGACGGCCGCTCCAGCAGGGGCTTCATGGCCGGAGATCCTATGCCGCCCGAACGACTACCCCCACAAAGCCGGCGCTGGACCGCCAGAACGCCGGAGTCTGCCGCGATCCGGTGCGCTGGACTCCACGCCACAAGCCGCCGGTACGGCCGCACTGATCAGGCAGTGTCCCGTATCGCCGAAGGTTGCGAGTGATCTTGCGAGAGTCAGGATTAGCCTGCGAGTCGCTGCCGGGATCGGGTGATCGATGCCAAGAATGGTTGCCGTGACGGCGACCTTGGGCGGGGTCAACGCCGCGCAGCAAGCGTGACACCGCGGGGTCGAGAATGGGGCAAGGATGAAGGCGGTCCGTTTCAATCAGTTTGGGGGCCCGGAGGTCCTCGAGATCGTGGATCGGCCCGATCCGCGTCCGGGTCCGGGCCAGGTCCGGATTGCGGTGCGCGCGGCCGGCGTCAACCCGAGCGACTGGAAGAAGCGCAAGGGCCTGATGGATGGGAGCTCCCGCAGACCCTGGGCTACGAGGCGGCAGGCGTCGTCGACGAGCTGGGCGACGGCGTTGCGGACGTGGCGGTCGGCGATCGCGTGTTCGGCTTCTCCGCCGAGGGGGCGGCTCAGGCCGAGCTGGCGGTGCTGTCCTACTACGCGCCGATCCCGCCATCGCTTGACTTCCCCGGTGCAGCCGTGCTGCCGACCGCCATCGAGACGGCCACCCGCGCGCTTGACCAGCTCGGCGTCGGGAGCGGCAGCACGCTGCTCATCAACGGCGCCTCCGGAAGCGTCGGCAGCGCCGCGGTTCAGCTCGCCGCGGCGCGCGGCGCACACCTGATCGGCACCGCCAGTCCGGCCAACCACGAGTACCTTCGCTCGCTGGGGGCCGAGCCCGTCGCATACGGCGCGGGTCTCGTCGAGCGGGTTCGCGCGCTCGCGCCCGGCGGCGTCGACGTCGCGCTAGACGTCGCCGGGAGCGGGGTGCTTCCAGAGCCCATCGAACTCGCTGGCGGTGCGGAGCACGTCGTGACGATCGCCGACTTCGGCGGCGCGCAGGTGCATGGGGTGACGTTCAGCAGCGGGGACGCCGGTCGTGCGGTCCAGGCGCTCGCCGCGATCGCAGAGCTGATCGAGTCCGGGCGCTTCTCGCTCCCCGTCGCGCAGATCTTCCCGCTCGCCGAGATCGCGGAGGCGCACCGCGTCAGCGAGGACGGTCACCTGCGCGGGAAGCTCGTGCTGCTGGTCGGCTGAGCGCAGACGCGGTCCTCGGGGCGAGCGTGCTCGCCCGGGCTCGGTGAGAGCTGTGGCGTGTTCTCGCGCGACTCCGGCAAGAGCCGCTCGCAGGCCAGAATGACTCTGCGAGTCGCTGCCGGAGTTGGGCTGATCGCTGCCGGAGATGTTCGGTGTGACGGCGACCTTTGAGCGTGGTCTCCGATGCTGCTGGCGTGGAGTTGGGCGGGTTCCGGCTCGGGTACGTCGGGGCCGATGGGACGCGTACGGGCTTTGCGGCCGAGCCGGTCGAGTGGCGGAAGGACCGGAGGAGGGCTGGTTCAGTGTGAGTCTGGTCTGGAGATTTCGATGCCGGCGGAGCGGAGCTTGGTTTCGACGAGCGCGGCCAGCCGGGCTGCGGCTGAGTCTGGCTGTTCGCGGTGGTGGGCGATCAGCCTGTACCGGGTTGCGGCTTCGGTGTGGGCTTGCAGACCGGTCACAATCTTTAGCTGTGCGGGGTTGGCGAGGTAGTGGTCGGCCATGTCGGTAGCCAGTTCGGCGACCCGGGGGTCGTCGGGTTCCCAGCCCGCAACCTCGGCAGTGCGCTTGGCCAAGGCGACGAAGCGGGGGTCTTGGAGGGCTTGCTCGACATGGGTGAGGTAGTCGTCGAACCCTTCGGGGACCAGGGCCTTGGCCAGCACGAAGGATTCTCGGGCGATCGTCACGTCATCCGGGGTGAAGCCGATGCTGGGCATTCCTTCCAGCAGCGCTACGGCGCGGTCGGGTAACAGGGCCCGGTCACCGGAGGCGAGCCGGTGCAGCGTGTCCCGCCGCGCGACCAACTCGTCGATCCGTTCGGTGAGGTGCCGTTCGACGTCGGCGAGTGAGGCAGCGAACGACGCGGCGTCGGAGTCGAGCAGAGGGCCGATTTCGGCTAGCGGGACACCGGCGGCGGCCAGTGTCCGGACCTGCACCAGCCGCAACAGGTCGTCCGATCGATATCGCCGGTAACCCGAGCTGTCGCGTGCTGGTTCGTCGACCAGGCCGAGCTTGTGGTAGTGCCGCACCGTTTTGATCGTGATGTCGGCGAATGCGGCCGCCTGGCTGATCGTCAGTCCGGCGGCCGGGTGGCTCAGCGGGCCTCCTGTTCGGCAGCGGCGGCGATCTCCCGTACGGCGGCGGCGACGGCCCGGAAGTCCCTGCGCAGGATCTGCGTGTGATTGCTCGTGACCTTCGCGCTGATCCGCAGGTTCGGGTTGCGGTGGAGCACCGGATCGAGAGAGGCGCGCATCTGCTCCATCTCCTCCTGGCCTCCGCCGAGGTTCGCACCCGTGGCCAGGACGTAGCGCACCGGGCAGGTCAGACGGTCCAGGACCGGCCCGAGGGCAGCGCAGATCTCGTTGATCTCGATGCCGACCTCGGCGTGCTCGTCGGCGGTCATGCTGGCGGACAGGCCCAGCGGACGCGCGAGCGGCAGGAAAAGCCGCATCCGGCGAAACGCGCGCCGGATCCGCTGCCGGTTCTCCTCGCCGGTCAGCCCCCACGGCACCGCGCCGTCGACCGAAACCACGCCCGCGACGCGGTCCGGGTTGCGGTCGGCCCAGTGCGCAGCGAGCGCCGCACCGTAGGACCAGCCGACCAGCAGCGGCCGGTCCACACCGGTCGCCTCGACAACCGCGTCGATGTCGCGGAGGCACGCCTCGAAGGAGTAGTCCGCCGACCGCTTCGACGCTCCGCGGGCGCGCTCGTCATAGGTGACGTGTCGCCAACCGGTGCCGAGATCGGCGATCACGGGTCGCCAGGACCGCTGACTGGCATAGGAACCATTGAGATAGACGACCGGAGGCCCGGGGCCGCGGGTATCGGTGACCGAAAGGGCCGTGTCGTCGACCGGCACCATGCCGGTCCATGGTGAGGTGGTTGAACTGGTCAGGCGGTTAGCATCCATGCGGTCAGCATCCACCTTGACCTAAGGTCAAGGTCAAGGTCGATCTGCGGCGCCGACTCGGTTCAGGTACACGACCACGCCGGGCCGCAGCGTGCGGGCCGGCTCAGTGGGGCGATGCGCCGGTGTCCCCAGCCGGGATTTTCGCGGGCGAGCCGGAGGACCAGGTCGCGTATCTCGTCGCTGATGGGTGGGCGTCCGGGCCGGCTGGGGTAGGTCCAGTGCCGGCTGTCCAAGCGGCGGTGCCAGGACAACAGCGTGGCCGGGGTGACGATCCGATGTCGCCACAGCTGGCGCGGCAGGGCACGAACCAGCGCCGACAACACGGCCCGGTCCGGCCACGACAGGCGCGGCCGACCGACCTGACGACGCAGCACGGCGACCTCGTGGCGCAGCACCAGCAGTTCGGCGGCCATCGCCGTATCGCCGCGGCTGGCCCGCGGTAACCAGCCGAATATCCGAACGGCGGTCAGGTACATCAGGCGTACGAGCATGCTTTCGATCGTGCGCGACGGCCACAGAATCGCAGCTCACGTCATGTGCGACAGTTCTGGCGCGGTACACCCACCTCGAACGCCTCGCCCGAACTGTTATGCCGAACGGCTCGTCCGTAGCGTAAGAGCCGAGTGCACCGACCGGATGCTGATCTCAACGAGCGTCACGCCAGTGCCGTACTCGGCGTGTACGAGCGTCACTTCAACGATCACCGTCCTGCGTTGCTGACCTCGTCCGAGCCCCGAAGGATCAGACCGATGCCTTCGGTGTCGTCAGGCCGGCGGCGACGATCGGTTACATCGTCCCACTCTCGCCCGTCCCAGGTCGGCAGGCGCACGGCGTTGTGGGTGAACCGCGCCCGGTAGGCCGAGGCGGTGACGCCGTAGTGGGCCCGAAATCGCCTGGCGAAGTAGTTCGGGTCCGGCCAGCCGACCGACTCGCCGATGCGGCCGATCGGATCGTCGGTGTGCAGCAGGCGCACCGCTGCCAGTTCGATGCGATGCCGTGCCAGGTAGGCGATCGGCGGTAGTCCGGTCGCGGTCTTGAAGAGCCGGACAAGGTAGCGAGGCGCGAGATGCACCGCGTCAGCGAGCTCGGTAAGTGTCCAGGGGTAAGCCGGACGCGCCTCCATCATCTGCATGGCGTCGACCACGGCGCCGTGCGTGGTGTGCCTCAGGCCCGCGGGCATGTCGTCGCCCTCGGGGACCACGGCTCGCGCAAGACGGTTGAGGAAGAGCGACAAATGGCCGATGATGTCACCCCTGTGCAGGCCTACCGGCTGCAGCCGCAACTCGTCCAGCGCCTCGAGGTGGGCGACGCATTCGGCCAGGGCGGCCTGGTCGAGATGGGTGGTGAGGATGCCGCGCCGCCGCCCCGAATAAGGACCGCTCCACAGCAGGTACCCGAGCAGCGGGTCCTCACGGGTCCACGCAAGTTCGTGTCGGAGCAACTCGGTGGAGAAACAGCAGTTGTACATGTCGAGGAACCGGCAATCCTCATAACCGTGCCACACGCCCGGGCGAAGGATAAAGACGTCGCCAGCGGTAACCTGCTGTCGCCCGGCCAGGCTGTGGTGGATCCCCTCGCCGGAGAGCATCACCGCGATTTCGACGAAGCTGTGTGTGTGCGCCGGACCTGTGTCCAGCTCGACGTAATGCCCGGCGAACACGACTGAGCCCTCGATTAGATGGAACTGATCGCTCGAGGCGTCGACCGGCAGCTCGGCCATCCAGATACTGTACGGCCTCTCCGTCAAGGCCTTCCAGGAGAGTTCCGTGCTAGTACCGGTGAATTACGGGCTATGCCGTGCGTCACTTCAGCTGCAGGATCGGAGCCAGGCGAAATCTTCTGGCCACCCATCCGAAAAGAAACCGACATCCTCTCGAGCCTTGCTTGAATCGTTTCATGACCTAGGAGATCCATGCCTCCACCCGCCGCTCCTACTCCAGTTCGCTTCGAACACCGCACCGGCGAAAACCCGGTCCTCGGCATCGGCTCAGCGACCCCCCGCCTCTCCTGGCGGATCCCGCAGGCCGACGCGGACTTCGAACAAGCCGCCTACCAGGCGGAACTGGTGCGCGATGGCGCGGTCGCCGAAACCTTCACGGTGGATTCGGCCGACCAGATCTTGGTGCCGTGGCCGGCAACATCCCTGTCTTCACGGGAGCGCGCCCGGGTTCGGGTACGCGTGCACAGCTCGGAGGGTTGGAGTGACTGGAGTGCGTACGCGGGTGTCGAAGCGGGCCTGCTCGCAGCGGAGGACTGGACCGCTCGCTTCGTCAGTCCACCCGTGGTCGACAGCCCGGAGCAACCCGCACCCGTCCTGAGCGGAACCATCCAGGTGCCCGCGGAAGTGGTACGCGCTCGTCTCTACGCCACGGCACACGGCCTCTACACCGCGGAGCTGAACGGGCACCGCGTCGGTGACCAGGAGTTGACCCCAGGCTGGACCAGCTACCAGCACCGGCTGCGCTACCAGACGTACGACGTCACCGATCTCGTAACCCCCGGCGAGAACCGCCTGGACGTGCTGCTCGGCAACGGCTGGTTCCGCGGCCGCCTCGGATTTCACGGGCAGCGGGGTCTCTACGGCGACCGGCTCGCCTTGCTGGCCCAGCTCGAGGTGACCACCGCAGACGGCTTGGTCCACGTCCTGGCCACCGACGGATCGTGGACCGCCCGGGACAGCACCGTCATCGCCGACGACCTGTACGACGGGCAGAGCACCGATCTGCGCCGAGCCCCCGGGCCGGCGCGCCCTGTCGACGTGCTCGACGTCGACCTCGGCCGGCTGGTCGCACCGGACGGACCGCCGATCCGGATCACGGACATCCTGCCGGCCCGCGCTGTCACCACTTCACCCGCAGGCAAGACGCTGGTCGACTTCGGGCAGAATCTGGTCGGCCGGGTCCGGCTCAAAGTCCGCTCCGGCTCCGCCGGCCAACAGGTCGTCGTCCGGCACGCCGAGGTGCTAGAGAAAGGTGAACTCGGCACACGGCCTCTGCGCACCGCGAAGGCCACCGACGCCTGGGTTCTCGCCGGCCCGGACGACGTCGTCCTGGAGCCGACGCTCACCTTCCACGGCTTCCGCTACGTGGAAGTGAGCGGCGTTCCCGACCTCCGGGTAGACGATATTGAGGCGGTCGTCGTGGGCTCCGACCTGGAGCGCACCGGTTGGTTCCAGTCGTCGAACGAACTGCTGGACCGTTTTCATGAGAATGTCGTCTGGGGCATGCGCGGCAACTTCGTCGACGTACCGACGGACTGCCCGCAGCGCGACGAGCGGCTCGGCTGGACCGGCGACATTCAGGTGTTCTCCCCGACCGCGAGTTTCCTGTTCGACAGCGCCGGTTTCCTCACCAGTTGGCTCGCCGACCTGATGGCCGAGCAGTACAAGGACGGATCCGTGCCGTTCGTGGTGCCGGACGTGATTCGGCGGCCGGGCCCGGCCGCCGCGGCCTGGGGCGACGCGGCCACGATCGCCCCCTGGGTGATCTACCAGCGCACCGGCGATCTGGCCTTGCTGGCCCGCCAGCTGCCCAGCATGCGGGCCTGGGTCGACAAGATGGCCGATCTCGCCGGTGACGACCTGCTCTGGGCCGGCGGCTTCCAGTTCGGCGACTGGCTCGACCCGACCGCGCCGCCGGACCAGCCCGCCCACGCCAAGGCGGACCCGGACGTCATCGCCACCGCGCACTTCGCCCGGTCGGCCGAGATCGTGTCGCAGGCCGCCGAGTTGGTCGGCGACATCGACCGGGCCCGCGAGTACGCCGACCTCGCCGGCCGGGTGCGCAAGGCCTTCGCCGCGGAGTACACCACCGCCGGCGGACGGGTGCTCAGCGACGCCGCCACCACGTACGCGCTTGCCCTGCAGTGGGCGCTGCTGCCGACCGAGGACCAGCGGCGCCGCGCCGGGCGCCGGCTGGCCGACTTGGTCCGCGCGTCCGCGTTCAGGATCAGCACGGGGTTCGTCGGCACGCCGCTGATAACCGACGCGCTGACCGACGCGGGCGAGCCTGAACTGGCTTACCGGCTGCTACTGCAGACCGGCTGCCCCTCCTGGCTGTACTCGGTCACGATGGGCGCCACGACGGTTTGGGAGCGCTGGGACAGCATGCTGCCCGACGGCAGCATCAACCCCGGGCAGATGACCTCGTTCAACCACTACGCGCTCGGTGCGGTGGCGGACTGGATGCACCGCCGGGTGGCCGGGCTGGCACCCGCCGCACCGGGCTACCGGGCCATCGAGGTCCGGCCGGTGCCCGGACGCGGACTCACCTCAGCGTCGGCGACGCACCTCACCCCGTACGGAAAGGCCGCCGCCTCCTGGGAACGCGCCGACGGCCGCCTCAGCCTGCGCGTCACCGTCCCGGTCGGCGCGTCCGCGACCGTGCACGTGCCGGGCCGGGCCGACCCGGTCGAGGTCCGGCACGGCGACCACGAGTGGACGGTCGCCGATCCGGTCCGCGACGAACCGCTACCCGCCGACGCGACCATCCGTCAGGTCATGGACCACGAACCCACCTGGGCCGCAGTCGTCATCGCGGCGTACGACTCGGGTGTCGCCGACGAGACCGAACTTGCGGCCCGGCTCGAACGCTACCTCGACGCTCCGACGAGCCAGCTCGTCGACGCCGCCACCGGTCGCGGCTTCACCCCTGGAGCCGACGCCCTGCGGGCGAGGCTGGAATACCTGCTCCTCCCCCACTGAATCCCTGGAGGCATAATGAGAATCCGATCAATACCGCTGGCCGCCCTGGTGGCCGGCGCGTTGACTTTGGCCGGGTGCAGCGCCGGCGATCTCGGTTCCAGTGACAGCGACGGCGAGGGCGGCAAGGTCACGCTGTCGTACTCCGTCGGCAACAGCGATGACGACGTCAAGATGGCCGAGCAGCTCAGCAAGGACTTCACCGCGAAGAACCCGAACATCACGATCAAGGTGGAGACCCGGCCGGAAGGCGGCGAAGGCGACAACTTGGTGAAGACTCGGCTGTCCACCGGCGACATGACGGACTTGTTCGCGTACAACACGGGCTCGCTGTTCCAGGCGATTGCGCCGGAAAAGAATCTGGTGCCGGTGGACGACCAGCCGTGGATCGGGCAGCTCGACGACAACTTCAAGAAGACCGTGTCGGTCGGCGGCAAGGTCTACGGCGCGCCGCTGGGCACCTTCATGGCCGGTGCGATCATGTACAACCGCGCGGTGTACGACAAGGTGGGACTGCAGGTGCCGAAGACCTGGGCGGAGTTCATGGCGAACAACGCGAAGATCAAGGCGGCGGGGATTGATCCGGTCATCCAGACCTACTCGGACACTTGGAGTTCACAGCTGTTCGTGCTGGGGGACTTCCACAACGTGTCGGCGGCCGAGCCGGACTTCGCGGACCGGTACACCAAGAACCAGGCCAAGTACGCCACGTCGCCGGCCGCGGTCAAGGGCTTCCAGCACCAGCAGGAGGCGAAGGACGCCGGCTACTTCAACAAGGACTTCGCCTCGGCAAAGGTCGTTGACGGGTTGAAGATGCTCGCCAACGGTGAAGGCGCGCACTACCCGATCCTGTCCGGCGTCCCGGGCCAACTCGCCGATACCTTCCCGGACAAGCTCAACGACATCGGCATGTTCCCGCTCCCCGGCGACGACGCGGCCAAGAACGGGATGACCGTGTGGACCCCGGGTGGCGTCTACATCCCCACCACGACCGAGGGCGCCAAGCTGGACGCGGCCAAGAAGTTCCAGGCGTTCCTCGCCAGCCCGGACGGGTGCAACTCGCAGAGCACCGCGGCCGCGCCGACCGGCCCATACGCGGTCAAGGCGTGCAAGCTACCGGCCGACGTGCCGCAGGTGGCCAAGGACATCCAGACGTACATCGACAAGCCCGGCGGGTCCAGCCTGGCGCTGGAGTTCCTGTCACCGATCAAGGGTCCGGCACTGGAGCAGATCACCGTCGAGGTGGGCTCCGGCATCCGTGATGCGAAGGCCGGCGCCGGACTCTACGACCAGGACGTGAAGAAGCAGGCCCAGCAGCTCGGGCTCGAGGGCTGGTAGGTCGGGACACCTGATCCGGTCCCGCGCGTCGCGCGGGACCGGATCGACAAGCCTGCGAGGAGGCCGCTCATGGCAACGACAGCGACGACAACGGTCGCGACCGGCACCGGTCGCGGCGGCGCTCCGGCGGCCACGAAGGGCCGGCGGAAGCGCCGGCTCGACCACCAGTATCCGTACTGGTTCTACCTGCCCGCCGCGATCATCTACACGGTGCTGTTCCTGCTGCCCACGTTCGCGTCGTTCTACTTCAGCCTGACCCGGTGGTCGCTGTTCGACACCGAATTCATCGGGCTGGACAACTTCGTGGCGTTCTTCCAGGAGCCGGCCCTGGTCAAGGGCCTGGTCAACACGCTGATCTACGGCGTGATCACCTCCGGGCTCAAGGTGGTGCTCGGGATGCTGCTGGCGGTGCTGCTCACCTCGCGGATCATCGCCCGCGGTTACCTGCGGTCGGTGGTGTTCTTTCCGGTGTTGCTGAGCGGTATCGGCGTCGGCATCATGTTCCAGGTTCTAATGAACCCGGAACGCGGCCTCATCAACGACACTCTCGGCGTGTTCGGCATCGACGGTCCAGGCTGGCTCACCAACCCGAGCCTGGCGCTGTACTCGGTCGCCCTGATCGACGTGTGGAAGGGCGTCGGCCTGGCCACGCTGATCTACATCGCGGGCATCGTCTCCATCCCCCGTGAGTACTTCGAGGCGGCCAAGGTCGACGGCGCCAGTTCCACCGCCAGCTTCTTCAACATCGTGCTGCCGTTGGCCAAACCGGCGACCGTCACGGTGATCATCTTGTCGCTGATCGGTGGTCTGCGCTCGTTCGACCTTATCTGGGCGACCACCCGCGGCGGGCCGGGTTTCAGCTCCGACGTCATCGCCTCGGTCATCTACAAGCAGTACCAGGCCGGCTTCTACGGCCTGTCCACCGCGGGCAACGTGATCCTCTTCATCCTGGTCACCGCGATCGTGGTGCCACTGTTCTGGTTCCTGTCGCGTAAGGAGGTCGAGCTGTGAGCGCCGACGCTGCCGCCGCACACCCGCGCCGACGGCCGCGGAGAAACTTCACCCTGAGCGTGATCGCCATCGTGGTGTCCTTCGTGATCTTCGTGGTGCCGTTCCTGTTCATGGCCGTGATGGCTCTGAAGGACCGGCAGGAGGCCAGCGAGCTGAGCTTCTCCTGGCCGGCGCAACTGCGGTTCGTGCAGAACTTCCAGGAAGTCATCGAGTCACGCGACTACATGCTGATCATCGCGTTCATCAACAGCGCGATTCTCACAGTCGCCAGCGTGGCGATCATGGTGGTGCTCTCGGCGATGGTCGCCTACATCCTGCAGCGCCGCAGGAACCGCTGGACCGGCTTCATTAACTTCCTGGTGCTGGCCGGGCTGATCATCCCGCCGGCGGTGGTGCCGACGATCTGGGTGCTCGAGGGCCTCGGTCTGTTCCGCTCCATGTTGGGGTTGATCCTCGTCGAGGTGGCGTTCGGCATCTCGTTCAGCATCCTGCTGTTCCGGGCGTTCATCGCCACCATTCCCCGGGACATCGACGAGGCCGCCACCATCGACGGCGCCAGCCCGATGCGGCTGTTCTTCCGGGTCATTTTCCCGCTGCTGCGCTCGGTGGCGATCACAGTGATCGTGGTGCAGGCGGTGGCTGTCTTCAACGACTTCCAGACACCGCTGTACTTCCTGCCCGGCGAACCTACCGTGCAGCTGACCGTCTACAACTTCTCCAGCCAGTTCAGCAGCCAGTACAACCTGTTGTTCATGGACATCCTGCTGATCACGATCCCGCCGCTGATCATGTTCCTGTTCTTCAACCGGCAGATCGTCGAAGGCCTGACCGCCGGCGGCGTCAAAGGCTGATAATGCAGCAGCGGAGCCGCGGTATGGCCCCGCTGCCGGCGGGGGTGCCGCGCAGAACATGACCACGACCGTCAGCTCTGCGCCCACTCCTCGCGCGTTGCGCGAGGCTACCGCAGCCACCTTTACCGCGTTCACTTGTTCAGGGGTAGCCTTCGCGAGTTTGATTTCGCGCATTCCGCAGCTCCGGGACCAATTGCATCTGGATCCGTCGACGTTGGGTCTCGTGCTCCTGTGCTTGACACTGGCAGTGTGGGGGTCAGGGGAGTGGCGTAGCCGCTGGCGGGGATGCCGAGTCGACCTTCGCTGCATGTCTAGTGCCGTCAGTCGTCGAATCTATCCTGCGCGAGTCAAGGGATCTTTACTCAACGGCGCGCCCCCTCTACTCGGTGATTCCTAGAATGATTAGTGGCTGTAATAGGTCTCCGAGATCAGCCCGACGCTTGCGCTCAAAGCCGAATCCCCAGATGTCGGTCAGGAAGGTCCCGCACCCCTTCGGGTGTTCAGAGGGCACCAGCCGAAGCCCGGTGAAGGCGGCCATCGTGCTTATTGCGAGGCGAGAAACACTCTGCCGTAGCCGAGCGGTCGCGGATCCAGCGTCGATGAGCGGTCCGGATGCAACAGTGTCCAACCGGTGATGTTGGCGTAACTGCCGGCGGCCAGCCCTGGGCGCGGGATCAGGTCCTGGAACAGCATCAGGCCGACCCCCGCGACGGCGGCGAAAGACCAGGCGTTGAGCACCTGCAGCCCAAGCACGGTACCTGGCCGCAGCGAAGGCAGTGGCCGCGTAATAGACGACTCCGGCCACGCAGCCGGAAGGGAGCAGCCGTGTGCCGGGAACACGGGGTGCCGGGCTCGGCGCTGTACGCCGTTAGGGTCAGCCCGGGATCGGCTGGCATCGGCATGGCCTCGAACCCGACATCGAGGCGCCCGACGACCGGGTGGTCAGAGCGCTTGAGGCCGGTTTGGTGCAGCCGTACCTCTTGGGCGGCCCACCGGTCGCGGAAGCCGTCGCTACGGGTGGCAAGCTCGCCGACCAGGTGGAACCGGAGGCGCGCGCCAGGTTGCCGCGCTCGAGGCGGGTGTCGTAGTCGGGGCCCGCCCCGGCGATCCGCCGGACGGAGCCCGGCAACTCAGAGTTACTGGCCAGACCGAGAATCGTCGGCGCGGATTATGTATGGGCTGCAAAAGGGTCACAGACCCGGTCCGGCGGCTGCCGCCGAAATCGGGCAGGCCAGCCTGCCCAGGCGTGATGCTCGCCCGCCGCGAAGCGCCAACTTGCGAATGTCGTCCCGCTTGTCCACAACACCGAAACCACGACCCGGTAGACGGTCGAAGCAGCGAGCCGCAGTCGCCGCAGCGGCCCGGCGGGCCGGCGCGGCGCATCTGATGCTGCGCACCGACCGCGCCGGGTCCGCCGACATCGTCCATACCCGAGAACCCCGTCTATGACGAACCGGCACCGCAGGTGGTAGGCGGGCATCTGCCCCCATGCCTGAAATCCGATCGACGTGGGTGAGGTAGGCGCTGTACGGAGGGCGTTGCTGACTGCAGCGGTCCGGCGCCGAGTTGATGAGGCCGCCGCTGGCGCTATTGACCGGGTTCAGGCTTCGGGGACGGTGATGCCGAAGCTGGCGAAGTCCATCTGGTCCGGGTCCATGGTGTCGCCGATGGTGAGCGCGTCGATGCGGGTGAGCTCGTCGGCGGTCAGTGCGAAGTCGAACACGTCGAAGTTCTCGGCGATGCGGTCGGCGTGCACCGACTTCGGGATCGCGGAGCGGCCCTGCTGGACGTGCCAGCGCAGCATGACCTGCGCCGTGCTCTTGCCGTAGGTGTCACCGATCGCCTTGATGACCGGGTCGGTTAGCGGCGTCTTGGGGTCGCCGCTGTAGTGGCGGAAGGCTCAACTCCGGGGACTCGTCCAGGTGCCGCGCCACGAGGTCGGCTCTGCGCAGGCCGGCAACGCCGGGCGGATCTTGGACGAGGTCATCCGCGACCGCTGATCGCGTCCGGGGCTACCAGACAGCCCACCCGACAGAAGGAGATGACATGCCAGCCCCACGCGCCGCCGTCTGTGCAGCGCTGTTGACAATCGCCGGACTGACCGTTGCCGGATGCGGTGGCCTCGGCGGGCCCGAGGAGACCCGGTCGGGCGCCCCAGCCGCCGTGCAGGCGACGCCCTCGCCGAGCGGTACCGACGCCGCATCTCGCCAGGAGGAACAGATGAAGATCAGCATCGCCATCGGCGACGAGCGCTTTTCGGCCACGGTGTTCGACAGTGCCGCCGGCCGTGACCTCATCGCCCAGCTGCCGCTGACCATCGCCATGACCGATCACGGCTCGGTGGAGAAGACCGGCCCGCTGCCGTCACCGCTGTCCACGGCCGGCCAGCCGGACGGTGCCGACCCCGACGTCGGAGACGTCGGGTACTACGCACCCGGCAACGATTTCGTCCTCTACTACGGCGATCAGTCGTACTTCCCCGGCATCGTGATCATCGGTCGCCTGGAGGGCGACGCCGCCGGCCGCATCGCCGGTCTGGATGGCGCCGTCACCGCGACTGTCGACGTCCACGCCGGTTGACGCCGCCCCCGCTGGTGCTCACCTTTGGCGTGCGGCGCCGAGCAGGGTCGGTGACAGCAGCCAGTCCGCGATGCGCTGGACACTCAGGATTGCTTGGGCGTTGCCGGCTTCGTTGAGGTGTCCGTGGCGGGTTCCGTCCTCGCGGATCATGACGATGTCGACTCCGGCGGCGGCGAGTTCGGCGCCGTACTGCTGGCCGGAGGCGCGCAGGGAGTCGATGTCGGCGTTGAGGATGAAGGTCGGCGGCAGGCCGGTGAGGTCGTGGCCGCCGGGGAAGGCGTACGGCTCCGCCAGGGCGGCGTGTTCCCGCACGTAGTGCAGGTTCATCCTGCGGACAGCTACGGCGCCGACCGCGTCGGGATCCGGCAGCGTCCGGACCTTCGCCGCCAGCTCGGCGGTCATCGGTGGCAGCTCGGCGTGCACGACGGGGTAGACGAGCACCACGGCGCGGGGGAGTGGTTGACCGTTGTCCCGCAGCCGTAGCGAGGCTCCCGCGGTGAGCGCCGCTCCGGCGCTGGCGCCGCCGATGGCCCAGAACGGGACCCGGGTGTCCGACGTCGTCGCCCACCGGAACGCCGCGGTGATTTCCTCGGAGGCGATCGGGTAGTGGGAGCGTTCGGCTCGGTCCACCGGCGTCTTGTCTCCGCTCCATTCCGGGACGGGTGCGAGCCGGTAATCCACGGCGACGACCGCGATGCCGCGTTCGACGAACTGGCGAGCGACCCAGTCGCTTTCCGGCATGTCGATGTCGCCGCCGTAGAAGGCGCCGCCGTGCGCCCAGACAAGACCGCCGCCGGCATCGCCGTCAGGTACGTAGACACGGACACCGATGGGGCCGTGCGGGCCCTCGATCTGTCGGTCCTCGATCGTGATGGGGATGGCGCGCCTCCAAGGACGTCGATGCCGGCCAAGTCCGGGCCGCGCGGCGGTTGACGCTTCGCTCTTCGATCAGATGCCGCTGCGGGCGGGCGGAGCTGCGGTGGTGCGGCGGGTGACCAGGGTGGGGGAGAGTTTTACCTGGGCGGTGGGCCTGGCGCGGTCGGCGATGCGGTCCAGCAGCAGCCGGGCGGCGTTGACGCCCATCTGGTGGCCGGCCTGGTCGACCGTGGTCAGGGAGATCGGCCCGAAGGCGGCGAAGGTGGTGTTGTCGTAGCCGGCCAGGGAGATGTCCTGCGGCGCAGAGAGGCCGGCTTCGGTGAAGGCGTCGAGGACGCCCATGGCCACGATGTCGGCGCCGGCGAAGATCGCGGTGGGGCGGACGTCTCGGGACAGCAGGTGCTGGGCGCCGCGGTAGCCGCCTTGCGGGGTGTAGGTGGTTGAGACGACGTCGATGCCGTCGGCCAGGTCGTGGGCGTTCATGGCGTGGCGGTAGCCGTCGGCGCGCTGGGCGTTGGGCATCTCGACGAGGCGTACCGGGTCCTTCTCGAGGTGTTCGATGTGGGCGATGTGGCGGTGCCCGAGTTCGGCGAGGTGAGCGACGATCAGGCCGGCGCCGGCGAAGTCGTCGTCGGTCACGGTGTCGTAGTCGGCGGAGTGGCCGTGCCGGCCGACCACGACGGTCGGCACGGTACGCGCGACGGTCTGCAGGCGCCGGCGGGAGGAGATCGGGGCGATGAGGATGACGCCGTCCATGCTGCGGTCGATCATGGCGTCGGTCAGGCGTGTCTCGCCGGGCTCGTCGTTGCAGCTCTGGGCCAGCAGGAGCTGGTAGTCGCTGCCGTCCAGATGCCCGGTCACGCCGTCGATGACGTCGGCGAAGAAGGGGTTGCGGATCTCGGGCAGCATCACGCCGATGGTGTACGTCTTGCCCCGTAGACCCCGGGCCGCCGCTGACGGGCGGTAGTTCAGTTCCTCCATGGCCGCGCGGACTCTCGTCTGCATCTGCGGGCTCGCCCCGTAGGCGTTGCGGAGCACCTTGGACACCGCCGTGGTCGATACGCCGGCATGCCGAGCCACGTCAACGATGGTCACGCGTCGCACGGCGCTCGGCTGTTCCGGCACTCAGGCTCCTCACGTGGGAAACGTTGCCCGCATTGGGCCGTAAGGGATCGTGGAAATCTTCCGCCGCAGCTCCGGTGGTAGTCAAGGAGCCTCTTGACGTGCTTGGTACCGGCTCGTAGTGTCGGCGAAACATTTGGAGAACGTTACCCACGCCATTCCGGCTGTCCGGTCGACGGCAACTTCACTTCTCCCCATTCGTGCCGACCCGATCCGCATGACCTTGATGAAACGATTCAACATAGGTGGGGCTGCTGTGACAGTTGACGTCAAGACCCGCCCGCCCGACCAGGCCGCCGCCGCGCCCCGGGCCACCCGGCGCCGGGCTACCGCACCGTGGTGGCTCACCCTGCCTGCGCCGCTGCTGTTCGCCTTCGTCGTCCTGGTCCCCAGCGCCCGGGGCGTCTACTACGCCTTCACCGACTGGGAAGGCCTCGACCCGGACTTCGCGGTGCCCGGCAACGGCAACCCCGGCGCCACCTACATCCTGGCCAAGCCCGGCTACCTGCTCGACCTGTCCGACCAGCCCTGGGCCGCGAAACTGCCGCCCGCCTTCCAACAGGTCGCCCAGTACGACGGCAAGACCTGCAACGCGCGGTTCGGGCTCAACGGCATCGGCGCGGTCTACAACGACGCCGCCCTGAAGAAGTCCGGCCTGACCGCCCCCACCACCTGGACGCAACTTCTGAAGTTCTGCGCAGACGCCACCGGCAAGGGCACGCCGGCCTTCGCCCTCGGCATCCAGGACAACTGGGTCACCCAGCTGGTGCTGTACGCGCTGGCCGCCGACGTCGTCTTCGGCGCCGACAAGGACTTCAACACCAAGCAGGCGTCCGGCCAGGCCACGTTCGCCGGCTCGCAGTGGACGACGGCGATGGCCAAGTACCAGGAGATGACCACGGCCGGCTGCTTCCAGAAGAACCCCCTCGGCACCAACTACGAGGCCAGCCAGACCCTCGCCGCCACCGGCAAGACACTCGGCATCGTCCAGGGCAACTGGATCATCGGGCTGCTCAAGGGCAAGAACCCGCAGGGCACGTTCACCATGAAAGCGCTGCCGGCCACCGACGACCCGGCCACGTTCCTCATGCCCGCCGCCGCCGGAGCCGGCTACGCCGTCAACGCCAAGGCCAAGAATAAGGACCTGGCGCTGAAGTTCATCACCTACGCCATGTCGCCGGCGGGCATGAAGGTGTTCAACGAGAAGCAGGGCAGCCTGCCGACTCTGCCCGACGCCGGCACCACCGTCGATCCCGGCCTGGCCGAACTGAGCACCTTCGTCAAGGACAACCGGACCGTGCCGTTCATGGACCAGCTGTGGCCCAACGCCAAGGTCCAGCAGACCATGCTCAGCGGCCTGCAGGAGGTCTTCAGCAACCAGGCCAAGCCCGACGAGGTCCTCAAGGACATGGACACCGAGTACGCCAAGGGCGAGTGAGCCACCGCGCGGCCTCCGCACCGACCGGGGCGGAGGTCGCGCGGCCTCTTCGAGAGGGGCACCAGTGACCGACTTTCCCGACGGGTTCCTGTGGGGCAGCGCCACCGCCGCCGCCACGTTCAGCCACTACAGCGCCCGGGTCGCCGCCGAAGACCTCATGCCGTACGTGTGCACCATCAACGAACCGCAGATGATCGCCCTGCACGGCTACCTCGAGGGCTACCACCCGCCCGGCATCACCAACCCGGTGCTGTGGAAAAGAGCGGGGGAGGCGCTGCTGGCCGCGCACCTGCACTGCGTCAAGACACTCGGCGACGACACCGAACGCGTCGACTACCTGCGCAGTCATCTCGCCGCCCTGGCCCGGACCCGGTCCGAAGGCGTCGACGTGCGCGGCTACCTGCACTGGTCCGCCTTCGACAACTTCGAATGGAGCGAAGGCTACCGGCCGAAATTCGGCCTCATCGCCGTCGACGACGACTTCGTCCGGCACCCCAAGCCCAGCGCCCACGCCTTCGCCCGGGTCGCCCGCTCCGGCCGACTCGACACCCTTTCTCCCGTCCGCTGAAAGGAAAGCACGTGCATCGAACAATCGCTGTCGCCGCGATCGTGGCCCTCGGCCTCGCCGCGTCCCCGGCCGCCGCCACCGCAACACCCGTCCGCTCCTGGCAGTCCTACGTCCTCGGCCCCCACGCCGACCAGGTCACCCCGACCCGCGCCGAGTCACGCGGCACGGTGTCCCACGCCGGATCGCTGGTGCACCCGCACGGCAGGCCGACGACCCTGACCACGACCGCCGGGCAGACCCCGGCCTCGGTCGTGCTCGACTTCGGCAAGGACATCGCCGGCACCCCGTACCTGGACATCACCAAGGTCAGCGGAACCGCCACGCTCAACCTGGTCACCGGTGAAGCCCGGCAATACCTGCGCCAACCGGCCGCGACGACACTCGCCACCCCGGCCGCCGCCGGCGCGCGGCAGGTCACCCTCGCCTCGGCCACCGGCCTCGAGGTCGGCAACACGATCACCCTCGGTGGGCAGACCCGCATCATCGTCGGCTTCGACACCACTACCCGCATCGTCGACCTCGACCGGCCGTTGACCTCCGATGTCGCTGCGGCCGTCGCGGTCGCCAGCTCACCCGGTGCTCCCGCATCCGACGAGTCCCGTGGGCTGGCCGGAGTCGGCGGACCCGACAATCTGCAGGTCACCGCGCCGGGCCGGGTCGCGGGCGGGTTCCACGGCGGGTTCCGGTTCATCCTGCTCACCCTGACCACGCCGGGCACCGTGCAGCTGTCCGGCCTCGGCGTCGACTTCCAGGCCTACCGGGCCACCGCGCGTGACTACCGTGGCTGGTTCCTGTCCAGCGACGACCAGCTCAACCGGATGTGGTACTCAGGCGCGTACACGCTGCAGCTCAACATGAAACCGGCCGGGCTCAACGGTCTGCCGGACGCGCGTATCTACGACGGCGCCAAGCGCGACCGCAGCATCTGGACCGGCGACCTGCTTGTGCAGGGACCCACCATCATCAACACCCTCGGCGACGTCGGCGCCGACTACCTGCGCTCCTCACTGGACGCGCTGTTCGCCACCCAGCGCGCCGACGGGGCCCTGCCCGGCTCACCCGATTTCGCCAAGCGCACCTCACCGGCCGGATCGCCGCTGTTCTACTCCAACAACTACTCCGGGTACGGTGCCCGCGCGGCCATCGACTACTTCCGCTACACCGGCGACCGGGCGTACATCCTCGGCCTGCTGCCGAATCTGCGCCGTGAACTCGCCTACAACGCCACGTTCCTGACCGCCGACAACCTGGTGGCCTCCAACGACCGCGACTACTGGCAGGCCACCCAGACCGGCGCAGTCACCAAATACAGCATCGACTACTACATCCTGCTGCGCGAGATGGCCTGGCTCGAACGCACCGCCGGCTCGGCCCCCGACGCGGCCGGCTACGACGCCACCGCCGACGCCATCAAGACCGCGGTCAACGCCAGGCTCTGGAATCCCACCCTTGGCGCGTACGGGCAGAGCACCGACCACCCCGACGTGCTCGTCGAGGACGCCAACGCCCTGGCCCTGCAGTACGACTTCGTCCCCGCCGACCGCCGCGCAAGCGTGCTGCGGGCACTGAAGACACTGTGGACGCCGTACGGTGCGATCCTCGGCCCGGGCCTGCAGGATCCGACCGGGCACACCATCGAGCCGTTCGGCAACGGCATGGAGACCGCCGGCCGCTTCGCTGTCGACGACGTCGACGGGGCACTCGCCCTGATGCGCCGCACCTGGGGGCCGATGGTCGATAAGCGGAATCCGCTCTACACCGGCGGGCTGTGGGAGTTCAAGAACAGCACCGGCGGCGTCAACCGCCCCTCTGCCAGCCTGGCCCACGGCTGGGCCGCCTCACCCACCGTCCAGCTGACCCAGCAGATCCTCGGCGTCCAGCCCATCGGCGCTGGCTACGCGACCTGGACCATCCAGCCCCGCCCCGGACGCCTGACCTGGGCCCAGGGTGTCGTGCCCACCAAGTACGGCGACATCAGCGCTCGCTGGACCTCGAACAACCACCGCTTCAACCTGCACGTCGCCACACCGAAGAACACCAGCGGCACCGTGGCCGTACCCGCCGGCAAGCGCAGCATCGTGCTCGTCGACGGCCGCCCCGTACGCCCGCAGATCACCAACGGCTACGCCCAGCTGAACCTACGCGGCGGCAGCCACACGATCACCGTCTGGCACTAGGAGAACCGAGGGGCGGCGATGCCGCCCCTCAGCTTCCCCGGCACCAGACCATCCCCGCTTCGCGAAGGAGATCTCAGCGTGAACACACCCATGACCCGCAGAACACTGATCGGCAGCTCGCTGGCCGTAGCCGCCGGCATGAGCATGCCGCTGCCGGCCCAGGCACACGACCGCCGGCGAACCGACGAGGCGGTCACCCGCTACGGCAAGGTCCGCGGCCGACGCGAGGACGGCATCGTCAAGTTCCTCGGGGTTTCCTACGCGACGCCCCCGCTCGGCAGGCTCCGGTTCAAAGCCCCGAAACCGCCGCAGCGGTGGTCCGGCGTACGTGACGCGGTCAGCTTCCCGAATCCTGCGTACCAGGCAGTGGGCGGCGAGATGGGCCCCACCGGCAACGGCAGAATGCCGGCACCATCCGAGGACTGCCTGTACCTCAACATCTGGACGCCCGCCGCCGACCATCGGCGCCGGCCGGTGATGTTCTACAACCACGGCGGCGGCTACATGATCGGCTCCGGGTCCGCCACCGGCCAGGACGGCACCCACTTGGCCCAGCTCTACGACGTGGTCGTGGTCGAGTCCAACCACCGCCTCGGCCTGCTGGGCTACCTGTTCCTGGGCGATCTTGCCCGCGGTGACTACGCCGCCAATGCCGGGATGCTGGACATCCTCGCGGCCCTGCGCTGGACCAGCGAGAACATCGAGAACTTCGGTGGCGACCCGGACAACATCATGGTCTGGGGTGAAAGCGGTGGCGGCGCCAAGACGGCCGCCGTTTACACCATGCCCTCGGCCGCACGCTTGTTCCACAAGGCATCCATCGAAAGCGCCGCACCGCTGCGTTTCCCCACCCGCGACGGTGCCACCGCCCGCGCCGATCGCACGCTGGAACTGCTGGGCCTCACCAAGGCAGACATCCACCGGTTGCATGACATCCCGGCCGCCCGGCTCCTCGAGATCCAGCAGTCCGAGGCTGCCAACGGCGTCGCACCCTGGGGTGATCCCGGCCCGCTGCCCGGCTTCGGCGCCTTCGTCGACGGCCACATCATCCCGCGGCACCCCTTCGCCGACGGCGCCGCACCCTGGTCGGCGAACAAGCCGCTAATGGTCGGCACCTGCCGCGACGAAACGGTGTTCTTCAGCCTCTTCGGCCCACCCGACATCTTCCGCATCGACGACGCCGGCCTGCGCAACGCCCTGAGCAGCACCTACCAGGACGCTGAGCTCGACCGGATCATCGCGACGTTCCGCCGGTCGCGGCCCGGCGCCACCCCCGCACAGCTCTACTTCGCCATCACCACCTCACCGATCTGGCGCGACGCGATCAAGATCGCCGAGTCCAAGGCGGCGCAGCACGCCGCACCCGTGTTCATGTACCAGCTCGCCTACCCCGACCCGACGGTCGTGCCCGGCACGACCTTCCCGCTCGGCTCGCCGCACGCCTCCGACATCCCGCTCAAGTTCGCCAACACCCCCAGTGACGCCCGGCCGGGTCAGCGGGCAACCGCGCGGCACATGAGCGCGCTGTGGGCGGGCTTCGCCCGTCATGGCCGTCCGACCGCGCCCAGCGTGCCGCGCTGGCCCGCCTACACCCCGAAGGACCGAGCCACGATGTGGATCGACGCCGACAGCAGAATCGTGAGGGACCCGGACCGGAGCGAGCGGCTCTTCTGGAACAACCTGTCCTGAACAGGAGTGAGTGTGGGGCAGCACCTCGTTGCCCCACACCGACCGCTGCCGCCCACATCACGGAACGACCGACAGGAACTGGCCACATGCGCAGGATTGGCCTGGGCACCGCGCCGCTGGCGTTCAAGAACATCACCACGCAGCAGGCTGTCGCGACCGTGCACACCGCATTGGACTGCGGTGTCTCGCTGATCGACACCGCCTTGGCGTACACCCGGGCCGGAACCGATTCTGTCGTGCATGTTGCCGATGACATGGATCTGGGCGGTAGCCAGGGTATGGGACACCTAGGCTAAACGTGGCCTTCATATCCCGGTTCTTTCCGGCGATGCTGGTATTCACGCCAGCAAAGTGGGGAGGTCGACATGGACGACAAAGCGCTCGGCGAGTTCCTCCGCCACCGGCGGGGGCGTTTACGGCCCGAGGACGTCGGCCTGCCCGGTGGTGGCCGGCGCCGCACCCCGGGTCTGCGCCGGGAAGAAGTTGCGAGCCTCGCGGCGCTGTCGCCGGATTACTACTCCCGGCTGGAGCAGGGCCGGGTACGCACCCCGTCCCCGGCGGCGCTGGCCAGTCTGGCCCGGGCTATCCGGCTCACCGGCGACGAGCAGGACTACCTGTTCCGCCTCGCCGGGCAGCAGCCGCCGGAGCCGCGCTCACCCCTGGCCCACGTCGACCCGGCGATGATGTACCTGCTGGACGCGCTCGAGCACACACCGGCCCAGGTGGCCGACGATCTGCTCACGGTCGTCGCCCAGAATCGCGCCGCGGAGAACCTGCTGGGTGTCTGGACCGGGTTGCCCGGCTACCAGTCCAACGTCACTTGGCGCTGGTTCGCCGACCCGGCCTCACGCGACAGCAACGACCCCGCCGAGCACGAGCGCATCGGCCGGGCCTACGCAGCCGATCTGCGTGCCGGTGTCGCGCAGCGCTCGGCGGGTGACCGGTTCGCTCAAGGACTGGTCGCCGACCTGCTCGACCGCAGCGCCGAGTTCGGTGAGCTGTGGTCACAGCATCAGGTGGCGGCGCTAACCTCGGCGCCCAAACTCATCCGGCATCCGTTGGTCGGCCAACTCGACCTGCAATGCGACGTCGTGCTGAGCCCGGCCACCGGTCATCGCCTCGTTCTCTTCCGGCCACGCCCCGGATCGAACGCCCACGAGCAGATCGCATTCCTCGACGTGCTGGGGAATCAGAAGTTCGCCTGAATCCCACTGCCTTTCATCCATCACTGCGAAACGCGGACATCTCCGTGTGCCCAAATCCGTCAGTAGAAAGAGTCCCATGAACATCAGCGGAAACACCATCTTCATCCCCGGCGCGACCTCCGGCATCGGCCTCGGCCTCGCCCTGCGCCTGCAGGCCAAGGGCAACACCGTCATCGTCGGCGGCCGGCGCACCGAACTACTGCGGCAGATCGCCGCGGAGCACCCCGGCCTCGACACGATCGCCATCGACACCACCGACCCGGCATCGATCACCGCTGCCCGCGACGAGCTCGCCACCCGCTACCCGGCCCTGGACACCCTGATCACCATGGCCGGCATCATGGAGCCCGAGGACCTCCGCGACCCGGCGTCGCTGGACGTCGCCGAACGCACCGTCGAGGTCAACCTGCTCGGCCCGATCCGGCTGATCAACGCGTTCCTGCCCGGCCTGGTCGCCCAGCCGTCCGCGACCGTCATGACCGTCAGCTCGGGCCTGGCCTACGTGCCGCTGCCGGCCACGCCGACCTACAACGCCACCAAGGCCGCGATCCACTCCTTCACCGAGAGCCTGCGGGTGCAACTGCACAAGAGCGACGTGCAGGTGATCGAGCTGGTCCCGCCGGCCACCCGCACCACGCTGATGAACCAGCAGAACTCCGACGTGGCGATGCCCCTGGAGGATTACCTCGACGAGGTGATGAGCCTGCTCGAGACCGACCCGAAGGCCGAGCAGATCCTGGTCGAGCGCGTCAAATGGCAGCGCAACGCCGAGGCCGAGCGGCGCTACGCCGACGTCCTGGGCGTGCTCAGCGGCCGATACCGATCCTGACCACCGGCCGCGGCCGGGTTCGCACCCGGCCGCCGCATCCCCCTCCGGCGAACGGCCCCCAATAGAAACCACCGTCACGGTGCCCAGCGGGCACCGCATCGCCCGGCTCGGCTTCGGCACCCACCAAATCGCCCCGCGAGACACTGAGCGGCTCGTCACCGAAGCGTTGCGCGCCGGCTACCGGCACATCGACACCGCCCGCTACAACCGCAACGAAGAGGGTGTGGGCGCTGCCGTCCAGGCCTGCGGCTTGACCCGCGACGACATCTGGATCCCCAGCAAGCTCCCCATCGGCGCGGACGACGCCGGCGACGTATGCAGGGCCGTCGGCGAGCTCGGCGCCCACGTCGATCTCTGCCTCGTCCACTGGCCGATGCCGCGGCGTGGGCGCTACCCACGCACGTGGCAGGCGCTGCAAGCCGCACGTTCCGACGGACGGCTCTCCGAGATCGGCGTGTCCAACTTCCACCAGGCTCAGCTCGATCGCATCATCGCCGACGGCGGCCCCCACCGGCGGTGAACCAGATCGAGGTCCACCCACACTTCACCAACGACACCCTGCGGCACTACTGCACCGAGCGGGGAATCGCCGTGGCGGCCTGGTCGCCACTCGGCGCCGGATCCGTCCCGCATGACCCTGCCGTCGCATCGGTGGCCCGAGAACTAAGCCGCACCCAAGCCCAGATCATCCTGCGCTGGCACCTGCAACGCGACGACATCGCCCTGCCGAAGGCGAGCTCACCGCAGCGCATCGCGCAGAACGCCGCGGTGTTCGATTTCACCCTGGACTCCCGCCAGATGGCGGGAGTCCAGCTAGACCGGCCGCACCGGCCCGCACCCGGAACGCCTCTGACCCGAAAGGCCACCATGCGATGAACGGCGCCGCGATCTCCTGTGCGCCGGTGGGCAGTTCCCGCCGTACCCGGCGAACATCTCCAACCGCCACCACGCGTGAGCCGGCGACGGCGACGGCCCCCGCGACCGGCTGGTCCGGGTCCTGCGTGCGGATTGTGCCGACCAGGAGTAGAGCGTTCACGAGACCGCCGCGACGCCGTCGGCGCGCGGATCGGAGGCCGCGGTGAGCATCCCGGCGGACAGGCGGGCGACCTGGACGTGCCCGGCGTCGTCGTGCGGGCCGGCGGTGGTGGCCACGCCGAGACCGAGGGCGGGCGCGGCCTCGGCGAGTGCGGCGGGGAGACCGGGTTCCAGAACCAGCGTCGGACCGGCGTGACCGAGGTCGCGACTGCCGATCACCCACCGCGGGCGGCTGACCGCGGAGGCCGGATCCGGTGCGGTCAGCGCGTCCTCGGCGACTTGGGCGAGGATCCACGGCTGCGAGCGGCCGCCCTGACAGCCCAGCGCGAGCACGGTGTCGCCGGTGACCGCGAGGGCGGGGCAGAGGGTGTGCGGTGGCCGGGCACCGTGCGTGAACCGGCCGGGGTGACCCGGACCGGGGCTGAACGCCGAACCGCGGTTGTGCAGCACGATGCCGGTCTCCGGCTCGAGCACCCCGGCGCCGAACGTCTGGAACACGCTCTGGATCAGCGAGATCGCGTTGCCCTCACGGTCGACCGAGGTAACGGCCACCGTGTCCCCGGTCGGCCGGGGCCCGGCGGTGACCGGCACGCACTCCCGGTCGGTGCGCAGCATCAGGGCGTCGACGTCGATCGGGCCGATGCGGGGGTCGCCGAGCAGGGCGTCGCGGGCCAGCTGGGCCCGGCGGGCGCCGGCGAGCAGATCGGATGAACCGAGAAGGCCGAGGAACGTCGCTCCCTGGCTGGGCGGGGGAGCAGCCGACCACTCGGCGCCGAACGCCCGCACGGTGAGCGGATCGGTCACCTCGACGCGGTGCGCGGCGAAGTCGGCGGGCGTCAGCGGCAGCCGCTCGGCGAGGCGATGGGCCAGGTGTCCTTTATAGAAGGTGCGCCAGTTCCGGCGGATCGCCGCCAGCGAACCGGCCAGCGCCGGCTGCCGCAACGTGTCGCCCTCGGTCCGGCCGCCGACCACCGCGGTGAGACCGGGGTCGGCCGCGATGACGTCCGCGTGGTTCCGAATCGCCCGCGCCAGGCCGGGGCTCACCGGTGTGCCGCCGGCCGCGAGGCCGATCGCCGGATCCAGCCAGCCGGCCCAGTCCAGGCGTGCCCCGAGCCGGGCGATCGCCGCCCAGCCGGCCACCACGCCGGGCACGGTGATCGGAGACCGGACGGCCCCCGCGGCTCCGATCGACAGGATCGCCCGGGGTGTGCCGCCGAGCGGCCGGACGATGGCCACCAGATCTCCGCCTATCGAGCACTGGTGCGGATAGACCACGGTCAGCGCCGCGGCGGCGGCCAGCGCCGCGTCGAACGCGTTCCCGCCCGCGGCCAGGCCGGCTTCCACGGCGATCGGATGTGGGGCGGCGAGGGCCACCCTGGTCATGCGGCGTCCCGGCGGATCAGTACGGCCCGGGCGAACGAGGCGTCCGCGTCCACCAGCTTGGCGGGAAGGCAGACCAGCTCGTACTCGCCGGCGGGCACCGCGTCGAGGTCGGCGTTCTCCAGGATCAGCACGCCGGCGCCGAGCAGCAGATGGTGGACGTCCCAGGTCTCGGTGCGGGTGTGGCTCTCGATCGTCAGATAGTCGATGCCGAGCAGCTCGACGCCGTCGTCGATCAAGACCAGGGCGGCCTCCGGGGACAGACCCACCCAGCTGGGGGCCCGGTCGGTCGCCTTGAGCGGCCCGCCCGAGTTGGCCGTCTTGAACAGCACCCGGGTGTGCCCGCCGATCCCGGCCGCGGCCAGATCCTCGACCGTGATGTCGCCGGTCACGTGTGTCAGGTCGGCGACGATCGCCGGGCCGATCAGCGAGCGCAGCGACACCCGGTCGATCGGCGTCGCGCCGTCGACGAAGTGCACCGGGGCGTCCACGTGGGTGCCGGTGTGCGCGCCGAGCCGCCAGCGGGTCACGTTCGAGGCGTCACCGCCGGCCAGCGACTCGACGATCTCCACCTCCGGCTTGCGGCCCCAGTGCAGCATCTGCGGATGAATCGGCAGGGTGATGTCGAAGATCTCCATCTGTCTCGCCTCCTAGGGCCGGTGCGCCGGGTTCGGCCACGGCTCGGCGATCGCCGCGGTGACCGCCCGTGCCGTGGTGTTGACGCAGCGTTCAAACTCGGCCTTGCCGTGTTCCGCGTTCGCCTGGCCGACGTCGCGGCCCCAGACGCCGGTCACACTGACCTGGTCCATGCGGTAGTCCCAGAACGAGTCCACGTCGGTGTGCGAGACGATCCGGTCCGACCGGACCAGTCCGGGGCGCAGGTGCAGCATCACCGACGTCTCGAAGTAGTTGGCGTGCATCAGGCCGCGACCGTACGTGACGTGCCCGTCCACCTCGGGGCCGGGATACATAGTCACGTACCCGAGCGCCCGCACCCGCGCATCCGGGTGCCGCACGCGCAGCTTCTCGGCCGAGACGTCCAGCGAGCCGTTGTTCCAGATGTGGCCATTCAGCAGCACGAACTGGCGGACGCCGCTCGCGTGCAGCGAGTTGATGATGTCCTCCATCACCGCGATCAACGTCTCCGGGCGCAGCGCGACGGTGCCGGCGAAGTCGCCGTGCGATCCGGAGACGCCGTACGCGACGGTCGGCACCACCGGCACCCGGGTCACCGCCGACACGGCGTGCGCCACGGCTTCGCAGATCACCGCATCCACCGACAGGGGCAGGTGCGGGCCGTGCTGTTCGATCGCGCCGACTGGGATGATCACCGCGTCACCGACGGTCCGCGCCTGTTCGGTGGTCAGCTCTTCCCACCGGACCGGGTTCTGATTCACCATGCTCGCCTCGTCTTCTCCGGCAACATCGCCAGCGCCGGCATCGCGGCCGGGCCGTCGTCCGTGGTCACCCAGACGGTCGCGTCCGGGCTGTAGTCGCTGATCAGTTCCCGGCACACCCCGCACGGCGCGATGATCCGGAACGTGCCGGCCGGCTTGATCTGCACCGACACCACGCTGTCGACCAGCAGCGGGGCGCCAGCGGGCAGGCCACCGCGGGCCGCGCCGAGGGCGATGCCCTCGGCGCAGATGGAGCTGCGCCGGCAGGACCCCTCGAGGTGGACGCCGGTCCAGACGCTGCCGTCGACGGTGCGCAGCGCGGTCGCGACCTCGTGCCGCCCGGCCACGTACACCTTCGACAGCAGCTCCTCGGCGAGCCGCAGCAGAGCCACGTCGGCGGCGGGCATCGACGCGGGCGGCGCGACCGGGGCCGTCATACCGCCAGGCCGAGAATCTTGGCCATGTTGCCGCCCTCGACGAGCGCGCGGTCCGCCTCGTCCGGGATCGCCTTGGCGATCTTGAGGCGTTCAAGGTCGAAGTCCGACCCCGGCCACTCACTGCCCAGCAGGATCTTGGCCGGGCCGAGCCGGGCGTACGCGCGCCGGACGTCGGCCATCAACGTTGCCGAGGTCTCCAGGAAGATGTGCGGATTGCGCTCGGACACGATGATCGCCTCGGGCACGTTCCACACCGCTCCCATGTGGGCGATGATCGTCGGAACGCCCGGGTGGCCCTTGGCTATCTCCTCGATGGCCAGCGGTGCGCAGAAGGCGTCGTCCAGCGCGTTGATCAGCACCGGCAGGCCCAGTTCGGCGCACTTGACGAAGATCGGGTCGAGCAGGCCGTGGTCGGCGACGTGGTATCCGTGCATGCTCGGGTGCAGCTTGAGCCCGGAGAGACCGGCCGCGGCGAACCGCTCGATCTCGTCCAGCGCGTCGTCCGCCTGCGGCATCACCTGGCCGAAGCCGATCAGCCGGTCCGGATGCGCTGCGACAAGGCCGATGATGAAGTCGTTCTCGATCCGCTGGGCGAGCGAGCAGACCATCGCCTTGTCCACCCCGGCCGCGTCCATCCGGGCCAGGATCCGTTTCGGGTCGAACGGCTGGTAGGGCGGCGGCGCCTCGCCGGGCCGGACGCCGGTGAGGTAGTCGGAGCGGCCGCGGACGTCCTGCGTGGTGTTGTAGGCGTCGATGATCAACGGGATGACCCTTCATGGGCGGCTGGGATGAGCGGGAGGTGGCAGCGGACCGACCGTCCGGGCTGGATCTCGGTCAGGGGCGGCGCGACGGTGCGGCATTCGTCGACCGCGTACCGGCACCGGGTGTGGTACGTGCAGCCCGGCGGTGGGTCGGCTGGGTCGGGCGGCTCGCCGTCGACGACGATGCGCTCGCGGGCCGGCTCGGGGTTCAGCCGGGGCACCGACGACAGCAGCGCCTCGCTGTACGGGTGGGCCGGCGCGACGTAGAAGTCGTCCCGCGCCGCCACCTCGATGATCTGTCCCAGATACATCACGGCGACCCGGTCCGCGACGTGCCGGACGACGCCGAGATCGTGCGAGATGAACAGCATGGTGAGCCCGCGGTCGCGGGTCAGGTCGGCCAGCAGGTTGATCACCTGGGCCTGGATCGAGACGTCCAGCGCGGAGACCGGCTCGTCGGCGACGATGAACCGCGGGCTCGGCGCCAGCGCGCGGGCGATGCCGATGCGCTGGCGCTGCCCGCCGGAGAATTCGTGCGGACGCCGGTCGCCGGCTTCGGTGCCGAGGCCGACCAGCTCCAGCAGTTCCCGAGCCTGCCGCCGGGCGGCCGCCTTGTCCATGCCGCGGGCGCGCAGCAGCGGTTCGGCGACGATGTCCACCACCCGGCGGCGCGGGTTGAGCGACCCGAACGGATCCTGGAACACCATCTGCAGCTCGGCCCGGGTGCTGCGCAGCACCTTGCCGCGCAGTGCGGTGATGTTCAGCCCCCGGTATCGGACCGCGCCGGAGCTCGGTTCGATCACGCGCAGCATCGCCTTGCCCAGAGTGGACTTGCCGCAGCCGGACTCGCCGACCAGGCCGAGGGTTTCGCCTTCGTGGACGGTCAGGCACACGTCGCGGACCGCTCGCAGGCGCGAGGCGAACTCGACGGTGAGATTCTCGACCTCGATCAACGGGTTCACGGGACACGCACCTCGGTCCGGTCCGGCCCGAGCACACAGGCGTCGAGCTGGCCGAGCGCGCCGAACCGGTGGATCAGGGCCGGTTGCTCCGCGGTGCACGCCTCGTGGGCGAACGCGCACCGGGGCGCGAACGCGCATCCGCGCGGCCGCCGCACCCCGGTCAGCGGCGAGCCGGTGATGGCGGGCAGGCGCTCCCGGGACGGGCCCTCGATCTGGGGCACCGAGGCCAGCAGAGCCCGGGTGTACGGGTGCTGCGGCCGGAAAAGTACCTCGCTGCGGGTGCCCTGCTCGACGATCCGGCCGGCGTACATGACCGCGACCCTGTCGGCGACCTCGGCCACCACGCCCAGATCGTGGGTGATCAGCACGATCGTCGTGCCGTGGTCGGTCTGCAACCGCTTGAGCAGCCGCAGCACCTGCGCCTGGATGGTCACGTCGAGGGCGGTCGTCGGCTCGTCGGCGATGAGCATGGCCGGCTCGTTGGCCAGGCCGATGGCGATCATCACGCGCTGCCGCATGCCGCCGGAGAGCTGGTGGGGGTACGCCCTCGCCCGCTGCTCCGGGTTGGCGATGCCCACCTCGCGCAGCAACTCGGCCGCCCGCTGCCAGGCCAGCTTGCGGGACGTTCGCTGATGCGTGCGGATCATCTCGACGATCTGCGCGCCGACCCGCTGCGTCGGGTTGAGCGCGGCCAGTGCATCCTGGAAAACCACGGCGATGTCCCGGCCACGAACCCGGCGCAGCTCCTGTTCACTTGCCGCGATCAGGTTCCGGCCGCGGAACTCGGCGGTGCCGCTGATGTGCGCGCGCGGTCCGCGGTTCAGCCCGACCAGGCTCATCGCCAGCGCCGACTTGCCGGACCCGGACTCGCCGACCACCGCCAGCAGCTCCCCGGCGCGCAGGTCGAGGTCGACGCCGCCGACGGCGGGGAGCCGCCCGGCCGGAACGTCGAAATCGACGCGCAATCCGCGCACCGAGAGCAGTGGTGGCTCAGCGGTCATGACGCCAGCGCCCGCTCGATGACCTCGACGACCGCTCCGGGGTGGACACGCGGGGTGAAGTGACTGCCGGGCACCTCGGAGACGGTGGCGCCCATCCGCTTGGCCATGTCCCGCTGGATCGGCGTGGACAGCGTCTTGTCGTTGGCGGCGATCAGATACCAGCTCGGTATTCCGCGCCAGGCCGGTACGCCGGTCGGGTCGGTGAAGATGGCGTTCGCGCTCGGCCGGGACTCGCTGTCCCAGATCGCGCGCTGCTCGACCGCCACGTCCCAGCCGATCTCGTTCCAGTAGGCCTCGTCGTGCACGGATGCCCACTCGCCGTCAGGCCCGCGCCGCATGAACTTGGAGACCTCGGCCGGCGGGTAACGCTCGACGATCCCGTTGACCGTCTCACCTTCGTCCGGGGCGAACGCCGCGACGTAGACGAGACCGGTGACGTTCGGCTCGTGCCCGGCGTTGGTGATCACCGCTCCGCCGTACGAATGGCCGACCAGCAGCACCGGCCTGTTGATCGCGCGGATCGCCGCGGCCGTGTTCGCGATGTCGTCCCGCATCGATGTCATCGGGTTGGTCACCGCGGTGACGTCGTGCCCGGCGGCTTCCAGCAGCGGGACTACTTCGGTCCAGGTGGCCGGAGTGCCGCCGGCGCCGTGTACCAGCACGATGTTCATGGTTCAGGCCTTTCGCAGCCGGGGATCCAGGACCAGATAGAGCAGGTCGACCAGGACGTTGACCAGGGTGAACAGCAGGGCGATGGCGAGCGCCGAGCCCTGCACCACCGGGTAGTCGCGCTGCAGGATGCCGTTAGTCAGCATGTTGCCGACGCCGGGATAGCTGAACACCGTCTCGGTGATAAGCGAGCCGCCGAGCAGTGAGCCGAACTGCAGACCGAGCACGGTCACGATGGGCAACGACGAGTTGCGCAGCACGTGCCGGCGCAGGATCTGGCCGGGGGACAGGCCCTTCATCCGGGCCGTACGCACGAAGTCGTCGCCGAGCACCTCAAGGACCGAGGCCCGCACGATGCGGGTGATGAAGCCGGCCATCGACAGCGCGAGCGTGGCGGCGGGCAGGATCAGATGTTTCAGCCACGGCAAGACGAGCTCCGGCCGGTCCTGCAGGATGGCGTCGAGCAGCACGAAGTTGGTGAACGGGCGGTAGTCGAGCTGGTTGGGCAGCCGGCCGAGCACCGGCAGCCAGCCCAGCCACACGCCGAACACCACGATGCCGAGCACCCCGAGGGCGAACCACGGCAACGAGAACCCGATGGTGCCGACGGTGCGGGTGAGGCTGTCCACCCAGGTGTCCTTACGCAACGCCGCGATCGCGCCGGTGACCAGTCCGAGCACGATCGCGATCAGCATCGCGGCGACGGTCAGCTCGATGGTGGCCGGTAACCCGCCGGCGAGCAGGGTCGTCACCTTGGACCCGCCGAAGAACGAGGTGCCGAGGTCGAGCGTCACCAGGTCGTGCAGGAAGTCGGCGTACTGCTGGAACAGCGACTTGTCGAGCCCGAGCGCCTCGTTGATCCGCGCCTGGTTGCGGGTGATCTCGGCGGCGGTGCTGTCCCCGGTGGCGCCGCCCGCGGCGAGCGAGGAGGCGGGGGAGCCGGGCAGCAGGCGCATGGCCAGGAAGACGATGCTGGAGAGGAAGAACAGCACGATGGGTACGGCCAGCAGCCGGCGGACGATCAGCCACGGGGTGCCGAGGCGCTGCCGCACGGAACGGCCGGCCGACCCGGGGGTGACCGTCGGCAGCGCGGGTGTCGTGGTCATGACGCGCTGCGGGGGTCGAGGGCGTCGCGCAGGTCGTCGCCGGCGAAGTTGCAGGCCACCACGAAGATCAGCGTGGCCGCGGCGGGCAGCACCACGAGCCGCGGCGCGGTGTAGAGGAATTCCTGGCCGGCCTGGACCATGTAACCCCAATCCGGTGTCGGCGGCTGGATGCCGAGCCCGAGGTAGGAGAGGCCGGCGGCGAACCCGGCCGCCACCGACAGCGTCATCACCACCTGCGCCAGCAGCGGTCCGGCGACGTTCGGCAGCACCTCCTGCGCGATGATCCGAGGCGCACGGGTGCCGCCGAGGCGGGCCGCGAGCACATAGTCGCGGCCGGCTTCCCGTGCCGCCAGCGCCCGGGCGAGCCGGGCCAGACCGGGTGCCAGCGCGGCGCCGACGCCGACAACGAGGCTCGGCACGCCCGGCCGCCAGGCCGAGACGACCAGGATGATCAGTAGCATCGACGGGAACGCCAGGGCCAGGTCCATCAACCGCATGAGCACCCACTCGACCCGCCTGCCGTAGAAGCCGGCGACCAGCCCGATCGTCACGCCGGACAGCGCGGCCAGCGCGGTCGCCAGAAACGCGACGAGCAGCAGCGGCCGGGCGCCGTAGACCATCCGGGCCAGCATGTCGCGGCCCAGGTCGTCGGTGCCGAGCAGATGTCCGGCCGAGCCCGGTGGCAGCAGCGCGCCGGCCGTCTGCCGGGCCGGGTCGGCGCCTACCAGCAGCGGGCCGATCAGGGCGATCAGCACGAACAGGCCGGCCACCCCCCAGGACACCGCGGCCGGCACCGACCGGGCGACGCGGCGCCGGGCGTACGCGGCTCGCATCGCTCCGGCCCGTGCCGGCCGCAGACGCCGGGCTTGGTCAGACACTCGCCTTCTCCATGAAGCAACGGTGCGAACCGAGGGCGGCGACGTTCACGCCTTTCACCTTCGCCCCGGTGACCACCGGATTGCAGGAATACGCCAGCATCGACAGCACCATGTACTTCTCGGCGAAGTTCCGCTGGATCTCGGAGTACTTGGCGGTACGCTCGGGCCCATTCGGCAGGTTCTTGGCCGCGGAGAGCTCGCCGGCGTACGCGTCCGCGCCCGGCAGCGTGGCGAATCCGGTGGCGAAGTCGCCGTAGACGCCGGCCGGCATGCCCATCGACCCGATCATGTTGTCCGGGTCGGGCACGTACGAGTTCCGTTCCCAGATCATCAGGTCGTGGTACTCGTCCTTGGGATCGATCACCCGGCCGAAGTAACTGGCCGGGTCGGCCGAGTCGGTGACCACCTTGAGACCGATGTCGGTGAGGTTCTGCGCGACGATCTGGGCTGCCTTCGGGTGCCAGCTGTCGCTGGCCGCCATCAGCCGGACGGTGCGGCCGTTCGCACCGGCGGCCTGGATGAGACGCTTGGCCTCGTCGAGGTTCCGGGTGCTCAGATCGGCGAGCTTCGGGTCGTGTCCCGGTTGCGACGGCGGGATCGCGTACCCGACCGGCAGCGCGCCCGCGCCGGAGAACGCCTGCGCCAGGATCTGCTCGCGGTCGACCGCCAGGTTGATCGCCTGGCGGACCTCGAGTTCCTTGATCCGCCGCGCGTCGATCAGCATGATGGCGTCGAAGCTGTACGGCGTCTGGTGCACCGTCACCGCGGGGTTCTTGCGCAGCTGGTCGAGGGCCGAGTACGGCGTGAACTGGGTACCGCCGATGTCGCCGGAGATCAGCGAGCTGACGATCGTCGACGGGTCCTGGACCTGCTGCAGCACCAGCCTGTCGATCGGTGGCTTGCCGAGCCGGAAGCCGTCGAACGCCTCCAGCACGACGGACTGGCCGCTGGTGGCCGACGCGAACTTGAACGGGCCGGTGCCGACCGGAGCCTTGCCGATGTCCTTGCCGCTCTGGTCCAGGGCAGCCTTGGACAGGATGCGCCCGCCGATGTCGGAGAGGCGGGCGAGCACGGTGGCGTCCGGCGACTTGAGCTTCAGCACGACCGTGTTCGGGTCCGGGGCGGTCAGGCTGTCCACGTTCTTGCCGACGCTGTTCAGTGGCCGGGACGCACCCTCGGGGAGCGTCTTGTCGTTCTGGTTGAACTGGCGGCCGAGGCTGGCCAGCACGTCGGCCGAGGTGAACATGGCGCCGTCGTGGAACGTGACGCCCTGGCGCAACTTGAACGTGTACGTGAGCTTGTCGGCGGACAGATCCCAGCTCTCGGCCAGGTCCGGCTGCGGCTCGGTGGAGTCGAACGGGATGAAGGTCAATCCGCGGTAGATGCAGTCGACCGCCATCCAGTCGCCCAGGGTGGTGTAGAAGGCGGGGTCGATGACGGCGCTGGTGCCATCCACCGCGAGGGTCAGCGTGCCGCCGCTGCGGCCGCCCTCGCCGCCGCCGTCCTTGTCGTCGTCGGCGGCCACCCCGCAGGCGCTGAGCAGGCCGCTCAGTCCCAGTCCGGCGCCCATGCCGAGCAGGGCGCCGCCGCGTAGTAGGGATCGTCGGGACAGTGATGTGGTTCCGAGAGAGTCCGTCATGGTGGGTACTCCTAGTCCCGGAGTGGATGTGATTTCAATCAAATTGGATCCAATGTTGGTGCCATTGGAGTCTCAAGCTGAATACGTCCGTGTTACGAGCAGCAGTTGTCGTCGCCGGCGGCGACAGCGGGGTCCGGGATGTCCATGACCGGGCTCCGGTCGAAGAAGCCGTCTGGCTCGAAGGACAGATGGATGCTCTCCACCGGCATGACCGGCCACTGTTCGGGTCGGGGCCGGTGATGCACCCCGAGGACCGGCCACAGCACCAGGGGAACGCCGTCGATCGAGCGGTCCTGCAGCTGCCACACCTGCACGCCGTCCTCGCCGGGCTCGGCGTGGTTTGGGTACTGACCCCCGATGAATTTCTCGTCCGGGTCGTACGGTGTCGCCCACAGATGCTGATGGATGAAGGGCGCGCGGCGGTGCATCACCGAGTCCGGCCGGCCGAACGAGCGCGTGGTGTTCTTGATCTGGAGCCGATATGCGGTCGGCTCGCCGTAACGATTGCGCTGGTCGGCGCTCTCCACCCGCCAGTGCCGGGCGATTGACGGATCGGTCCGCCGGGCCGCCTCGGACTCGCGGGTGAACGCGGTGCGTACGTTGCGCACGGCATTGCCGTACGGGTTCAGGGCCGGATCCGGCTCGGCCTCGGCGTGCTCCTCGACCAGCCGGTTGAGGTCGCCGTCGACCGCCGTGTCCAGGCGGATGCCGAAGTAGTGCTGGTGGGTCGGCGTCTGCACGCGGGAGGAGACGACCCGGCCGTACGGGACCTCGTCGCCCTCCACGATGCCCGACGCGCTGAGGATGCCGGTGAGCTTGACCTCGAGCTCGATCCGTCCGTCCTGATGCAGTGACCAGTAGAAGCCGTAGTCGTAGTTGGCGACGGTCTGGAAGTTGGAGACGATCAGGCGCCGGCTGCGGCGGACCTCGCTCACACCGCGGCGCAGATCGTTGTGCTTCCAGAGGATCCCGGCGTCCTCCTCGTGCATGCAGATCGCCTGCGGGATCTCCACCGGCGTCCCGTCGCCGCCGAGCACGGTGGCGTCGAAGTAGTGGATGACGCCCAGGCAGTCGCAGCCCAGCGCCAGCGAGTTGGTGAGCGGGCCGGCGCCGTACTCACCCCAGTCGAAGAAGTTCTTCCGGTACTGCGTGGAGTTGCTGTCCAGGTACGGCACATACATCTCGTTGCAGGCGGCGCGCTTGAGGATCGGGCGGCCCTGGAAGGTCAGGTCGTGGAGCACCAGGCCCTCGCGGTGGGTGAAGCCGAGCCGGAACGTCCAGCCCTGCCAGTCCACTCGCCGGCCGGCCACGGTGAAACTGGGCCCCTCGCTCTGCACCACCTCGAGCGGCTTGAGGCCCGCCCGGTCGGCGCCCCAGCCGTCACGACGCAACGGCCCGGCCTCCTCGGACAGCGGCACGAGCCCGTGATCCTCGACCTCGAGCACCTCCATGGTCTGCATGTCGATGATCGGGACGACGCCCTGCACCGGGCGTGCGTACCCGTTGTCGTCCTCGGTGGTGCGGTGCCAGACCGTGCCCCAGGTGATCCGCCGGTCCTTGTACCGCTCCGGCTCGAACCCGCCCATCGACTCGGCGTCGATCATCACCAGCGACACGTCGTGGATGCCTCGCTTGACCAGGGCCGCCCGGAACAGCGGGCTCTCCCGGCAGGCCTGGGCGGCGGCCCGCGCCTCGACCGAGGTGATGCCGGGGCGGCGCGGGTCGACCGGCTGCCAGTCGAGGCACCGGCTCTCCGCGCCGCTGATCGAAACGTCGATCTCCCATGCGTGGTCGCGGTCCATGGCGACCAGCCCGAGCCTGACCTCGCCGGCCGGCGAGGCGCCGGCGGCCACCGCGCGGGCGTGGTCCTCATCCAGGTAGACGCCCCAGAAGCGGGTCTGCTCGCCGAGCCGGCCATCGGCGCGGGCGGCGGCGACGGCCGCGGAGATCTCGGCGGCGGTCGGCGGATCCAGCGGATGCTGCCGGCCGGCGGGCGCGCCCGAGGTCGGATGGCAATTCATGGTGCTCCTCCCTCACGGTCTTCCCGGGTAGATGCAACGTACGATACTTTTGGATCCCGCGGAATAGTTATTGGATCCAAATACAGAGAGCGTGGCTTGCTATCGTGCTAGCACCTACGACCGGATCTGAGGTCACAGTGGACGCACCCCGGGGAAGCGCGCTCGTCGACGAGACAGCGGCGGCGATCCGGGCCCGGATCATGTCCGGCGACATCCCGATCGGTGCGCAGCTGCGCCAGGCCGAGCTGGCCAAGGCGCTCGGCATCAGTCGCACGCCGGTGCGCGAGGCACTGCGCCAGCTGCAGACCGGCGGCCTGATCGAGGTCGTTCCGCACCGGGGCGCGGTGGTGCGGGTTCCGGCGCCGTGGGAGGTCCGGGAGACGTACGAGGTGCGCGCCGAGCTCGAGGGCCTCGCCTGCCGGCGGGCCGTCGCCCGGATCACCCGCGAGGGCCTCGCCGGGCTGCGTACGGCCAACGAGTCCCTCCGCCCGGGCGCGATCCGGCCGGACGGCTCCAGCACGATGGCCAACGACGAGTTCCACACGCTGATTCACGGCGTTTCCGGGAACGAACGGCTGGCCAAGGTGATCAAGGAGATCAACGGGGCATTCCCGCGGAACGTCTCCGCCCTGGTGCTGCGGGACAACCCCCGGCACCGCGAGGACAACTTCGCCGAGCACGAGCGCATCATCGCGGCCCTCGAGGCGGAGGACGCCGACCTGGCCCGGCGTGAGATGCAGGCGCACGTGATCAGCGCCGGTGAGCAGCTGGCGCGGTGGTACGAGCGACGGTCCGCGACGGTCTTCAAGGGTTGATCACTCCCAGCGCGGCGGGGGAGAGCGCGTCCAGGTCGGGCCGCGGCACACCGGTCGCCAGGTCGGCCAGCGCCGCCCCGATCGCCGGGCCGAACTTGAAGCCGTGCCCCGAGCAGGCCGCCGCGACCAGCACCTGCGGGGTGCCGGGAAGCTCGCCGACGGCGAAGCGGTTGCGTGGCGCCATCGTGTACCGGCAGGCGATCGCGTCCACGACGGTGCCGTCGGTGCCGGGCAGGAAGCGCCGTGCCAGCCCGGCCAGCAGGTCGATCTCGGCCGCCGTGGGCGGGCGCTGCGGCTGCCCCGGATCGTCGGCCGGACCGTGGTCGAGACCGACCTTGAGCGCGCTGCCGCCGACCGCCGGCAGGCCGTAGAGCAGCCCAACGTCCGGCACGTCGACGGAGAACGCGCCGAGCTCGAGCGCCTGCTGCTCGCGAACGAAGACGTTGACGATCCGGACGACGTTCAGCAGCGGTGCGAAGCCCGGCAGCAGGCTCGACGTCCACGGTCCCGCGCAGACCACCAGCCGGTCCGCGGTCAGCTCGCCGTCGCCGGTGCTCACCCGGACCCCGCCGCCGTCCGCGGTCCAGGCCTTGACCGCGGTCCCCGGCCGGCGGTCGACGCCACCGGCCGCCGCCAGCTCACGCAGGCAGCGCATCGCGGCCGCCGCGTCGATGATGCCCGCGGCCGGGTCGAACAACGCGGTCCAGCCCGGATCCAGGCGCAGGCCCGGGAAGAGGCGGGCGGCCTCCCCGGCGCCGACCGGACGGCACCCGGGGCCGCGCAGCCCACCGGCGCCGGGGCGGGCGTACAGGCCGCCGGTGGTGGTCACCAGGCTGGTGCCGGCGGCGGCGCCGAGGTCGTCCCACGCGGCGTACGCCCGGTCGACCAGCCCGTCCCAGAAATCCGTGGGATAGGCCCGCCGGATCATCCGGGTGAGGCCGTGCGACGACCCTTCGGTGTGCCCGTCGGGAAAGCGGTCCACCTGGATCACCCGGGCCCCGCGACCGGCCAGTTGCCAGGCGGCGGCGCTGCCGTGGATGCCGGCGCCCACGACGATCACATCCGCCCGGTCCCCCGGTCGCCTCGAGACGGGCCAACGCCGGCCTCCGGTGAGGGCTTCGGCCAGCGCGGCCACGTCGTTCTTGTCGTTGTAGACGTGCACCGACGCGCGCACGACCGCGTCGAGCCCGCGCCGGCCGAGGTCCCACTGCCCATGCCCGGCCGGCACCTGGGCGACGTGGACCCCGGCTGCGCGCAGCCGCACGACCGTGTCCCGCGGGGCCTCCCCGTCCTTGACGAACGTGACGATGCCGGCCGCGGCCGCCGCCGGATCCGTCACCCGGATCCCGGGCAGACCATCCAGGGTGGAGCGCAGATACCGGGCCAGGGCGGCGATGTGCCGGTGGATCTCCGGCACACCGAGCGCGAGCGCCTCGTCGAGCGCGACGCCCAGCCCGAGACGCAGCGCGTGCGAGGTCTCCCAGGTCTCGTATCGGCGGGCGCCCGGTTCGATCTCATAGGTGCCGTCGGCGTGCCACCGGGCCGCGCGGACATCGGGGTGGATCGGCCGCATCCGCTTGCGCATCGCCGGGCTCACATAGAGCAGGCCGGTGCCGCGCGGGCCGCGCACGAACTTGCGACCGGTGCCCACCGCGATGTCCACGTGGTCGGATGTCACGTCGAGCGGCAGCTGGCCGATCGACTGGGTGGCGTCCAACAGCAGCGGCACGCCGGCCGCCGAGGTGAGCGCGCCGATCTCCCCGACCGGCTCGACCAGGCCCGAGGAGGTCGGCACGTGCGCGACCGTGACCAGCGCGGCCGGCGTCCGCAGCGCCTCCGCGAGGGCGTCCAGATCGGTACGCCCGGCCGCGTCCACCGGCAGCACCTCGACGGTGACGCCGTGGCTGCGCTGAAGCTCCAGCAGATGCAGGGCGGCGCTGACATAGCTGGACGCCCCGGCGAGGATCCGGCTGCCCGGCGGCGGCGCCAGTGCGTCCACCGCCCGTTGCCAGCCGATCGTGGCGCTCTCCAGCAGAGCGATGTCGGCGGGTCCGGCGCCGAGCAGGCCGGCGGCCGACGCGTACACGGCGTCGTGGCGGTCCCGGGCGGCCTCGGCCGCTTCGTACCCGCCGACCCGAGACTCGAGCCGCAGGTGGTCGACGATCGCGCCGAGCACCGCCTCGCTGGGCAGCGCGGCGCCCGCGGCGTTGAGGTGCCGCGCGTGCCGGAGGCCAGGGGTGACGTCCCGGAGCCGTTGGACGTCGACGTTCACAGGGCGATCACCACGCCCTTGCGCTCGCAGAACCCGTGCAGCGCCTCGTCGCCGAGATCCTTGCCGAGGCCGGAGTCGCCGACTCCGCCAAAGGACATCGCCGGGTCGAAAATGTTGTAGGTGTTCACCCACACCGTGCCGCAGTGCAGCGCCGACGCCATCCGGTGCGCCCGCGACAGATCCCGCGTCCACACCCCCGCCGCCAGGCCGTACGCGGTGTCGTTGGCGATCGCGAGCGCCTCCGCCTCGTCATCGAAGGTGATCACGCCGGCTACCGGACCGAAGATCTCCTCGCGCGCGATGACCATGTCGTTGGTGACCCCGGTGAACAGCGTCGGCGCCACGAAGAATCCGGGCCGGTCGGGAACGTCGCCGCCGACCGCCAGGGTCGCGCCCTCCTTGACGCCCTTGCGGATGAATCCGAGCACCTGCTGCCGCTGTTCCTCGGAGATCAGCGGACCGACCGAGACACCGCCGTCCAGCCCGTTGCCCATCGGCACCCGGCGGGTCGCCTCGGACAGCCGCTCCACCATCTCGCCGGCGATCGATCGTTGCACCAGAAGACGGCTGCCAGCCGTGCACATCTGCCCGGAGTGGCCGAACGACGCGCGCATCGCGGTGGTCACCGCCGCATCCAAGTCGGCGTCGGCGAACACGATGTTCGGGCTCTTGCCGCCCAGCTCGAGGGTCAGCCGCTTGGTCGTGGCCGCGGCCGAGGTCATCACGAGCCGGCCCACCTCCGTGGAGCCGGTGAAGGACACCTTTGCCACGCCCGGGTGGGCGACCAGCGCGGCGCCGACCTCGCCGTCGCCGGTGAGCACGTTCAGCACGCCGTCCGGCAAACCCGCCTCGGCGCAGAGGGCGGCCAGCTTGAGCATGGTCAGCGGGGTCTGCTCGGCCGGCTTGACCACCACCGGGCAGCCGGCCGCGAGTGCCGGCGCCAGCTTGTGCGCGGCGGTCATGATCGGGAAGTTCCACGGCAGCACCAGCGCCACCACGCCGACCGGCTCGAGCACTGTGTACGCGTGATGGGCGCCGCCGTCGATCGGCACCACCGTGCCGGTCAGCCGGCCCGGCGCGCCCGCGAAGTGCCGGAAATCCTTGGCGCTGAACGCGGTGTCGGCCCGGGAGCGCTCGATCGGCTTGCCGTTGTCCCTGGTCTCCAGGACGGCCAGCTCCTCGAGGTTCGCCTCGATCAGGTCGGCGATCCGGGTCAGCACCCGGGTGCGCTCCAGCGGAGGCAGGCCACTCCAGCGCCGGTCGGCGTACGCCCGGCCGGCCGCCGCCACCGCCGCGTCCACATCCGCGGCGGTCGCCTGGGCCACCCGGGTCAGCTCGCCGCCGGTGGCCGGGTCGGTGACCGCGAACGTCTCGCGGTCGCCGGGCGCCACCCACTCGCCGTCGATCAGGAACGGCTCCTCAGAAGAGATCGAAATACTCACGCTGCTCCCAATCCGAGACGTGTGCGAGATAGCGGGCGAACTCCTCGCGCTTGAGCCGGGCGTACCACGCCACGACCTCCGGCCCGAGCGCTTCGGCGAAGACCGGGTCCGCCACGAGCGCGTCCACCGCGTCACCGAGCGAGCCAGGCAGCGAGGTGGCGTCCGCCGCGTACGGGTCGGTGACCGGCGGACCCGGATCGAGGTCGTTGCGGATGCCGTCCAGCCCGCTGATCACCTGGGACGCGACGTACAGATAGGGGTTGGCGGCCGGTTCGCCGCAGCGGTTCTCCAGGCGTACGCCGGAATCCTGCTCGAGCCCCGCCACCCGCACCATCGCACCCTTGTTGTCCACGCCCCAACAGACCCGGTCCGGGGCCAGAGAGAAGGCGCGATAGCGCTTGTAGCCGTTGACCGTCGGCGTGGTGAACGCCGTCGCGCCCCGGGCATGGGCGAGCAACCCGCCCAGATACTGCCGCGCCGTCTCGGACATTCCGTCGAAGGCCGCATTGCCGGTCTTGACGTCGCGCAGCGACTGGTGCAGATGCCAGCCCGCGGAGACGACCGACGGACCGGCCGGACGGGCCATGAACGTGGCGTGGTGGCCGCTGCGCCGGGCCAGCTGCCGCACCGCCGACCGGGTCAGGATCACGTCGTCGGCAGCCCGTGCGGCGTTCGCGGCCTGCAGCGTGATCTCCAGCTGGTTGGGGCCGAACTCGAGCTCGACCGAGCGCAGCGGCAGATCGAGCGCGTGCAGCCCGCTACGCAGATCCTGGGCCAGGCCGTCGATCCGGTCCAGGCCGTCCTCCAGCAGCAGCTGCGAGCCGGTGCTGACCGGGCCGACCAGTGGCGCCCGGCCCGGCGCGCCCGGCACACCCGCCCGGTCGTCGGTCATCGTGGCCTCGGACGCGCGGAACACGTGGAACTCCAGTTCGACGCCGACCGTCATCGCGAAACCAGCCTGGTCCAGCAGGGCGAGCTGGTCGCGCAGGATGCTCCGGGTGCAGAATGGCACGCCGGACCCATCCGGGAAACGCAGATCGCAGAGCACCCACCCGGTGCGCGGCGCCCAGGGCAGCACCCGGAAGGTCGTCGGATCGGGCACCAGCACCACGTCGCCGGCACCGGTGAAGCCGTCGACGCCGACCCCGGTGTCGGCGCTGAAGACCGCGAACACCGAGCGGCCGGAGGTGTCCTTCAGCAGCAGCGAGCTCGGCGCGGTGACGCCCGAGCGCAACGCCGCGGGCAGGGCGGCCCGGGTCAGGGTCTTGCCGTGCAACACGCCGTGCTGGTCGGCGAAGGAGAACCGGACCATCTCCAGGCCCAGCTCGTCGATCACCCGGCGCATCTGGGCGGCGGCCGCGTACTGCGCGTCGGTCCACAACTGGTGGCGGTCGACGAAACCGCCGCGCTCCGCGGCCAGCAGCGGCCGGGCGTTCGAGCCGCCGCCCCCGTCGGCCATCGCCCGTTCGTCGAAGTTAGCCACGGCCACCCGCCCAGGGCGATTTCTTGCGGCGTTCGGCCTCGCGCTCGCGCCAGATCTGCTCCCACGTCTCGCTGGGCGCCACGGTGTCGACGGTGAGCGGACCGGTCAGCGCCGCCGCGGTCGTCTCGTCCACCGCCCGGGCCGGCAGGGGCCCGCCGGACTCGAACGTCTCGATCGCATGCAGCAGCAGGCGGCGGTTCGCGGTCACCGCCCGGTCCGAGACGCCGAGCCGCTCGACCGTGCGGTCCTGGATGCGGCCCATGCTCTCGACGGCCCACTGGTCGTGGACGTTGATGTCCAGCCCCATCCCCGTGTACGTGAGATCGCGCTGCTCGGCCGGACTGTATCCCCAGTTGTTGGCGCGATTGCGCAGCGGACGGTAGTCCGGCAGCGAGACCTCGGCGAGGCGCTGAGCGAGCAACGTCTCCCGGTCCGTCTCCTCGGCGAAGTCGTAGAAGATCATGTACCAGTAGTGGTTCTCGTCATCGATCGGCACGTGCCACTGCATGAAGACCTTGGAGTTGCCGAACGGCACCACGAACGCGTTGGGGAAAACCAGATTGGTGATGCGTACGTGGCGCATCTGCTCGGTCAGCTTCCGGATGGCGAAGACGCGCAACCCGTGCTCTGCGGGCTCCACCTCGATGTCCGGGCGGTAACTGTTGCCCACCAGCTTGGAGAGCTTCTGCCCGGTGCCCTCGACGACCTCGCTGAACTGCTGCCCGTACACCTCACGGGGGTCCTCGGCGATGAACCGGTGCAGGAAGGACACGTGGCTCGGGTCGATGCCGCCCTCGACGCCCTGCAGCCAGTTGCACTCCCACAGACCCTTGAAGGCGAACGAGTACTCCTCCGGCGCCTGGAAGCAGTCGTAGTGCGGGAACGGCGGCGGCTCGCCCTCACCGAGGTAGGCGAAGACGATGCCGTTGCGCTCGACGCAGGGGTAGCTGGCGATCCGGATCTTGTCGGCGAACCGGCTGTGCGCGGGCTCGGCGGGCTGCTCGCGGCAGCGGCCGTCCGCGCCGTACAGCCAGCCGTGATAGAGGCAGCGCAGGCCGCCGTCCTCGAGGCGCCCGTAGGCGAGGTCGACGCTGCGGTGCGCGCAGAACCGGCTGAGCAGGGCCCAGCCGCCGTCATCGCGCCGGAACAGCACGAGATCTTCACTGAGCAGCCGGACCGGCTTGACCGGGCGGTCTGCGGACATCTCCGACACCAGGGCGGCGGGCTGCCAGTAGGCCCGCATCAGCCCACCGAGCGGGGTGCCGGGACCGCTTCGGGTGACGAGGTCGTTGTCCTCCTGCTTGAGCACGTCGCTGCTCCCACGTATCCATGATGCACAAAATTGGATCCAACTCTTGCATATCTGAGTCCAGTCGTACAGAGCCGCGGGCGATTGACTCTGTAGCCCCTCGATCGCCTACTGGGTCGGCGCGGGGACCGCCGCGCTCAGGTGGCTGGTCACGTCGCAGGCTGGGGCGGGCCGGCCGATGTGGTAACCCTGGGCGAGGTCGCAACTCCACTCGCGCAGGGGGCGAGGGTGTCGGCGTCCTCGACGCCTTCGGCCACGACGGTGAGGCCCAGCGCGTGCGCCAGGTCGATGGTGGACCGGACGATGACGGCCGAGCGCGGCCCGGTCCGCAGGTCGGCGATGAACGAGCGGTCGAGTTTCAGCTCGCCGGCGGTGTGCAGCCGCCGCAGGTGGGAGAGGGTCGAGTGGCGGGTGCCGTAGTCGTCGATCGATACTTCGACCCCGATCGCGGCGAGCTGGTCGAGGACGCTGCTGGTTGTCGCCGAGTCGTCAGCATCATCGTCTCGGTGATCTCGACCGTCAGGGCGTCGGCCGGCAGACCGTGGCGGTTCAGCAGTTCGGCCACGAGTTGCGAGAGATCGTCACCGCAGGGCGATCCCATCTCAGCGTTCAAAGCGCCCGTGACCAGGACGGACAAGGTTTTCGGCACCCGCAGCGTCGAGATCGTGCGGACGCCGCCGCGGGCGCCCCGCGCGAACGCCTACGCCGCACGGTACGCACGGTGCGCCGCGAGTGCCTCGACCGGATCCTGATCTACAACGCGCGGCACCTGCTCGCCACGCTCGAAGAATACGTCCGGCACTACAACGAGCACAGACCCCATCAAGGCCGCGAGCAACGCCCACCAGCCCTGGATGTGTCCCCAACCCCGGTCACGGATCTGGCCACCGTGCGGCTACGCCGGACACGCGTACTCAACGGTCTGATCAGCGAGTACTCCCAGGCTGCGTAGCCGAAACCGGGTTTTCGAACGGTACGGGGTACACGGGGAACTGCTCACCTTGGGAGTGAAAGTCGCCGCATCCACGGTCTGGGCAATCCTGCGAGAGGCAGGCATCGACCCCGCCCCGGAGCGGGCCGCCACCACCTGGTCGCAGTTCCTGCGGTCGCAGGCCGACGTATTGCTGGCCGCGGACTTCATCGAGACGATCACCCTGACCGGGACGAGGATGTACGTCCTGGCCGTCACTGAGCACGGCAGCCGCCGTATCCGGATCCTCGGCGCCACTGCGCATCCGAGCGCCGCGTGGGTGACCCAGACCGCCCGCAACCTGTTGATGGACATCGAAGAAGCGGGATGCCGGGTGAAGTACCTGATCCGCGACCGTGACGGCAAGTACCCGGCCTTGTTCGACGCTGTCCTCGCCGACGCGGGGATCATGGTTGTGCTCAGCGGCGTCCAGATGCCCCGGATGAATTCGATCATGGAACGCTGGGTGCGTACCTGCCGCCGCGAACTGCTGGACCGGACGCTGATCTTCAACCAACCGCACCTACTGCACGCGTTGCGCGAGTTCGAGATCTTCTACAACGAGCACAGGTCACACCAGGGCATCGCCGGCGCCCGGCCGCTCGTCCCATTACCCGAACCGATCACTGACCCGGATCGCCTCGCCCACCTGACCGTCCACCGACGTGACCGCCTCGGCGGCATCCTCCGCGAGTACCAGCCCGCCGCCTGAGCTGCCCGGATGGCATTATCGGCAGGTACACGGCGCCCGGTTTGGCATGTGCGCGGCCGTGAGGTCAAGAAAGCCGTTGCGCCGCGACGGCGGCTGCCGCGCGGGCCGCTCTGCCGTTGACGCCGAGTCTTGCGTAGATGTTCGACAAGTGGCGTTCGACGGTGCGCGTCGACAGGTGAAGACGCTCAGCGATCTCCTCGTTGCCGCGGCCCTGACCGACAAGGCCGATGATCTCGCGTTGGCGGTCGGTGAATGAGACCTCTTCCGCGGCCCGATGGTCGGCTCCGAGGAAGCCCGACGCCTCCGTGAGCAGCCGTGACCAGGCGGGCTCGTCGGATGACAGTACGTGGTTGCGCCCCTGCAGTGGCACGAACTGGCTGCCCGGGATCAGCCCGGCGAGAATGCGGCCCTGTTCGAAGGGCACGAACGCATCTTCGTCCAGGTGCAGCACAAGCGTCGGTGCGGTAACTCTGGCGGCCTCTGCGGTGACATCTACGGCGGTGTGCGCGGCGTTGATCCGGGCCATGTCGCCGGGTGCCGCGCTGGCCTGCTGGAGCATCACGAACGCTGTGACCACGTCAGGGGTGGCGTCCGGCAGTAGCAGCCGAGCGAACACCTCGCGTAGCGCGCGTGGCATGTCCGTCTCCGGCCGTACCATCGCGTCGATCATGCGCACTTCGGCGTCCTGCCTGGTGCCCAGTGGTCCGCACCGGGCGTAGGTGCCATAGAGGACGAGGGCGCGGACGCGTTCGGGACGGCGCGCGGCGAACGCGACCGCGATCGGGCCGGCCTGACACACCCCGAGCAACGCGCATTGGTCGACGCCGGCCGCGTCGAGTACGGCCGCGAGGTCATCCAGCCATAGGTCCAGCGACTGGGCGTCAACTCCCCGGTCGGACAGACCGGTGCCGCGCAGGTCGTACCTGATCACGGTGTTGCCGGCGGACAAGGCGGCGATCCAGTGCCGTCGGACGGGGCTGTCCCACTCCAGTTCGAGGTGTGAGAACCAATGGGGCGCAACCACCACGACGGGGCCGCGGCCGCTGACTGCGTAGGCGATTCGGACGCCATCCGTGGCCGTGGCGAACCCGATTCGCTGGCCGGCCACGGAGACACCCTATCCCCGAAGCGCTGCGCCGGGAGCTTCCGTGGGCTACGTGTTCGCCGCCAACGCCTCCGGCGAGAATGCGTGCCCGCACCGATGCCGCCGCTGCTTCGGCCGCCCTACCGTCGGGTGCACACCAAACGAAGGCGGCAATCATGCGTATTGCTCCCCATAGCCATCAACGAGAACCATGAAACTGCCGCAGGGAAACGGCCTGGTGCTCGCCGTGCTGCGTTCTCGCGCCCATCGGCTTATCAGCGGGATGGTCATCGAGCTGCACTACGTCGGGCGGCGCACTGGACGGAAGTACGCCCTGCCCGTGCAATACGCCCGAGCAGGCGAGCGTCTTGTGATTCGGCCGCAGCAGGTGCAGCGTTCGGGCTGGTGGCGCAACTTCTCCACGCCGACCGCCGTGACGGTGATGACCGCCGGGCGAATCCGGTACGGCACCGCCCACCTCGTCGCCGCACAGGAACCGGCATGGGAACAGGCCCGCGACCTGTACGCAGCTCGTTGGCGCCGTTCTCCACAGGCGATCGCCGGACCACTCGTCGTGATCTCACTCGAGCCTGAGCGGTGGCCCGTTGCATCACCCACGACGCCTTCAGAAGGCCGCGGGCCCTTTCCCTCGCAACCGGACTGAGGAGGTTGTGGTGCACACAGCTGGTGATCGGGCCGTGGTGCTCGGCGGAAGCATGGCAGGTCTGCTGGCTGCCCGGGTACTTTCCGACGCCTACGCCGAGGTGGTGATAGTCGAGCGCGATGAGCTTCCGCATGGAGCAGCGCACCGTCGCGGGGTGCCGCAATCACGGCACATTCACGGGCTGCTCGCGGGAGGCCAGCAGGCTTTGGAGGAGCTCTTCGACGGTCTCACAACCGAATTGGTCGGACTCGGCGCCCCGGCGGGGGACCTGCTGGAGGACCTCCGGGCCTACTTCGGGGATCACCGACTGCAACCCGGTCCGTCGGGCCTGCTGGCGCTGCAAGCCAGCAGGCCGATGCTTGAGGCGGCCCTGCGGGCACGAGTGCGCATGCTGCCGTCCGTGCAGTTCATGGACCAATGCGATGTCGCCGGACTCACCACCACATCCGACAACCGCCGCGTCACCGGTGCGCGAGTGGTCCGACGACTCGACGGCACGGCGGAGCAGGCCCTGACCGCAGACCTGGTCGTGGACGCCACCGGCCGCGGTTCTCGCACCCCGACCTGGCTCGAGATGCTCGGATACCCGCGTCCGCCGGTGGATCGTGTCGACATCGGTATCGGGTATGCCACCCGGACCTACCGGCTGGTTCCCGGACTGCTCGACGGAGGTCTGGGGATCCTCAACGCGCCGACACCCGACCACCCGCGGGGCGGAGCACTCGCGGTAATCGAGAACGACCGCTTCCTCGTCACCTTGTTCGGGATCCTCGGCGACCACCCGCCGACCGATCCCGCGGGCTTCACCGGCTTCGCCGCCACTCTGCAGTTCCCGGACATCAAAGACGCCCTGCGCGACGCAGAACCGCTTGATCAGCCCGTCGCGTTCCGCCACCCCGCGAGCGTGCGACACCGCTACGAACGGCTTTCCGTGTTTCCTGACGGCCTGCTGGTGATCGGCGATGCAATGTGCACCTTCAACCCCATCTACGGTCAAGGAATGAGCGTGGCGGCGTTGCAAGCGCTGACCTTACGCGCCCACCTGGAGCGGCACACCACACCCCGGCCGGTCGCATTCCTTCGGCAGATCGGCCGAATCGTCGACGTACCATGGAACATGGCCACAGGCGGCGATTTGGCCTTCCCGACGGTCGCGGGTCGGCGCACCGTCCAGGTTCGGGTCCTCAACCGCTACCTTGCCAAGTCGTTCGCCGGCGCGGCAGATGATCCCCGGCTCGGGCGGGCGTTCCTCAGAGTCGCCGGGCTGGTCGACCCGCCCCGGACGTTGCTGGCACCTGCCGTGGCGACGCTCGTACTACGGCCGGGCTCGCACCGGTCACGGCAGCCAAGGATTGCGTCGCCCAGGTAATCCACAAATCTGCCCGGTTGGCTCGGCGTGTTCGCTAATCCCGCAACGCAATGGACCGGCAGGTGAACCGCCCCGGGTTTGATATCGGCCCGACCTCTTGTGGAGGATCGAGTCATGTCACGCCCTTCCCCGTACCCCGCCGAACTGCGACAGCGGGCGGTGCGGATGGTCGCCGAGGTGCGGCCGAACTACGAGTCCGACTGGGCCGCGATCACTGCGGTCGCCCAGAAGCTCGGCATCGGCACCGCGGAGACACTGCGCAAATGGGTCCGCCAGGCCCAGGTTGACGGTGGGCAGCGCGCCGGAGTGAGCACGGAGGAGTCAGCGGAGTTGAAGCGGCTGCGCCGGGAGAACGCGGAGTTGCGCCGGGCGAACGAGATCCTCAAGACCGCTATTTTCACGAACTGAGGACTCGCACCCTCGCATTGGTGTTGCCCAGGGGTGTTGTGGCTGGCAATGCGCTGTCATCGGGCAGATCCGGATGCCGAGAAGTACGCACTCCATCTTTGGTCCGCTGGGCGCCTCGTAGGCGAAGAAGCGCTCGGCTGCCGTGTCGCACTTTCCCGGTAGCTGGTCGGTGGTCGGATCGGCCGCAATAGTGCGAAGGCCTAGACAGCCATAGCTGCCCAGGCCTCCGTAGCTGACCGGGGAGAACGTTGGGAGAAGCGTCAGTCCCGGAACGGTGCGTCACTCGGTGGCATGACCTTGCCGCAGTGGCTCGTGTGAAGATCCCTCGCCAGGGCAGCGCTGTGCGCACCGCCGGGAGCCGGCGCGGTGGCGTGCTGCGCAGGCGTCGGCTTGGCGTGTGCGGTCCGCGGCCTGATCCGAACAGAGCCGTCTTCTCCACCACAACGCAGACGGCACCAGAGCACGATTAGAAACGCACGGTGCGATGCGCGAGGATGACCGGATGGTGCTACTGGAGCGGTCCGGTCCGCGGGCTGAGCTCGACGCGGCGGCCGAGGCTCTGGATCGCGGCCGGGGCCGGCTCGTGCTCGTCCATGGAGAGGCCGGTATCGGGAAGACCAGCCTCGTGCGGGAGTTCCTGGCGGGGTTGGCTCCCGGCCGTCGTCTGCTGAGTGGAGGGTGTGACGATCTCTTGGCGCCGCGGCCGTTGGGCGCTGTGCTCGAGCTCGTCGACGGGCTGGTCGACCGGCCCGACCTGGCCACGCATCCCGGGCGTCAGCTGTACGAGGTGCTGCGCTCCGAACCGACGATCTGCGTCGTGGACGACGTGCATTGGGCCGACGAGGCAACGCTCGACGTGCTCACTTATCTGGCGCGACGCGTGCCGGAGCTGCCGCTCCTGCTGCTGCTGACATTTCGTGACGACGAGATGCCCGCCGACCACCCCCTGCACCGCACCCTCGCCGCAGCACCTTCCTCTCATTGCCGGCGGATCGGACTGGCGCCATTGAGCCTCGACGCCGTACGACGCCTGACGGCACCGGGTGTCGACGCTGAGGCCGTGCATCGCGTCACGGGGGGCAACCCCTTCTTCGTTTCTGAAGCGCTCGCCTCCGGCATGGAGCGGGTGCCGGCCAGCGTGCGCGATGCCGTTCTCGGCCGCTTCGGACGGCTGCCGCGAAGCGCCAGGGCCACCGCGGAGTTGGTCAGTGTCGTGCCAGGCCGGGCGGAGCCGTGGCTGGTCGAAGCGTGTCTGGGTGGGAAAGACGATGTCGCCTCGTGCGAGAGACACGGGTTGCTCACGGCCGATCGTGACGGGATCAGGTTCCGGCACGAGCTGGCGCGTTGGGTGATTGAGGAGTCGCTGTCGGGTCAGCGTCGAAGCGAGCACAATCGCGCGGTCCTCCGTGCACTCATCGCCGTCGAGGCTCCCGATGCCAGGCTCGCCCACCACGCCTGGCGCGCTGGCGACGCCGCCGCGGTGGTCCGGCATGGGCTCAGCGCGGCCAACCAGGCTGCCGCTTCCCGCTCGCACCGGGAGGCCGCGGACCTGTTCGAGCAGGTGCTGGAGCACGAGGAGCTGCTGGCGCCGGGCGAACGTGCCGACGCGTTCGACGACTTCTCGACTGAGGCGTATTCGGCCGGACGGGATGACCTTGCCGTGCACGCCCGCGAGCGTGCGCTTGCCTTGCGTCGGCAATTAGGTGATCCGCGCCGAACCAGCGACACCTTGCGCTGGCTCTCTCGGGTGCGGTGGACGAGCGGTGACCGCGCGAGTGCCGAAGCTGCCGCCCAGGAGGCTGTCGACATTCTCGTGACCCGGCTCAACCATGCTGCGCCGTGTCGGGAGCTTGCGATGGCGCTCAGCAACAAGTCCCAACTCGCGATGCTGGCCCCACGCGTCGAGGAGGCCATCATGCTGGGCGAGCAAGCGGCTGAGATCGCGGAGGCCCTGGGTGACACCGAGACGGTCGTCCATGCCCGGGTCAACATCGGCACCGCTGTGGCCCTCCGCGATCTGGACGCGGGGTTGGAGCTGCTCTTCGAGGCCGCCCAGACGGCCGGCCGGCTCGGTCACGACGATACTGCGTGCCGCGCTCTGGTCAACGCCACCTGGAGGTGCATGACCGCCCACCGGATCCCGGCCGCGACCCGGCTCTTCGAGCAGGCGATGGCGCTGGCCCACGATCGGGGACTGCAGATCTACATCGACTACCTGCATGTCACGCGCGCTCTGCTGGCTTTGGCGACGGGCGACTTCACGGCGGCCCAGTTGGACGTCGAGAAGGCACCGAACATGAACCGGGCGCCGTCCTTGGTGGTCCGGGCGAGCATTGCGATGCGCCGCGGTGAGCCCGATGCGGCCGCTCTGCTGCACGATGGCTGGGAGGTTGCCCTGGCCACCGCCGAGCTGCAGCGGCTGCTGCCGATGGCCTGCCTGCGAGCCGAGTGGGCGTGGCTGCATGACGACGCCGCCGGAATCGACGCGGTAACCCGCGACGTCTACGAGCTTGCGCTCCGGCAGGGTTCGCCTTGGGAGGTCGGCGGCCTGGCGATCTGGCGTTGGCGAGGCGGAGTACTCGGCGACGTACCTGGGGGGCTGCTCGAGCCGTACGCCCTGGAGTTGGCCGGCGCGCCGAGGCTGGCGGCCGAGGCATGGGAGCAACTCGGCGAACCGTACCCACAGGCGCTGGCGCTGCTCGGCTCGGGTAGCACTGGGGACGTCGCTGAAGCAATCGAGATCCTCGACCGGCTGGGCGCCGCCGCCGTCCTTCCGCTGGCCAGAAGCCGGCTGCGCGACCTGGGTGCTGCTACGCCGCGCGGCCGAGCCAGCAGTACCCGTCGCAACCCCGGTGGGCTCACCGACCGACAGCTGGAGGTGGTGCGATTGCTCGGGCGAGGCCTGTCCAACGCCGAGATCGCCGGCGAGCTGGTGCTGTCACCGAAGACGGTCGAGCACCATGTCGGAGCGGTGCTGACCAAGCTCGGAGCCACTTCCCGGCTCGAGGCCGCCGAGGCCGCGCGGCGTCTCGGGATCAGCGGCTTCGTCTGATCTGGGGGTCGGCGACGCAGAATTGGGGGCGCTATCCCGATGTCTGCGGGGTTGGGCGGCTCCTAGCGTCTCCGGCATGACCACTGACACCACTGCGAAGTCCGAACGGAGCGGGCGGATCGATGTGCCCGGTTTCCGCGGGGAGCTCATCGAGCCCGGCGATTCGAGCTACGACGAGGCCCGCGCCGTCTACAACGGCGCGATCGATCGGCGCCCGCGCGTCATTGCCCGCTGCGTCGATGCCGCCGACGTGATGGCTGCCGTTTCTACGGCACGTGCCCTTGGCCTGACGATCGCCGTTCGCGGCGGCGGTCACAACGCGGGCGGTCTGGGCGTGTGGGACGACGCGCTCGTCATCGACCTCTCGGCGATGCGCTCGGTCCACGTAGATCCGGCCGAGCGCATCGTCCGGGTCGAGGGTGGCGCCGTCTGGGGCGATGTCGATCACGCGACTCATCCGTTCGGGCTGGCTGTGCCGAGCGGGTTCATCTCCTCTACCGGCGTCGGCGGCCTCACGTTGGGCGGCGGAATCGGTTATCTGGCCCGGCAGTTCGGGCTCACCATCGACAGCATGGTGGCCGCCGATGTGGTGCTCGCCGACGGGACGATGGTCACCGCCGACGCCGCGCGCCACCCGGATCTGTTCTGGGCGCTGCGCGGCGGCGGGGGCAACTTCGGTGTCGTGACCTCCTTCTCGTTCCGCGGTCACCCGGTGCGCAACGTCGCGGCCGGACCGATGTTCTTCGACGTCACGCGCGGGGACGAGGTCATGCGGGCGTGGGATCGACTCCTCGCGGAGGCGCCGGAGAACCTCAACGGCTGGTTCGGCTTCCTCGTCGTCCCGACTGTCGATGATTTCCCCGCCGAACTGCGGGGACGCACCGTGGCTGCGGTCATGTGGTGCTTCAACGGGCCCGCCGCCGACGCAGCGGAGCTGCTGGCGCCGATGCGCGCGCTCGACCCGCTGCTCGACGGGGTTGGTGAGGTGCCCTGGCCGGCCCTGCAATCGGTCTTCGACCCGCTTTTCCCCCCCCGGCCTGCAGTGGTACTGGAAGGCCGACTTCGTCGACGATCTCACCGACGACGCGATCGCGATCCACGTCGAGTACGGCAGCAGGCTCCCGACGCCGCAGTCGACCATGCACCTCTACCCGGTCGGCGGTGCCGCCCAGCGCATCGGTGCCGAGGAGACGGCGTACGCCTACCGTCAGGCGAAGTATGCCCAGGTGATCGTGGGCGTCGACCCCGCGCCCGCCAACCTGGACCGGATGACGGCGTGGGCCCGTGAGTACCACGACGCCCTGCACCCGCACTCGGCCGGCGGCGCCTACGTGAACATGATGATGGACGACGAGGGTCCCGACCGGGTGCGAGCCAGCTACCGCGACAACTTCGCGAGGCTGGTCGACGTCAAGCGCCGCTACGATCCCGGGAACGCGTTCCACGTCAACCAGAACATCGCGCCCGACGCGGCCCCCGATGAGCGGGCAGACCGGGGTTCGCCGTTTCGAACTTGATACTCACCGTGCAGCCAAGCGGGCCCTGGGGCCAGCGCGTACGGCGCGCAGGGCGGGGAGTCATCGTCCATCACTATGCCGCCCTGCCGGCGGCAGATCCGGCCACGGAGCGGCCACCCCAGTGAGCGCTGCGGCGGGTCCGGCCCCGTCTGCGGTGACCCAACAGATCACCGCGGTCGCGGGTTTCGCCTACGGGGTGAGCGGCGCCGACATCCACGTATTCGGCGACGGCGGCCCCGTGTATCTGCTGGAGACCGCATGGCCTACTCGGCCTGTGCGCGGTCGATGATGTGCGTGACGGGAGACGCCGTACACAGCGAGACGACAGGCAGTCGTTAGCGGTCTTCGACGAAACCGCCGAGGAGTATTTCGCTGACCCTCGGGCCGTGCTCGCTCCGACACGGCGTGACGAGCCATTGGGTTTCGGCCTCCGTACCGGCGCTCTCCGTTGAACAGGCGCGACGGCTCAGTTGCGTTAGCTCGTCGGGGATCAAGGCAGGCTTGACCGGTGAAGCATGCCGCGCGTTCACGTCTCTGGTCGCCTCCCCCGTCCGCGTTCACCGGGTTCCGCTTCCCGGCCGAGGTGATCGTGGTGGCGGTCCGGTGGTACCTGCGTTACGGGCTCTCCTACCGCGATGTCGAAGAGCTGCTCGCCGAACGCGGGATCGAGGTCGACCACGTGACGGTGTACCGATGGGTGCAGCGGTTCACCCCGTTGCTGGCCGGTGCCGCCCGATTCGCTCGCCACTCACCTGGCGACCGTTGGTATGTCGACGAGACGTACGTCAAGGTCAACGCCGTGTGGCGCTACGTGTACCGGGCGGTCGACCAGCACGGTCAGGTCATGGACGTGCTGCTCTCGGCGCGCCGGGACGCTACGGCCGCCCGCCGGTTCTTCGCCCGGGCGTTGCGGACGCTGAAGCTGACGCCGAGTGAGGTGGTCACCGACGCCGCGCTGGTCTACCGTGCCGTGCTCGACGAGCTGCTCCCCTCGGCCTGGCACCACGTCGAGCAGTACGCGAACAATCCGATCGAGGCCGATCACGGCCAGCTCAAGCGAAGACTGCGACCTATGCGCGGACTCCAGACCGATCGGACAGCCCAAGTGGTCATCGCCGGGCACGCCTTCGTACAGAATCTGCGACGCGGCCACTACGACATCGCACTCGACACTCCGCCGGCCACCAGACTCGCCGCGGCGTTCACCTGTCTCGCTCGAGCCATCTGACCGGCGGCGGCCGAGGAATTCGTCGCGCTCGCCGAACAGATAATGCAACGGAGCCGGCGTAGGCATGTTCGGGGTGGCCGTCATCGATGTTCCGCCCGCAGCCGACCTCGCCCGAGTACGTCATCTGCTCGCAGGAACCAGCCAATGTAGCGGCGGCAGCCACGCAAACTCTGGAAGGCTGCTCTGACCTACCACGACGGCCCCGGCAAAGATGAAGAACAATGCGCTGTCCACACCAGAGTCGTACGGCACCCTCGATCGGTTGTCTATGCCATGCCGAAGCACGGCGGCACGGTCGACCTCCTACCTCTTTGTCCGCTGGCCATGTCGGCTCGTGCTGCTGGTGGACCGACGATGCCGCCTAGTGACGAGTCGTGGCGCGTGGCTGGAGCCCGCGACGAGTCGGGGGAGTCGGTTGGCTGGCACCTGTTTGGTGAGCGCACTGAATCGCGTTCTGAGCTCCCGAGATTGGCTCCGCTGGTTCCTGGCATGGGTCGTGGCGGGGCCTTTAGGTTCGGTTGGTATCCCGGCGACGTAGGGGAGAGCCATGCCCGGAACGCCCCATCCGACACCGTCGGAATCTGTCCAGCCTCCGTTGGGGGGATCGGGTTCGCGGGTGCCCGCCGGTCAGGTGGAGCCGCCTGGCTCCCTGTCGTCCGCCCGCTCGGGGGCTCGACCCCACCTCCGCGGCTATCTGATCCGCCTGCTGCTGCCTAGCCTGGGTCCAGGCCTGCTCATGGGAGTGATCGGTGCTGTCGGCGCCACCCGACCGGTACTCAGCTGGGACGAGGTGGCCACAGCCGACGTGGCGAGGCGGTCCACGGGACAGATCTGGGCCATGATCCACAACGTCGATGCCGCCCACGGGACGTACTACTTCCTGATGCACGCCTGGACGCAACTGGCCGGCACATCGGTGTGGGATCTGCGCCTGCCCTCGATAGTGGCCATGGCCGTCGCGGTCGGGTTTGCCGGCGAGCTGGGCCGGCGGCTGTTCAGCCCGCTGGTCGGCGGTTTGGGCGGGCTGTTCCTCTGCCTGATACCCAACACCTCCCGCTACGCCGCGGAGGCCCGTCCGTACGCGTTCAGCTGCCTGCTGTCCGTACTGGCGCTGCTGCTGCTGCACCGCGCGCAACAGCGTCCGGGAGCGGCCCGGTGGATCGGCTACGGCCTGGCCGTCGTGCTGCTCGGGCTCAGCCACATCGTCGCCCTGACCACCCTCGCCGCGCACGCCGTCGCGGTCGGGTACCAGTGGCGGCGTCAGCGATCGTGGCGGACGCCGGCTGCGTGGGCGGCGACCGTGCTGGTGGCCCTGTTGATGCTCGTGCCGCTGTTCTGGCTGGTGGCCGGGCAGCGCGAGACAGCGTTCTGGGCGGGTCCGGTAACACCTGGCGGGCTGGGCGCGGCACCCGCCGCGCTGGTCGGCTCGAGGCCTGCCGCGTGGCTGCTGATCGGCCTGGCGCTGCTTGCCGCGTGGCGGCCGATCGACCGGATGGTCGAGATTAGCGCCCTCCTGCTGGCTCCGCCGGCCGCCCTCGCCGTCATTTCGGTGCTCGTCCAGCCGCTGTGGGTACCGCGTTACCTGCTCGTGGTCTTGGCGCCGCTGGCGCTGCTGGCCGCAATCGCCACCGTGCGGGCCGATCCTGCGGGACCGGTTCAGCTACTGCGCATTGTGTTGGTCCTAGCCGTGGTGGCGGCCACGGTGTACCCGGGGCAGCGGGACGTGCGCGAACCGACGGCGAAGAACGGGGCGGACTACCGGGGTGCCGTCCGGCTCTTCCAGCGCCACGGCCTGCCCGGCGACGCGATCCTGTACCAGGACCGCAGCCGGACGCTGCGCGCCGGAGTGGACTACTACCAGATCGAGGCGGCGTACCGGCCGCGGGACGTGCTGCTGCGCCGCTCGGCGGCGCAGTCGGCGAGCCTGATCGCCGAGGAGTATCCCGACGGGGCCACCCGGCTGGCCGGCGTCCAACGGGTGTGGCTCATGGTCAACGACCACCCGACCGATCCAACAGTACGGACACCGACGGCTCGAGGCGTTCTGCGGGACGACTTCCAGCGGGTCGCCCTGTGGCGGATATCCGGAGCCACCATCGCCCTCTATCAACGGCCAGGCTGAGCGGCGCCGGGTGGGCGTCGTCCCGCAATCGGCCGTTTCCAGGACGGCGTACCAGTGGGCGGCCGCGACCCGGAGACGCGTCCCGAAGCTGGTGCCAAACCGACGGGTCCGCCCTGGATGTTCGATCCTGGACCTGCCGAGCGGGGGGTGCACGGGCGGCCCCTGGCTGGCGCCACTGGTCGCAGGGCCGACGTATCTGCACCTGTGCGGAGCGGTTGCCAATGAGACGTACCGGGGTCGGCTACGGCAGACTCGGACCCGGTAGCTACTACAAGGGCGAGGCTGGTCCTCGCGTGGTCCGTTGTGTGATCCATGCGTGATCGACAGCCTTGGTGCGGGCCGTCACCCGTCAGCAATAATCGTCATTCCGATACGACCTATCCGCAGGTAGGCCGGCACGTCGCCCAGCGCCTGGTCGGCCGACGGCGAGACCGTGTTGGACGTCCCGGCGAAGCCGTCCGCCCGGGCCCGGGGTCTTCGCCAGCGGCCAGGGCCGCAATACCGACCCGGTCGACGCCTGCAGCGTCGCCGTGGTCGCCCCGCGCACCGACGGCCTGCGGCATGTCGTCGTGGACGACACCACTATGGCGTTGCGGCTGCTGGTCGACCGTCGTGACCAACTCGGTCGCGCCCGTACCGAGGTCGTGAGCCGGGCACAGCGCTCATCGCAGAGGCCTGTGGGGCCCACAATCTCGGTTGGCTACGCGGCCTGCGCGTATTCGTTGATCAGTCCGCCCAGGATCGGTCGCCGTTGCACGTCGGCGGTGGGCTGGTTGGCGATTTGTGAGCGTGGCGCGGGTGGTCGGTGGCCAAGAGAGCGATGTGGCCGGTGCCCGTTGTAATGCGCCGTGTACTGGGCGAGGACCATTGCCAAGTGTCGTTCGCCGGTGATGAGGATCCGGTCGAGGCATTCTCGTCGGATCGTGCCAACCCAGCGCTCGGAGTGCGCGTTCGCGCGGGGCGCCTGCGGCGGTGTCTTGATCACGGGGCGCCGCGGGTGAACTCGCGATTGACCAGGTCGCTGGCGGTCGCGGTGTCGTGCAGCGGCCGGCGGTATCTGTGGGTGGGCAGGCCTTTGATACCGGGCGGTTGCGCCGGACTGGACAAGTCGGACAGCGGAGTCCAGCCTGCTGAGGGATTGGCCGCAGGTCTAGGTTGTGGGCGGGTCGAATTGACGCGACACGACAGGAATTGAGGAGTGGCATTCCCGTGGCAGACAACGCACCGTCCCCAGGTCAGGACCGGCCGAAGCTCGACAGCTCCGTGCCGCAGTCGGCCCGGGTCTGGAACTACTGGCTGGGCGGCAAGGACAACTACGCCGTCGACCGCGAGATCGGTGATCAGATCCGGGAGTTGAACCCGCACATCGTGGAGATCGCCGTTGCCGCTCGGGCCTTTCTCGTACGCGCGGTGACGCATCTGACCCGGGAGATGAGGATCCGCCAATTCCTCGACATCGGCACCGGTCTGCCGACGGTCAACAACACCCACGAGGTCGCCCAGTCGGTGGCCCCGGAATCGCGCATCGTCTACGTCGACCACGACCCGCTGGTGCTCGCCCACGCCCGCGCACTGCTTGTGAGCACTCCCCAGGGTGCCACCAACTACATCGATGCCGACCTGCGCGAACCTGACCAGATCCTGCGCGAGGCCGAGAAGATCTTGGACTTCACGCAGCCTGTCGCGCTCATGCTGATGGGAATCCTGGGCCACATAACGGACGACGATGAGGCGTACGCCATCGTGCGTCGGCTGCTTGCGGCGCTGCCCTCGGGCAGCTACCTCGTCGTGTACGACGACACCAACGTCATCCATGGCGAGGCGATGGACGAGATGGTGCGGCAGTGGAATGAAACCGGCGAGAATCCGCGCGTCAACCGGACCCCGGAGCGGCTCGCGCGCTTCTTCGACGGTCTGGAGATCTTGGAGCCGGGTGTCGTGTCGGTGACCCGCTGGCGCCCCGCCTCCGCCGACGTCAGTCAGATCCCAGAGGTAGATGACTTTGGCGGGGTGGGCCGAAAGCCCTGACGCGCCGCGCGTGCCCTTGGGCCATGGCGGATCCGGGCGCGATCCGCGAGGACCTGCACTGCACGACGGTGATGCTGATCGGCACTGATACCCAAACGGCAAATCGCAGCCGCCCAGCACGCTCTGGACGCCGGGCTCGACGTCTACATCCGGCCGTATCTCGCCGACCGTCCACACTCGGCGATTCGCGGCATGGGAGCTGGATGCCCGTTGCCCGCTCCGATCCGTGTCACGCCAGCGGCTGTCCGGCCCGCATCGCCGCGTATAGCAGGTCGCAGTCCTGGTCGATGAGCACGCTCGTGTCGTGCGTAAGGCTGTCCGACTGGTTGAAGACGACGAAGCCGTTGTTGACGACGCACGCCCGGGCACTGACCGGGCCGATGACCTCGACCTCCGCCGCGTCGCTGCTGTCGAAGTAGGCGACACCGTCGACCCGGAGGGCGCCGAGCACCAGCAGCCGGGCGTGGAACTCGACCATGAGGTGGTGGACGGTAAGGTCGCCGGTCACCACGAGGCCGCAATACTCGGTGTGGTCGAAGATACGCAGTACGCCGTCCACGGTGAGGTCGCCGTCAATGACGTACAGGTCGGTGTCCATACCGGAGTAGAGGTACAGGTCACCGGGCACGCGCACCGCGCCGGAGTGCACTGGAACGTCACTGAGCCACGGGTAGGACTCGGCGAAGAAGTCCTCACCGACCATCTGATCGAAACACGAGGTGTCAGCAGCCCAACGTTGCCGGATCTGCTCGTACGGGACCAGCCGCCAGCCCAACTCGTCGAACCAGACCTGGGTGTCGGTCTCCTCCGCCGACGCACGGGCAACCACCGACCTGTCCGGGCCAACCGGCCGCGCACCAAGGCGCTCGGTGGCCCGCGCGGTGACCTGTTCCTCGTCGTTGCTCACTGTCCTAGGCCTCCCAGCCGCGAGTTCGGAACGCGCACACCGTACTCCCAGCGCTGCCGACTCGGTCCGCATGCCCTCCTCGGCAAGCCACCGATCCCCGGGCGCTCCACGACGTAGACGAGAATCTTTCGCAACTGACCTGCCGTGACTGGCGCGGCAGCCCGCGTGGCTCCTCAGCCGCCGCGCATGCACCCCGCAGATGGATCTCTCATGCCAAGGTCGACTGCATTGTTCTGCCGCGAACCGCTGGACGACCGCGGCGCTGGGCGAGGGTAGCGTCGCTGGCGTTCTGATCAGCGGCGCCCGGCGGGTGAGAGTGGTTTGTGCATTACGATGACGACGCTCGGTGAGCCGTTGGCGCCCGTCAGCGTCTGGCGGCCGATCTCGCGGTAGCCCCGCGCCCGGTAGAGCGGCTCGCCGGACAGGGTTGCGCCGAGTTCGATGGCCGTGTATCCGGCAGCCTGCGCGGCGTTCTCTCCCAGCTGCAGCAGCAGCGAACCGATGCCCCTGGCGGGTCCAGCCGGGACGGGTGTACATAGCGCGAATGCGGGCCGCGTCGGCCGCCGGGGCGGCGTAGCTGTCGTCGCGGCCGGCCGTATGGTCGCCGCCGTAGAGCGTGCGGCGTCTGCTCCAGCCGCCGCGGCCGATCGCACGGTCCTGCTGATCACCCACCGCACCGATGCCCTGTCCGACGTGGACGAGGTGGTGAGCCTGACCCGTCCGGCGGGGTCCTTCGGCCCTGCCCGCCGGGCCGTCCTGGCGGAAGGCTGAAGACAGGACAAGACCTGGAGGAACCAGGACAAGACCTGGAGGAACCATGACCTACCGCATCGCGATCAACGGATTCGGCCGGATCGGCCGCAACTACCTGCGCCGGCTGCTGGAGCAGGACATCTCCAACGCCGGTTTCCAGGTGGTCGCCATCAACGACCTGTGGGATGCCGCCACCCTGGCGCACCTGCTGGAGTACGACTCCGCGTTCGGCCGCCTCGGCCACGAGGTGGGCTATGCGGACGACGTGCTCAACGTCGGGTGGCACAGCATCCCGACGTTCTCCGAGCGCAGCCCGGACACGTTGCCGTGGGCCGATCTGGGTGTCGACCTGGTCATCGAGTCGACCGGCCGGCTGCGCACCCGCGACGACGCGGCGCTGCACCTCAAGGCGGGCGCTCGCCGGGTGCTGATCTCGGCGCCCGGCAAGGGTGTCGACGCCACCCTGGTGCCCGGGGTCAACGCGGACACGTACGACCCGGTGCGGCACCAGATCCTGTCGGCGGCGTCCTGCACGACGAACTGTGTCGCGCCGCTGCTGAAGGTGCTGCACGAGGCGTTCACGGTCGAGCAGGGCTATCTGACGACGGTGCACGCGTACACCAACGACCAGAACGTGCTCGACGCTCCGCACAAGGACGCGCGCCGGGCCCGGGCCGCCGGAGTCAACATCATCCCGACCAGCACCGGTGCGGCCAAAGCCGTCGGCCTGGTGCTGCCGCAGCTGGCCGGCCGCCTCGACGGGGTGGCGCTGCGGGTGCCGGTGATCGACGGCTCGATCAGCGACCTCACGCTGCAGCTCGGCACGGACGTCACCGCCGCGCAGATCAACGAGGCGGTGGAAGCGGCCGCCGCGGCGGACGGGCCGATGCACGGCATCATCCGCTACACCGAGGCCCCGATCGTGTCCTCCGACATCGTCGGCGACCCGGCGTCCTGCGTCTTCGACGCCGCACTGACCCAGGCGCGCGGGCGCATGGTCAAGGTCTTCGGCTGGTACGACAACGAGTGGGGCTACACCAGCCGCCTCGTCGACCTGACCAAGCAACTGGCCGCTGCGGGCTGACGGCATGCGTGCCCGGGACATCATGACCAGACCGGTACACACCGCCGGGCCGGACTGGTCGGTGGCGAGCGCCGCGGCGCTGCTCGCCGAGAAGGCGGTCACGGCGCTGCCGGTGATCGACGACGACGGGCGGCTGGTGGGCATGGTGAGCGAGGGAGATCTGCTCGAGCACCGGGTGCCCACCGACCCCACCGCCCATCTCTGGCGTGACCTCGACAGCGAGATCCCGGCGCCTCCGCAGACCGTGCGCGAGGTGATGTCCCGGCGACCGCTGACCACCACGCCGGAGGCGGACGTCTCGGACGTGGCCGCCGTCATGATCCAGCACGAGGTCCGCAGTCTGCCGGTCGTCGACGACGGCCGGGTGGTCGGCATCGTCAGCCGGCGCGACATTCTGCGGGCCGCGATCCGCGATGACGACGTGCTGATCCGGGAGATCCAGCACCGGCTGGACGAGTACGCGGGCGAGGCCGGCCGATGGACGGTCACCGTGCACGACGGGATCGCCACGGTCGCGGGGACGCTGCGCGACGACACCGAGAAGACCGTCGTCGCGGTCCTGACGCGCTCGGTTCCCGGTGTCACCGGGGTCGCCCTGACCGGCTGCTGACCCGGCCCGAACGGCGGGGGGGGGGGGGGGGGGGGGGGGGGGGGGGGGGGGGGTTGGTGGGGGGGGGGGGGGGGGGGGGGGGGGGGGGGGGGGGGGGGGGGGGGGGGGGGGGGGTGTGATAGGGAGGGATAGGGTGTGT
>NZ_JBVJIP010000028.1:0-112757 GCF_055586225.1 Actinoplanes sp. NPDC051388 | reverse complement strand
ATACTCCGGAAGGGCGACCGCTACCTGCTCGTCGTGCGCAACACGAAGACCAAGCGGGCAATCGTCTCCTCGCTGGGCAGCGTCCACTGACCCGCTGCATCACCGGACTGGATCAACTCTGAGCTGGTGGAGCTCGCGGATCTCGTCGAGAAGCCGCGTCACCGCAACCTTCGGGTCGTCGGCACGCCGGCGGCGCAAGTGATCCCGGAACGGGTCGACCAGCGTCTCGCGGTAGCGCGGCGGACGTCGCAGATTGTTTGCGGTACTGGCCCGGGCATACCGCTTGACGGTGTTCAACGCCCAGCCCAATCGGCGGGCGCATTCCAGCAAGCCGACGCCCTGACCGAGCAGCGTGTGCACGGTGGCGTGCCGTTCGCGCGTGCGCTCGTCCAAGGCCTGACCCGGGCGGGCTGGGTTGTCGTACCAGCAACCACTGTGGACCTGGCCTCGCACCTACACCGCCAGCCGCTTGCCGAGTGGCTCGACGGCAGCATCGACCGGATCGTGCAATACCACCCCGCGCCCGTGACGTCGCGGATGGACGACCTATTGGACGCCGCACCGCATGGCGCCAGGGGCTGTACATCACAAGCGCAGGTTTCGATTTGACTCGGCCGTACACACCGGCCCAGGAACATGGTCGGATGCTGCGGCAACTTGGCGTTGTGCAGTGGGACGCCAACCCGCTGGCGTCGCTGGTCTCCGGGCCGCGGCGGCCTCGGTGCCCTACATCGAGGTCCGGAGTCGGCAGGATATCCCCGCACCGAAGCACCTGCGCGACTACCGCGAACCATCGTGGAATGGCCAAGGTGAGCCGGGGCGGCCCGGCGACATCGATCCTGCCGAGGTCGCCGACGCCGGCGTCGAGGTCTGCGACCTCGCGATGGACGTCGCCGGCGGCCCGGCCTTCTTCAAGGGCTCGGTGATCGAGCGGTGCTACCGCGACATCCGCGCGGCGAAGTTCCACCCGCTCACTCCCGAGGACACCATGGTGGAGACCGGGCGACACGCACTCGGGATCACGGGTCTGCTCGCCTGAAGTGTCTGTCAGCCGTGTTCGCGCAGGCCCACCCGGGCGTGCAGGGCGCGCAGCGACCGCGGCGCCCACCAGTTCCACCGCCCAGCCGCCCGCATGAAGGCGGGCACCAGCACCGGGCGGATCAGCAACGCGTCCAGGATGATCGACAGGCTGGCGCAGAGCCCGAAGAATTGGATCAGGGACACCCCGGAGGTAAGCATCGCCAGGAACGACACCGACAGGATCGCTGCGGCCGCGGTGATCACCCGGACGCTGCGGGAGAGCCCGTCGACCACCGCGGTGTGCAGGTCGGCGCCCTGCTCGTGGCGTTCGATCACCCGGGAGAGCACGAAGACCTCGTAGTCCATCGAGAGGCCGAAGGCCACGCAGAAGAGCAGCACCGGGATCGCGACCGCCAGCGGCGCCGCGGTCTGTCCCAGCAAGCCCGAAAGGTGACCGTCCTGGAAGACCCAGACGGCGACACCGAAGACCGCGCCCATCGTCAGCGTGTTCAGCAGCAGCGCCTTGATCGGCAGCAACACACTGCCGGTGAGCAGGAAAAGCAGCACGAATGTGGTGGTGGCGATCAGCAACAGAGCGCACGGCAGCCGGTCGCCGACCGCGCCGGTGATGTCCACCAGCTGCGCCGCCGGCCCGGTGACGAGCATGGGAACCCCGGCGGGCACCGGAATCGCGCGGATCGCGCGGGCGATGGCGGCGCCCTCACTCGAGTACGGCTCCACGTCGCTGATCACCGAGAGATAGGTCGCCTCCCCCGTCACGAACCGGGGATCCGGCTGCGCGGCGGCCTTCACGATCACACCACCCTGGTGCGAGCCGGCCATGCTGTCGACCCGGCTCACCCCCTGGAGCCGGGATAGCCGGGCGGCGTATTCGGCGACCCGGACGGCGGAGCCCGGCCCGTTGTCCCAGTGCTGCGCCACGACCACGGTGGCGCCGCTGCCGGTGTCGTTGAACTCGCGGCGGACGGTATCCGCGACGATCCGGCTCTCCGCCGTCTTCGGCAGCACCCGGTCGTCGGCGACGCCGAACTTCACGTGTGTGAAGGGCAGGGCGAGCCCGAGCAGCACGATCACCACCGGCAGCGCGGTCAGCACCGGCCGGCGCAGCACGAACGCGGCGAACCGGCCCCAGAACGCGGCCGCCCGCTCGCCGCCGATGTCACCGGGCCGGCGACGGCAAAGCGACCACCGGTCGATCCGGTCGCCGACCAGCACCAGCAGGGCCGGCAGGACCAGCAATGCGGCGGCCGCCGTGGTGACCACCACGGCGATCCCGGCGAACGCAAACGAGCGGAGGAAGTACTGCGGGAACACCAGCAGGCTGAGCAGCGCCACCGCCACGGTGGCCGCGCTGAACAGGATGGTGCGCCCGGCCGTACGCATGGTGGCGTCCAGCGCCGCGCTCAGCCTGCCGCCCACCGCCCGCTGCTCGCGGTAACGCGAGACGAACAGCAGGCTGTAGTCGACGGCCAGGCCGAGGCCGAGCGCCGTGGTCATGTTGATCGAAAAGACTGACACGTCGGTGAAGGCAGCCAGCAGGCGCAGGGTGCCCAGCGTCGTGACGATCGCGAAGATGCCGATCAGCAGCGGGGCACCGGCCGCCCACGCCGTGCCGAAGACGAGCAGGAGCAGCACCATGGTGATCGGGATGGCGATCGACTCGGCGGTGGCCAGGTCCTTGGTCACCTGGTCGTTGATGTCGTTGTTGATCTGGGTCACGCCGCCGAACGAGACCCGGATCGTCCCGTCGTCGCCGGCCAGCTGACTGTGCAGGGCCGCGGTCCGCTTCGCGCTCTGGTCCTCGTCGCCGTCCACCCGGACGAGGATCATGCCGGTGTCCCGGTCCCGGCTGGCCAGCTGCGGCACTCGCCCGGTCCAGTACGAGCCCGCGACGGTGATCCCGGACGTGGCGCCCAGGCGCCGGGTGACCCACTGCGCCTGGGCGCGCATGTCGCTGTCATCGACTGAGCCGCCCGGTTTCGCGATCAGCACGACGAGGTTCGGGTCGGCGGACCGGAAGTGCTCGGCGAGGACGGCCCGGCCCCGTACCGAATCCGAAGCGGGATCGTCGAAGCCGCCGGTCTTGAGGGCGCCGACCACATCACCGCTGAAGGCGATCGCGAGAGCGGCCAGCAACAGGGCGGTCGCCAGGATGAGTTTCGGGAACCGGGTGACCAGCCGGACGACCGCGCCGGATGCCGGGTCGCTGACCACCAGATGGTGGCGGCCGGCCCGGACCGGGCGGAGTTTCACAGATGTCATGTGGGCGCAATCTGATCGGGCGCGGTCTGCGGGACGTGGATGTGTCAGGCCGGCTGCGGCACGGGCGCCGCGACGAGGTGCTCCGCCACCAGTTCGACAGTGGTCTGGATGTCCTTCGACGTGTGTTCGGCGGTGACGAAGAACCGGAGGCGGGCCAGCTGCTCCTTGACCGCCGGGTAGAGGATCGGGTTGGCGCTCACGCCGTGGCGCAGCAGCGCGTCGGAGAGCCGCAGCGCCTTCATCGAGTCGCCGGTGATGCACGGGATCACCGGTGTGCCCTCGCTGGTCCCGGTGTCGAGCCCGGCCGCCTTCGCCAGCCGCAGGAACTCGGCGGACCGCTTTCGGAGCGCGACCAGGCGCTGCGGCTCCTCGCGCAGGATCCGCAGCGAGGTCAGGGCCGCGGCGGCGTTCGCCGGGCTCATTCCGGCGCTGAAGATGAAGCCCGGCAGCGTATAGCGCAGGTAGTCGATCAGCTCGTGCCGCCCGGCGACGTAACCGCCGCAGCTGGCCAGCGACTTCGACAGAGTGCCCATCCACACGTCCACGTCCGTGCGGGCGACGCCGAAATGCTCGCCGACACCACCACCGTGTTCGCCGAGCACGCCGATGCTGTGCGCCTCGTCGATCATCAGCAGCGCGCCGTGCGTCTTCTTCAGCGCGATCAGGGCAGGCAGGTCGCAGACGTCGCCGTCCATGCTGTAGACGCCCTCGACCACGATCAGCACCCGGCGGTAGCGGCGCCGGGTCTGGGTGAGCAGCGCATCCAAGGCGCCCAGGTCCTGGTGCGGGAAGGGCTGGCGGCCGGCGCCGGAGAGGCGGCAGCCCTGCAGGATGCTGTCGTGCGCGAGGGCATCGTGCACGATCAGGTCGTCCGGGCCGACCAGGTGGCCGATCACGCCGACGTTGGTCGCGTGCCCGCCGATCAGCGTGATCGCGTCCTCGGCGCCGACCAGCTGGGCTACGCCCCGATCCAGGTCGTCGTGCAACGGCCGGTTGCCGGAGAGGATGCGGGCGGCGGAGACCGAGGAGCCGTATCGGTCGACCGTCTCCTTCACCGCCTGAGCGACCGCCGGGTGCCCGGAGAGGCCGAGATAGTTGTAGCTGGAGAAGGAGATCAGTGGACGGCCGTCCACTGAGGTGCCACGGCCGATCACACCCTCGTGGCGCAGGTAGTACGGGTTGGCCACGCCTACCCGTTCCAGGATTTTCCCGCGCCGCTCGAACTCGACCACCTCGGGCAGCAGGGCCACGTCGGCGACCTCGGGCCGGCGCACGTCCGGCTGCGGGCCGGCGGGCAGCGCGGGCATCGGGTGCGCCGGTTCGGGTGCCGGCACGGCCGGGTCCGAGGTGCCCAGCGCTTCTGCCAGCAGCCGGGCGAGCTCACCGACGGTGGTGATCCCGAAGACCTCGTCGGGCCGCAGACCCAGGTCCGGCCAGCGGCGCTTGATCGCCGTGGTGAGCTCCACGCTCATGATCGAGTCGAAGCCCAGGTCGGCGGCGAATGACTGGTCCGCACGGACCAGGTCGGCGGGGTACGCACTGATCCGTCCCACCATCGCGCCGAGCTCCATCGCGATCTGGCCGGCGTCGACCGGAGTGGCCTTCGTCGCGGCGGGCAGCCGGCGGGTCTCCGCCGGGGGCGGCGTGGGCGCGGTCGCCTCGGCGGCGGCTGGGAGAGCCATCGGCTCCGCTCCCAGCGTACGAAGGATGGACAGTTGCTCACGCATCAGCGTGATCACGTCGTTCACGGGCATCGGCACTCCGTTCTCGATGGCTGCTCGCGGCACGGTCGGCGCCGGCAGACTGGGCTTGATCACGGTGGCCGGCGCCTTCGTCGGCGGGCGGCCGTCTCGAGGGGTACGTCGGATCGAATAGCGCTGGGTGGCCAGCGGTGTGGGCGGCAGGGTCAGCAGGGGCACGTGCAGCCCGGCGAAGAGCGGCATCAGGTCGAGCGGTGCACCGGCGACGGCGAGCCGGCCCAGTCCCGCGAGCAGCGCGTACCCGTCGTCCGGCTCGTCCGGCATCAGCGCGATCGACTCCAGCCCGGCGGCCGAGGGGGTCTGCGTGGCCATCCCGAGCAGGGCGTCCCCGGCGCAGACCTGCACCAGCATCCGGGCGCCGGCGGCCACGGCCGCGTCCAGGGCCTCGCGGAACCGCACCGGCGCCGAGCCCTGACGGCTCCACATCGCACGCAAGCTCTCCGGCTCCACCGGCGCGGCCGGGTCGACACTGGACACGAACGCCCGGGCCGGGCTTTGGATCGGCAGCTTCTGGACGTGGGCGACGACCCGCCGGTCGACATCGGCGAGCAGCGGCGAGTGGAACGCGTGCGACACCCGCAGCGGCACCGCCGGCACGCCGCGTTCCTCGCATCGCTGCAGCAGCGCCTGAACGGCGGCCCGATGTCCACTCGCGACGGTCTGCGCAGGATGGTTGTAGCATCCCGCCCAAACCCCCTCGATGCCGGCGGTCAAGTCCGCGAAGACGGCCGCGTCGGCCTTGACCGCGGCCATCGTGCCGGGCGGCGGCGCCTTCCCCGCGGTCACTGCGGCACCACGGTCGATCAGGAAATCCAGCCCGTCCCCCGGGCTCAACGCCCCGGCGGCGACCGCCGCGACCAGCTCGCCGACACTGTGCCCGAGCGCCACCTCCGGGTGCACCCCGCAATCGGCGAGCAGCCGGATCATCGCGATCCCGGCGACGCCGAGACCGGGCTGGCAGATCCGGGTGGCGGCGACCTCCGCCTCGGCGTCCGGACCGGGCTCCTCGAAGAGCAGCTTGCTCACCGGGGCGCCGGTGCGCTCGTCGACCCGTTCGGCGAGCGGCTGGGCGTACCGGGCGAAGGCGGGGAAGCGGGCGGTCAAGTCGCGCAGCACGCCCGCGCGCAGTGAGCCTTGGCCGGGGAAGAGGAAGGCGAGGTGGCGCTGCGCGTCATCGAGCGGCGCGGCGCCCGCGTGGAGGCCGGGGCCGAGCCGTCCGAGCACACCGGCGGAGAGCGCCCGCGCCGCCTCGGTGAGGCGGCCGGCCAACTCGGCGCGGGTCCGGCACATCACCAAGAGCCTGGCGGTGAGCAGCCGGCGGGTGGCCATCGTGCGGGCCACCGCCGCGGGCACCATCGCCGGATCGGCGCCGACCACGGCCGCGAGGCGTTCCGCGTACGCGGCCAGCAGCTCGACGTTGCCCGCCGAGAGCAGCACCGCCCAGGGCCGGCCGTCGGCGCACGGGTCCGTCTCACTGATCTCCCGGCTCTCCGGCGCATCGCCGAGCACCACGTGCACGTTGGTGCCGCCGAAGCCGAACGAGCTCACGCCGGCGCGCCGCCGGTCGTCCGGCACCTCCGGCCACGCCATCGGCTCGGCAGCGATCAACAGCCCCGCCTCGGCCAGCGGCAGGTCCGAGTGGCGCTCGACGGCCGGCTGCGGCGGCACGGTGCGGTGGTGCAGGGCGAGCGAGGCCCGCAGCACGCCCGCGGCGCCCGCGGCCGGCAGGGTGTGCCCGATCAGCGCCTTGCCGGAGGAGAGGTAGCAGGGCCGGTTGGTGTTCGCGCCGTCCCCGCGCAACCGCCGGACCGCCTCCACCTCGACCCGGTCGCCGACCGTGGTCCCGGTGCCGTGCGCCTCCAGGAAGTCAATCGTCCCCGGGGGGATCCCGGCTTCCCGGTAGGCGGACCGCATCGCCTTCACCTGGCCCTCGGCCATCGGGGTCATCGGGCCGGCGCCCCTGCCGTCGTTGGCCGTGCCGATGCCGTTGAGCACCGCGTAGATCCGGTCGCCCGCGGCGATCGCGTCACCCAGGGGACGGATCAGGGCGAGCGAGCCGCCCTCACCGAGCACGAACCCGTCGGCACGGGAGTCGAACGGTCGGCAGACTCCGGCCGGGGACAGTGCGCCGATCCGGGAGAAGCCGACCAGTGCCTGCGGGGTCAGGTTGATGTAGACGCCGCCGACCAGGGCCGAGGTGCACGACCCGGCGCGCAGGTGGTTGACCGCCTCGTGCAGCGCGACGAGCGCCGACGAGCAGGCCGCGTCCACGGCGAACGACGGGCCGCCCAGGTCGAGCAGCTCGCTGACGGTGCACGGCGCCATGTTGAGCAGCGAGCCCGCCATGGAAAAGGACTGCGGCGGCTCGATCGCCAGGTCCGCCACCGCGGTGATCGCGCTGAGCAGCCCCGGGTCGCCGGCACTCGCCGACAGCGAGCCGTCGGCCAGCATCGCCCCGATCAGCCGCGCGCTGGTCAGGTCCATGTAGTCGGCCGCGCTCAAGCCCACGAACACGCCGGTGCCGGCCCGGTCGAACTCGCTTCGCTCCCAGCCCGCGTCCTGGACCGCTTCGCGGGCCAGGTCGACCAGGAGTCGTTGCTGCGGGTCCATCGCCTTGGCGCGGCGCGGCGGGACGCGGTGGTGCAGGGCCGCGAACTGCTCCACGTCCTCCAGGAAGGCCACCCGATCGGCGTACGTGGAATGCACGTTGCGGAAGTCCGTCGAGAAGAACGTGTCGTGATTCCAGCGACTCGCCGGAACCGGTCGGAACTGTGGTGCGGCAGTCAGGGAGTTCGCCCAGAACTCGACGACATCTCGGGCGCCCGGGAAACGGCAAGAAAGGCCGACGATCGCAATATCCATTGAAGTTCCCATGCTTGAGTGCCTTCACGGCCTCAATCGGAAAGCGGACGGGAAAGCGTCGGTCAGCCCGAAGCCAGACCACCATGCGGTTCGCTTTTCGATCCGAGATCGACTGTTTGCCAGGATGCTTTGACGGATGCTACGCAGCTTCGCGACGGAAACCGGCACAACGCGACGGCGACCGCGTGATCTTGTCGCCTTCAATCACCCGATCGGGCGCACGGCGAGACGCCCGCCCAGGTCAGGGCGCCGCGACTCGCCGCCCTTCACCTTTCCTGCGCGACGATGCATCCGTCGTTGCGGCCCTGTCCGCAACCGCCGCGCATGCACTCGATAGTGGAATTCCGTCACTACTAGGTGTGTCGATTATCGAGAAGTCGGGCATATCTCCTAGTTTTGTGCGCCATGAAGCACACAACAACGCGGTGGCTCGCCGCCGCAGTGGCCATGGTCGGCCTGGCCACCGCCACCCCCGCCGCCCCGGCGCAGGCCTCCCCGGTTTCCCAACGAAAGCCGCTCCACGCGACCGCCTATTACGGCACTCTCGACGTCATCGCACGCGAGACCTTGGGGCTGAAGGCCCGGTTCATCACGATCCAAGGCCGCCCCGTCCCGGGCCTGTACATCACGTTCGTCACCACCGGCGAGCGCTTCCCGCTCTGTGCGGCCACCACGGACCTCAACGGATACGCGGAGTGCAACAACGGCCCGGTGCCGCCGCCCATCTCGCTGGCCAACCTCCTGGTCAACGGATACGACGCCACGTTTTACGGCAACCGTCGTTACGCCCCGGTGAGCGCACACAACAACATCGGCGTCGGCTGATCCCCGGGGGCCGGTGATCCCCGGACTCACCATCCAGATCACCGGCCCCACTTCTCCCGCCCAGCAACCCTCTAAAACGCGCGCCAGTTGCGGGCCGTGCTCGGCGATCTGGTCGGCGAGCGCTTCTACACACCGACCTCGCCGCCGACCAGCAACACCTGGCGACGATGTCGATGCTGGTGACGCCGCAGCTGCTCAACCCGGTCGAGCGTCACCGACCCGGGCGCGGTCTGGTTGCCTCCGGTGCGTGATGGGCCGCTGCGGGGTGTTGGACATCGCAGAGCGCTCGGGGCCCGGGGGCGAAGCCCCGGCCGCCGGAGGCCTGTTCCGGGTCGTAGATCCGGAGGCCCTGCCCGCCGGAGGCTACCTTCTCGGAACGCCTGCGCCTTCCGGGCCGGGCGGTTGCGCTCCAAGGCTCCGCTGGCTTGGCAGGTGGCCGCGCGCCCCCTCGCCGTCGCCGGCTGACCTGCGCGAGCTTCGTGTCGCCGACGTCCGATCAGACTCGCGCAGATCATTCACGGAATACGCGCCAGAGCCTCAATTCATCGACGCCGACCGAGTCGGCACCGTCAACCATCCCATTGGCGTTTCGCGCCAGCACAGCGAAGACCTGCCGATAGATCCCCAGAACAGCAGATTCGGCAGCGTAGTCGTCGAATGTCAGGGCTGCTGCATCGCTCATAGGAAAACGACGATATCGCGGCAAGCCAACGAGCAGGAGACTGTTCGTACGCTGGGGCTACTGGATGCTCTTCCCGCATTCTGCGACAAGCCCCGCAGAGCCGCCGCTTCCACCCGTTCAGCTTGTACGACACATCTCGGGCGTCGGATGCTGGCTCCGTGGGCCCGGATGCGGTATCCGGCGTCTGCTCACAAGCGGGGAATCACGACGAATTGGCCGGACTCGACGGTGCCGACGGTGACGAGCCCGTCGTGCGGCAAGGTCAAAGACGTCTTTAGGAACCGGCCAACATGCGAGTCCGGTCCGCGCAATACATCATTCGACGGTCACAAACACGCATGTCAACAGGGGTCGTGGACCCGACGGGACTCGAAGCCGGTGGACCGGAGGTCACGGCATGCGAACCAAAGGATCATGGCGCAGGGTTGTGACCTGGACCTTCCCTCGGTGGGCTAGCGCCCGCCTTCCGGTCGCCACACGGACCTTCTGCTGGCATTGCTCGCGGAGATCGTCACGACCATCTGGTCATGAGTGACCCGTGAGTCTTGGACCCGTTCAGGCGTTACGGTCGCGCTGCCACTGCTGCGCCGAACCTGCGAGCGCGGGCCGGCTCTTGCGCGGTCGCTGAGACCCGAGGCCCGTTTCGTACTGATAACTCAGCGCTGCCAGTGCGTCGTTCTCGATCCTCCAGGGCTGCACAAGCTCCAACCGGCCGCCCGACGCCACAGGAGGACTTACTGATCGGTCCAGCGAGATGTCGTGCACAACAGCCAACGCGTTGCTCGGGTAGTGCGCGCGGTGAAATTCGACCTCGTTCCTCGTGAGTACGACCGCACCGCCCTCGGTCGTTGTGCCTTTCACCTCAACGTAGATCCGCTCGCTGGGGCGACGCACGTCCAGGTCGTACGATTCGTGATCCCCGACGTCGTCAACGCGGTACCCCAAACCCGTGAAGTGCTCGGATGCGATCCCGACTGCGTGAGTCTCGATTGCCTTGCGTTCAGCCGCGGTCGTGATCACCTGGCGGCGAACGACTCGACCCGCTGCCTCGTCAGCCAAGACCTCAGCGTCCAGGACTTCGGGAGTCGTGCCAACAGCGTCCACGGTCGCCAGCGCCTGGACGGCAGCAGCGGCACTCGTCCCGCTTGGCGACAGCTCCCAAACGCCATCTCTCCGGCCAGCCAGGAGCCCTTCTCTCACCATTGCAGCACGCTCATAGCTGGCCCGGTTCTGCCAGTTCTCCTCGAACGGCCGAGTCTGCGGTGTGTCCCGATCCTCAACCGTGAGCCGCGGACCAAACCGCTGCCCCACGACCTCCAGAACGCGCGCTCGACGCGCTCCCCCGCCAGGCTCGTCGAGGAGTACTGCCAGCATCCAGCGCCGAAGCTCCCGCTGAGGCGTCAGCGCCATCGGTCTCTCCCTCCTTGGTGGTCAACCACGAGCGTGACGGCGCCCAAGAGTGCCACACGCAGCCCAGGGCCCAACGACCGTCAGGGACACAACCCCACGGTCGGATACGGGCCGTGGGCCGCCTGGCCGCCACCTGGGCCGCCTGCGTACCGGAACGTCATGAACCGACGCATCGATCGCGGCTGTTGCGAATGCATGCCGGACGGCAAGCGAGCACCGGGCACCCGGGACCCTGCCGCCCGTCGCGAAGCGCATCTTGACTTCGACGGCTGGACCCGTCTGCTCGCGATTGGGGCGAGCGACGACTGGGAGGCTACTCACACGGGGCCAGCAGCCAATGTGATGGCCGGGTGGGAGCCTGACCGCCGACTTCCACGACTCGGCTCCAGCTCGCACCGAAGCCGGTCGTCGCAGGCCGGCACGGACCGGCCTACCGTTGTCATCCCGGCGGGCAATTGACCGAGGCCACCCTGCGGCGAGACCTGGCCTACGCCGAGGACATGGACGGGGCGGGACGTCCAGGGCCCAGAAGAAGCGAATCGACCAGCTAACCCGCCACGGAATCGCGCTGCGCGGTCACGAGCAGTGCCACGCCAAGTTCCTGATCGTGGACGACGAGGCCTCGCTCGTCTCCAGCGCCAACCTGGAAACCAGCGCGCTCGCCGAGCGGCCGGGGCGGCGCGACCACCGGCGGCCCTAGACCTCGCCGGCGGAAGCGTCCAGCAGTCGCTCACACTAGACCGCCTACACAGCGGAAGTATCGCCGAGCGGGCGTCGCGGCAGTCACACAGATCTGAAAACGGTGGATTTCTGGTGGGTGACCTTGATCCAACGAAAACGGTGAGCGGTTCGCTCCGCACTCGGTGGGTGACCGGTGGTTTGTCTACGAGACGTACGTCAAGGTCAACGGCGTGTGGCGCTACGTCTACCGGGCCGTCGACGAGCACGGCCAGGTCACCGACGTGCTGCTCTCGACCCGCCGGGACGCCGCAGCCGCGCGTCGGTTCTTCACCCGCGCGCTACGGACGCTGAAGGTGACCCCGAGCGAGATGGTCACCGACGCCGCACCGGTCTACCCGGCCGTGCTCGAAGAACTGGTGCCAGCGGCGTGGCACCACGTCGAGCAGTATGCGAACAACCGGATAGAAGCCGACCACGGTCAGCTCAAGCGCCGGCTGAGACCGATGCGCGGACTGCGAACTGTCGGACAGCACAAGTAGTGATCGCCGGCGCCACCTGGTGGAGATGTCGTACCCCATCGCGTGGTCTGCGGCCTGGTGACGCACCCGGGCCGTGGATCCGTCAGCTTTTCGGCCATTGGCCGGGGACTGACGGGACGAACCAGTAGCCGCCGCCGTAGGTAAGCACGTACCGGTCGAGTGCCTCGCCGGCCAGGCGCCGCTGCACCGTGGCGAAGCCGCGCTCCAGATCGCTCTGGAAGCAGATGAAGGCGAGGCCCTCGTCAGTGGCGGACTGCCGGTACGAGTACCCCCGGCGCAGGATCCGGCTGCCGGCGGTCTCCGGGGTGCGCGGGTTGGCCCGGCGGATGTGCGCGTCGAGCGGGATCGCGGCGCCGTCCGGGTCCCGGGCGTACGCCGGCTCGTCGGTCTCCTTCCCCTGGCCCAGCGGCGCGCCGTCGCTCTTGTGTCGGCCGAAGATCTGTTCCTGCCGGTCGACCGGCTCGGCGTCCCACATCCGGGTGGCGAACCGGATCAGCCGGACCACCTGATAGGTGCCGCCGGCCGTCCAGGCGGGCTCGCCGGCCGTGCCGGGCGCGACCCAGACGAGCTGGTCCATCAGGGCCGGATCGTGCACGTCCGGGTTGCCGGCGCCCTCGCGGAAGCCGAAGAGGTTGCGGTCGACGTGCCGGCCGTCGCCGGCGGCGCCGTTACCCTCGTGGAAGCCGTCCAGGTGCCAGCGCGGGCGCAGCCCACCGGCGGCCGTCACCAGGTCGGCGACGGCGGCGGCGACCTGATCGGCGGTTTCGGCGCAGACTTGCAGCAGCAGGTCGCCGTGGCACCAGGCCGGGTCGAGCACGTCGTTGGGGAATGACGGCATCTCGGTGAGCCGTTGCGGGCGAACGGTCGCGAGCCCGAAGCGGCTGTCGAAGAGTGCGCCTCCGTAGGCCACCGTCACCGTGTGCCCGGCGGCGCCGTTTGCCGCACGGACCCGCTCGCCGAGGCGCTGGAGCAACCCGGCCGGCCCGTCCCGGCCGGCCGGCACGAGGTCGAAGGCGGCCAGCCGCGCATGCGCGGCGGGACGATCCACGACGCCGGGCTGATGTGCCGTGGCCGGGACGGCGGCCGGCGGCGACGGCTGGGAAGGTGCGGCCGGGGCGCACCCGCTCAAGGCGGCGCCGAGCCCGCCGGCCAGCACGTCACGCCGGCGGATCATGAATCACCAGTTTCGACCGGCGGCCACCGAACGTCCTTCTGAACTGGCGGAACTCGAGGTTCTTCTTGGCAAAGAAGCCGGCCCGGTCGACGTGGACGACGATCCCGCCGTTCGAGTCGATGACCTCCGATATGCCGCCCACGTAAATGGTGTCCCGCCAGGCTTCGGTGTTCCGGCCGAACCAGCTCGGCAGCCCGGCCGGGCCCGCGATCGCGTCCCAGAAATCGTCGATCGACTCCATCGAGCGGCCGCGCAGATCCACGACGAGAGCCATGCCACTCACCGCAATCTCTCGAAGTTCTTATAGTGGTCAGTAGTGTAATAAACCTCGCCCCCGCGCCCGAAGACGAGACGATAGTTGCCCCGGTATGCGCTGCCCACGGCCCAGACATCCGACTCCGTGTAATAGCCGAGCGGTCGCTTCGGAAGTTGCTTCTTGTCGTTGAGGAAAACGCCTTTGGCGTATCCCGGCATGGCGCCCTGCCGGACGCCTGAAGGCGTTCGCCCGGTCTTGTCGTAGTAGTTCACCACCTTGCGGACCTGCCGCCGAAGTTCGTCGTTGCCGGCCGGAAGGCCGCACGCCGCGTTGTGGACGAAGATCGGGGTGTCGCCGGCGAGCACGTAGTAGGTGTGCAGGTCGTCGACGGTCAGATTGAAGACGTCGAGGCGCCCGGGGCCGCGACGCGCATCGTCCACCGTGGCCACTCGGCCGTCCGGCGTGCGTACCCGATCACCCGCCACCAGGTCGGTGGCCTGCTCCCACCGCCGATCGACCGCGTCCCAGATCGGATGGCCCGCGGTCGCGGTCAGCGCCGCGCCGTCGACGGTCAGATCGACCAGGTCTTTGTCGCCCTCGCCGACGATGACGTCGGTGATCCGGCGGGCCGCGGTCCGGCCGGTCTCCGGATCGCCGGCCAGCACCTCATCGCCGACCGCGACCTCGCTGATCGGCTTGGCCGAGCCGTCCGCCATCAGCACCCGGGTGTCGCCGGTGAAGCTGTTGGGCCCCAGGTTGCACAGCCGGGCCACGTCGACGACGTCGTCAGCGAGCGTGACGACCTTGCCCAGGCTGGCCGTGGCGGCATTCACCACCCCGCCGGTCACGGCGTCGCCGGCCACGCCGTGCCGGCCCCAGTCGACCTTGCGTCCGGAGATTCGCTGGGTGGCGTAGCTGATGGCGCCGTCGGTCAGCGCGCCGACCACGAACGCGCCGGCGAGGACGATGAGGAACGGCAGGTGCCCGCTCGGGTCGACGTTGTCGACCGGGTCGTTGTCCGCGTACGCGTAAAGGTTGGGACCACCGGCGAATCCGGCCGCGTCCTGGCTGATGAAGCGCTGCAACGCCGGGTGGTAGTAGCGGGCCCGGTAGTAGTACAGCCCGGTGCCGTCGTTGTCGCGGCCGGTGAACTGGGCCGGGTTGTCGGAGGCTGCGCCGGTCGGCGTGGTGGCGCCGAACGGCTCGTAGGTGTACTCGGTGGCCGTCGCTCCCCCGGCGCCGGTCAGCCCGACGACGCTGCCCAGCGCGTCGGTGAGCACATCGTGCTCGCCGGTCGCGTCGGTACGCGCGAAGTAGGTGTCGGTGCCGCCGGTGAGCACGTTGGCGGTGGGCCCGGACGCGCCGAGCTCCTGGATCGCCGTGTCGCCGTCGTAGAGATAGCGCGTGGTGCTGCCGTTGAGCGTCTTGGCGGTGCGGCGGCCGGTGCCGTCGTACTGGAAGGTGGCGGTCAGACCGGCGCGGGTCATGCCGGTCAGCTCGTGGCGGGCGTTCCAGGCGTAGGCGGTCGTGCCGTCGCCGGTGAGGTTGCCGTCGTGGTCGTACGTGTAGGTCGTGCCGCCGAGCGAGGTGAGCTGGTCGGCGACGTTGTAGACGGCGCCGGAGAAGGCCTGCGGGACGGCGACGCGGGCGTACGATCCGCCGGCCGATGAGCGCCGCCCGGCGGCGTCGTAGCCGTACTCGATGGCGCCGAGCGTGGTGGCGCCGCGGGTGTAGGTGATCGCGGTGAGCTGGTCGGCGTCGTCGTAGTCGTACGTCTGGGTCGTGCCGTTGGGCAGCGTCACCGTGCGCGGGCGCCCGGCCGGGTCGTATCCGGTGACGACGGTCCGGCTGCCCTGGGTGATCGTGGTGGGCTGGTCGGCGTCGTTGTAGTCGTACGTGGTCTGTGCCTGCCCGGCGACCTGCATGGTGCGGCGGCGGCCGCCGTCGTCGAACGTGTAGTCGATGGTCCCCTGCGGCGTGACCTGGCGGGTGATCCGGTCGAGCGCGTCGGGGGTGTTGGTGACCGTGCCGGCCGCCGAGTCGGCGATGGTGAGGAGCCGGTTGCCGGCGTCGTACCCGTAGGTCACGGTGCTTTCGGCGCCGGTCCCGGTGGCGCCGTAATCCACTGTGGTCAATCGGTCGAGCTCGTCGTATCCGTACCGGGTGAGCTTCCCGTCGCGGTTCAGCGTGGTCTTCAGGTTGCCGTTCGGGTCGTAGGTGCGCGTCTCGGCCCGGCCCAGCGGATCGGTGGTGCTCTCCAGCCGGTCCGCGGCGTCGTACGCCCACCGTGTCGTGTGGTCGCGCGCGTCCGTGCGGCGGGTCCGGTTGCCGTTCTCGTCGTAGTCGTAAGTGGTGACCCGGCCGAGCGGGTCGGTGAACGACCGGACGTGGTTGCGTTCGTCGTAGGTGGTGACGGCGACCGCGCCGGACGCGTCGGTGTTCTGCACGATCCGGCCCGCGGCGTCGCCGAGCACGCGGGTGACCCGGCCCAGCGGGTCGGTCGTGGTGGCGAGGTCGCCGAGCTGGTAGGTGTGGGTGGTTCTCCGGCCCCGCGGGTCGGTCACGGTCGCTGTCCGGCCGTCCGGGGCGTAGGTGAACTCGATCGTCCTGGAGAGCGGGTCGGTGACCTTGTGCAGGTTGCCGGCGGTGTCGTAGTCGTAGATCGTGCTGTGGCCGAGCCCGTCGGTGACCCGGGTGACCTGGTCGAACGGTCCGCCGTAGACCTGCTCGGTGGTGACCGCGTCGGCGGTGCCGTCCAGCAGAACGACCGAGGTGACGTTGCCGTTCGGGTCGTAGCCGTAGCGGGTCTGCCGCCCGAGTTGGTCGGTCAGCCGGGTCACCCGGTTGGTGCCCGGCTCCCGGGTCAGAGTCTTGGTCTGCGCCGCCGGGGTGCCCAGCGCGTCGGTCTCGGTGGTGGCGAATCCGTCGGCGTTGAAGGTCACCCGGCGCACGTGGTCGTTGGCGTCGGTCACCCGGGTCTCGGCGATGCGACCGCCGGCGTCGGTGTAGGCGAACTCGTAGACGGCGCCTTCCGGCATGGTCTGACGGGCCACGCGGCCGTTGGCGTCGTACTCGTTGTCCAGGTAGACGATGCCGCGCGGGTCGGCGATCGTGTCCAGCCGGTTGGCGCCGTCGTAGCCGTAGGTGGTGACCTTGCCGGCCGGGTCGGTCACCGTGCGCAGCCACCGGCCGGCCGTGTCGTACGTGTAGAGCACCGCCCGCCCGATGTTGTCCTCGGCCCGGGTGACCCGCCCGGAACTGTCGTACGAGAACCGGATCCACTTGCCGTGCGGCGACGTGACCTGCGTGATGTTGCCGCGGTGGGCGTTGCCGGAACCGTCGCGGGTGATCGTGACCGTGTTGCCGTGCCGGTCGCGGATGGCCTGCAACGGGCTCTCGTCGCCGAAGATGTAGGTCATGCCGTCGCGCCGGGTGAGGTTCCAGCCGTTGCCGTTCCAGGTGATGGTGGAGCCGAACCATTCGCCGGTGGCGGTGCTGTTGCGGAAGACCGCATTGGGGTAGTCGGAGCCGAGGGAGATGCGCTCGTAGTGCACCTTGCCGCCGTGCGGCAGCACCAGGTCGGCCTCGTGGTACTGCCTGGCGGACTGCAGGAAGATGCCGTACTCGTGGTTCTGCCCGAGGCCGAACGGCCGGGAGTAGGGATCGGCCTGGCGGTAGGTGCGGGTCACCGAGATCGGGATGACGTCCGGCACCACCAGGTCGGTGTGGGTGTCGACCATCAGGCCGGTGCCGAGGTCGACCGGGTCGCCGTCGGCCCAGTACTCGCCGTTGGGCCCGTAGAGCGGCCCGGTCAGTCCGGCGTTGATCATCGAGCCGGTGAACTCGTACACCCGGGTGTTCTCGTCCGGCATCACCTGCCGGCCGTCCCCGGTGACCCGGCCGTGGCCGTACACGTGCCAGCCTCGCCCGGACGGGTCGTAGTTCCAGAACTCAACCCGGCTACCTGGGGGCAGGTCGTCGTAGTTGGGGTAGACGACCTGCGCACCCTGCGGGAACAGGTAGGCGCCGCCCGGCTGCACCGTGAAGTAGACCGGCACGTTGATGTGCCGGGGCAACGGATACGGCGGCCGATCGGTCGGGATCGCGGTGATGCCGAGTTTCCGCACGACGAGGCCTTGTGCGTCGCGGACCACGGATCCGGCGGGCAGCCGCACCTCGAGTCCCGGGATGTCCGGTGTGGTCAGGACGGTCTCGCGGGTGGTCGGCGACGGGAACCGCACCTCGGCGGCACGGTTCAGCCGGGTCAGCCACACCGGCGCGGTCAGCGGCGTGGTGCGGCCGGCCGCCACCTCGACACCGATCTCGTAGCGGCCGTGCTCGCCGGCCTCGACCACCATCTCGCGGTGGCCGGCCGGCAGTGGCGCCAGCAGAAACTGTCCGTCCGCCCGGGTGGCGGCCCGTACCTCGCCTACGCGCACCGAGACGCCGGGCAGCGGGCGGCCGTCTATCGCGAGGACGCGGCCGGCCAGCGCGGTCACGCCATCCGCGGCGCGGACGTCGGCGGCCGGCACCGCTGTCTCCGGCAGCCGTGTCCCCCAGTTGCGGCCGGCCAGGTTGCCCTTGTCCGGCGTCCAGCGATCGGCGACGGCGGGCGCGGGCCGAGAGCCGGGGCGGTCGTCCGCTTGCGGATCGCGGACCGGCTTCATGGCGGGTCCTGCGATGTCGGCGGGCGCTCGCCGGTGGACGGTCCCGGCCGGATGGTAGGGCTCGTCGAGCGCGGCCGCGGCGGCCGGCGTCGCGGACAGGGTCAGGCTGATCGCGCCGGTCCGGGCCTCGTCCGGGTTGAGCAGGATTTCGTGTACGCCGGTGAGCGTGAGCGCCGCGAGCACCAGCGTCGTGTTGCCGGACACCAGCCGATTGGTGAGGTGCGTGGTGCCGTCCGGCCGGAGCACCGAGACCCCGCAGGAGCCGCCGAACGTCGATCCGCTCAAGGTCAGGCTCAGCATCTGGCCGGTGGTCCCGGCGAACCGCACCCGCGCGTTCTGCCCTGCACGAGCGACGGTCACGGTGCGAACTGGACCGCCGACGTCGATCGTCCCGCTGTCGACCTCCGCGGCGAGGGTCACGGTGAGCGAGCCGGTGCGGGCCGCCGCCGGATCCAGCAGCACCTCGTACGTGCCGTCGGCCGGCAGCGCCACCAGGTCCACAGAGGCCGCGCCGCTCAACTGCCGGTCGTTGACCAGTGCCGTGCCGTCCGGCTTGAGCACCGACACGTAGTAGGCCGCGCCCAGCGTCGACCCGGTGAGCCCGAGGCTCCACCGTTGACCCGCGACGCCGGTGAACCGTACCCGCGCGTTCTGCCCGGCCCGGGCGAAGGTCAATGCCGACGCTTCGCCCACCGGACTCAGGCTGCCGCCGTCGATCTCCGCGGCGAGGGTCACGGTGAGCGAGCCGGTGCGGCCCGGGTCCGGATCGACCAGCACCTGGTACGTGCCGTCCACCGGCAACGCCGGCAGATCCCCGTCGTTCGAGCCACCGGTGAGCCGGAAGCTCGCCAGCACTGTGCCGTCCGGCCGGTACACGTACACGCTGTAGTAGGCGACCAGGGTCGACCCGGTGAGCCCGAGGCTCATCCGCTGACCCACGACGCCGGTGAACCGCAATCGGGCGTTCTGCCCGGCCCGGGCGAGGGTCAGCGCCGTGCCGGGCCCGGCCGGGCTGAGCGTTCCGGCGTCCACTTCGGCGCTCACCATGACGGCGACCGAGCCGGTCGCGACGTTGGCGGGGTTGATGACGATCTCGTACGTGCCGGTCTGCGTGAGCGCCGGCAGGTCGATCTCGTCGCCGCCGGTGAGATACTCGCTGATTTCCAGGGTGCCGTCCGGCCGGTAGACGGTGACGACGTAGGCGTTGACGCCGGGGAATGTCGGCCCGGCCAGGTTCAGGCTGAGCCGCTGACCGGTTGTCCCGGCGAAGGTCAGCCGGGCGTTCTGGCCTGCCCGGGTGATGGTCGTGGTGACCGCCGGCCCAGTCTCGGTCACCTCGCCGGCCCGCACGTCGGCGGCCAGCGTGACGGTGGCCGACCCGGTCGCACCGGCGGCCGGCACTATCACCACCTCGTAGACGCCGGCGGCGGTGGCGCGCCGCAGATTCAGATCCGTCCAGCCGGTGACGGAGTACCTGTCGGCGGGCGCGCCGGCTTGCCCGACCGAGACCGACGTGGTGCCGGGGAAGGTGTTCGGGTTGAAGGCGAGGCTGTAGAGGCCGCCGGCGTCGGCGGTGAACCGCAGCACGAACGACCGGTTGGGCGTGGTGGCGCTCACGGTGACGCTCGGGCCGGTCGGCGTGATCTCGCCGGCGTCGATCGGCCCGGCGAGCGCCACCGTGAACGACGACGTCGCGAGCGACGGTACGTCGATCACCACTTGGAAGACGCCGGCCGCGGGGAGGAAACCCATGCTTACGACGCCGTTGCCGCCGGTGAGTGTGCCGCCCGACGCCACCGCCTGGCCGTCGGGCCAGAAAACCTGGAGGCGGCTGTCGCCGGTGCCGGTCGCGCCGGCGACCACGATCGAGTACGGCCGCCCCGCCTCACCGGCGAAGCTCAGTCGCACCCGCTGGCCCGGCCGGGTCATCGTGATCGGGTTGCCGGGACCGTCCAAGGTCAGCGTGCCGCCGTTGACGTCCTCCACCACGCGGGCGTCGACGGCGCCCGGCGTGGTCAGTGACACCGCGGCCGTGTAGGTGCCGTCGGCCGGAACGATCGGCAGGTCGATGCTGCCGTCAGCCTGGAGCCCATAGGCGTTGTTGAACTGCCGGGTGGACAGCTCGGCGCCGGCCGCGGTGAAGAACCGCACCGATGCGGAGCGGGCGGCGGTGACACCGGTGAGGACGAGGCTGAGCCGCGCGTTCTTGATCGCGGTGAAGCGCAGGAGCGCGACGTTGCCGGCGGTGGCCACGGCGGCGGGCTGTGCGGGGCCGTCCACGGTCAGCCGGGTGACGCTGTCCACCTGCGAGGCCACGAATCTCCCGGCCGGAGCGGCGAAGTCGGTCTCGCTGACCGCGGTGCCGCCGCCGGTCCGCACCGAGATCGGACCAGCGCCCACGGCCGGCGCCACGACGGTGAGGCTGGTCGGGGTCGCGGCGGTCACGCGGGCGCGGGCGGCGCTGTTGAAGGAGACCACGGTACGGCTCGGGTCGGTGCCGAACCCGGTGCCGGTGATTGTCACGACGGTGCCGGCCGGCCCGCCGTCCGGCGAGAAGCCGGTGATCACCGGCGGACGTTCCACGCCCACGACGAACGGCCGGCCGCTCGTCGCGGTGCTCCCGCCGGCGGTCACGGTGACCGGGCCGCTGCTCGCCGCATCCGGGACCGTGGCCACCAGGCGCGTCGCGCTCGCCGAGGTGACGGTCGCCGCGGCGCCACCGAACTCGACCACGTTCCCGGTGGCGGCCGAGGCGAATCCCGTGCCCGTGATCGTCACCGCCGCGCCCACCGCGGCCCGCAGCGGGCTGACCTGAAGGACCGACAGCTGTGTCGAGGGCCGTCGCGCGATACCGGTGACGTTGCCGGTCGCGTCATAGGCATACTCGGCCGCGTCGCCCTGCGGATCGACCAAACCGGACAGCTGGCCGGCCGGATCGTGGGCGTAGCGGATCGGCTCGCCTGCCGCCGCCGCTCGCCGCGTCGGAGGACCGGCCGGGGCAGCCCCTTTCCCGGTCGTGGTCTTCGCGGTCGGGGCCGCTGAAGCGATCGGGGCGGGGGAAGCGGCTCGCGCCGGCGATGGCGGAGCGGCCTGCGCCGTCGTGCCGGCCAGCAGCACCATGGCCGTCGCCGCCGCGACCGAGACGAACGCCCGGTGAGCCGGTGCTTCCCGACGCGAGAAAACCATGGCCGCCTCCGCCGTAGTCACGAACGCCGGAACCGTAGGGCGACCCCGCATATTCGCCGTACATTCCGGCCGGCGTCGGCTACGTCCAGGTGTCAGGGAGCCACGGTGAGTCGGCGGCGCAGGTCGATCGCGGACGCCAGGCGTTGCTGCTCCTCGAAGAGCTCCAGCGCCCGTTTCCACGCTGTCCGAGCCGCGCTCGTCCTACCCAGCTGAGCGTTCATGTCGCCGATGTGCTGCCACGACTCCGCCAGGTGCAGGCTGTCGCCCGCCTGCTCGATGAGCGGAATCGCCTCCTCGTAGCGAGCCAGCGCCTCCTCGTGGCGGCCGGTCTGCGCCTCGAGGGTGGCGACGCTGTCCAGGACGGCGGCCTCGGTGTACGGGTGGCCGCGGCGGCGGATGAGGGCGAGCGCCTCCTCGAGGTACCGGCGAGCGTCGTCGGTGTGCCCGAGCCGCAGGCAATACCAGCCGACGGCGTTGAGCCGGTCGGCCTCGGTCACCGGGTTGTCCAGGTGCCGGGCCAGGTCCAGCGAGCGTTTCGCGTGTGCCAAGGCTGCCGCCAGATCGCCGGTCTCGGCGCGCGCATAGGCCAGCCCGATCAAGGCCCGCACGATGTCGAGATCGTCGCCCTCCGCCTCCGCGATACGCAGCGCGCGCTCCAGCTGCGTCAGACCCTCCTCGTGACGACCGACCCGGATGCAGGCATCACCGTAGAGGCGCGCTGCGCGCGCTCGGACTGCGGAGTCCTCGAGCCGATCGGCGGCGGCGACACCGATGCGCCAGACGGCGAAGCGGTCCTCCGCGAGGTGCCGGCGCCAGTGGAACGTGTCCAGATTGCGGGCAAGCTGCCAGGCCACATCGGACCAGCCTCGGTCGTACGCAATCTGCTGCGCCTCCCGGATCCCCGCGTACTCGGCGTCGAACCACCGCAGCGCGGCATCGACATCGACCGGCGAATCCACCCCGGAGCCGGGCAGGGGTGGCTCGATCATGGCGGCTGCGCGTCTGGGGTTGAGCACGCAGTCCGCGGCGCGGGCGGTGTCATCGAGGTGGTCGACCAGCCGCCGCAACGCACCCCCTTCGTCCGCCACGACACGATGCGCCTGCTCGGCGGCGTACAACTTCACCAGGTCGTGGAGCTGCCATCGGCCCGGCGAGGTTTGGCTGATCAGTGACTGCCGCTCGAGCTCGCGCAGCACGACCCCGGTCTCGGCGCGGGAAAGGCCGGACAGGGCGGCTGCCGCTCCGATGCCGATGTCGCGCCCCGGCGCCAGTCCCAGGACCCCGAACATCGCCGCCTGGCGGCCGGTCAGAGCGGCGGCGGACCACGACAACACGGCGCGTACGCTGGCCTGAGCCTCGCCCTCGTCGAGCGCATCAAGCCGGCTCTTTCGCTCACGAAGCTGGACCGCGATGCCGGACAACGACCGGCCGGGCTCCATCGCGGCGCGGGCGGCCACGATCCCCAGGGCCAGCGGCAGACCTGCGCAGGCCGCGACGACCTCGTCCGCTTCCGGACCGTCAACGTCCTCGCCGAGCCGGGCGAGCAGGAGCGTCCGCGCATCACGGTCGTCCAGGACGTCCAGGAACAGCGTCTCGGCGCCCCGCCCGGCGACCAGCCCGGTCAGCCGGTTGCGGCTGGTCATCAACACGGTCGACCGTCCGGAGCCCGGCAGCAGATTCATCACCTGATCGGTGTCGCGCGCGTTGTCCAGCACCAGCAGCATCCGCCGCCCGGCCACCAGGCTGCGATAGAGGCCGACCTGGGCCGCTACCTCGGACGGAACCGAGGACGGCGGCACGCCCAGCGCGGCGAGGAATCCGCGGACAACCTCGGACGTGGTCAGCGGCTCGCGTACCGGGTCGTACCCGCGGAGGTCGACGAAGAGCGTCCCGTCCGGAAACCGGTCGAGGTGCCGATGCGCCCACTGCAACGCCAGCCAGGTCTTGCCCACGCCGCCGATGCCGCCGATCGCGGCGATGACGACCGGCGTGCCGGTGCCGACCCGGTCGCTGAGGATCTCGGTAAGCCGGGCCAGTTCTCGCTCGCGGCCGCTGAACCCCCGCGACGTCGGCGGCAGCTGGGCGGGCGCCGCGGGCGCCGCGGGCGCCGGGGTCTCGCCGCGCAGCATCTCGGTGTGCAGAGCAGTCAACTCCGCCTGCGGCCGGATGCCGAGTTCGGTGGCGAGCAGCCGCTCCACCCGGCGGTACGCCTCGAGCGCCTCCGCCCGCCGCCCGCTGCCGTGCAGCGCGAGCATCAGCTGACCGTGAAAGCGTTCTCGGAAGGGATGGTCGGCCACCAGCCCGGTCAGCTGCGGTATCACCTCGGCGTACCGGCCGAGCGCCAACTCCGCGTCGACGAGGTGCTCGATCGCGGACAAGCGGTACGCGTTCAGGCGCGCCCGCTCAGCTGCGAGCACCTCGACCTCGGCGAAGTCGGCGTATGCCGGTCCGCGGAACAGGGTGAGCGCACGGGTGAGCAGGTCACGACCGGCCTGAGTGGATCCCGCTGCCATCCCCCGGGCCGCGAGCTCGAGAAACCGCGCACTGTCCAACTGCTCCTCGGCAACGTCCAGAAGGTAACCCGCACGTCCGAGTCCGCGGATGAGGTCGGCACCGAGCGCAACCCGGAGGCGGTGAATGTAGGTCCGGAGATTCGCATTCGCCGACGACGGTGGCGTGCCATTCCAGAGCGTCTCCACCAGGTGGTCGGCGGAGACGGTCTGCTGTGGCCGGGCGAGCAGCAGGGCAAGCAGCAGACGTGGCTTGGCCGGCCCCAACGGCACCGCGCGGCCGTCCCGCTCGGCTTCGAGAGGCCCAAGCACCCGAAACTGCATGGCACCATCCACACCCGCAAATCTACGTTGGTGTACGACCCGTTGGTGCGGAAACTGCATCTCGCGGCTAATCGGTTGCCGTCGGCCAGGTGCTGACCTAGACGGTATGACGTGACCGGCTCGTCGTGAGTCGGTTGCGGGCCGGGGCCTCGCTCACGAGATTCGTTGGCCAGGCTGCGTTTCATCGCCGACCACACCTTCTCGACGGGGTTCAGCTCCGGGGCGTAGGAGGGCAGCTGGTAGACCCTGTACCCGCTCGGAAATGCGGTTCGGGCTACGCTGCCTGCGAGTATTCGCTGATCAGTCCGTTGAGGATTTTTCTGCGGCGGACCCGCGCCGAGGTGCGGTCGACGACGGCAGGCGAGGTGTCCACGGCGTCGGGTGGGCGTTGATCCCGGCTCTGATGCGGCCGGCGCTCGTTGTAGTGCTCGACGAACTCAGCCAGGACGGCCTGCAGGTGCCGCGGGTTGTAGATCAGCATCCGGTCCAGACACTCGCGACGGACCGTGCGCACCCACCGTTCCGCATACGCGTTCGCCCGCGGTGCCTGCGGTGGACTGCGCAGGACCTCGATGCCTTCGCTGCTGAGCACCTCGTCGAACACGGCGGTGTACTTGGTGTCCCGGTCGCGGATCAGGAACCGGAACCGGGGCGGCCCGCTTCCCCAGCTCCAGCATCAGGTTGCGGGCCTGCTGCGCCACCCACGCCCCGCTCGGATGGTCGGTGACGCCGAGGAGGTGCACCCGGCGGGTCGCGACCTCCATCAGGAACAACACGTAGCGCCCGGGTTCTCGCTGAGATCGGCGATGACCGATCCCGCTTCGCTGACGCGAAAGCAGTCAAATCCTATGCCGGATCCTCGCCGGTCACCCGGGCCTCCGGCAAGAGCATGATCGGCATGCACCGCAGGATCAAGAACCAACGCCTCGCCACCGCCGGCTACCACTGGGCCTTCTCCGCGCTGACCGCCTCGCCCGGCGCCCGAGCCGACATGACCAGTGGGGGGCCACGAATGGGTGACGAGGCCGGCCGCCTCGGACGCGGCCCCTTGGTGATCTTCGCGCTGTGCGGGAGGTCGCGGGACGTCGACCCGCTTTCGTGGGCGTCGAGCCGCCGCTGGGGTCCGCATGGAGAAGGTTCCACGACCTGGCTCGCGACTCAGCGAGCAGGCAACAACGTGGCGCTGTCCAGACGGTCATTGAGCCATTTTCATCGTGACGGCGCAGGTCACGGGACAGCGGGAGTCTGATGTGGACACGAGGCGAAGCTCCCGGTAAGACAGCAATCGACCAAGATCAGATGCCCCAGCCGGGAGCCTCGCTGTGCTGTCTTACCCTGCCGCGATTCCGTTGTCCACTCGTAGCTTGAACCACCTCGCCGGCCTCATCCGCACCCAGCGTCAGCAGCGGCGATTCAGGTGGCGGCGCCTGGATCCCGGCAGGCAAGCACTGCTCGCCCTGGCTCATCTGCGTAACGGCGACACTCTGACCCGGCTGGCCGCCGGGTTCGAGGTCGGCGTTACGATCCTGGACGGCACCCTGATCTCCATCTACCGGGTCGCCGATCAGAAGCCCCACTACTCGGGCAAACATCGCCGGCACGGCGTGAAACGTCCAGGTCATCGCGGGTCCGGTGGGCCGGTTGATCTGGGCGTCCGCCGCTCTGCCCGGCTCGGTCCATGACCTCACCGCGGCCGGCAGTCACGGCCTCATCGACGCCCTGACCAGGGAAAAGGTGATGACGTTCGCGGACAAGGCCTACCAAGGCGCCCGCGGCCGCATCCGGACTCCGTTCAAACGTCGCCGCTACCGACCGAAACTCTCCGCCTGGCAGAAGAAGGTCAACCGCGCCCACGCCCGGATCCGCGCCATCGGCGAACGCGCCAACGCCACCCTCAAAACCTGGAAAGTCCTGACCAGGCTGCGCTGCAGCCCACACCGGGCCACCCCGATCGTGCAGGCCATCCTCGTTCTACATCACGTCGAGAACCCGACCTATCGAGGTTGAAAGGGCTCATTGGTGATGCCCAGGTACGCCAGTCGAAGCAACACGAGCCGACATCATCGCGCAGTCACCGACGGCGATGAACAAGAAGGACGCTGGGGCCAAGCCAAGGTCAAAGACATAGGCCGAAGTGCCTCCCACCGGTGCGGACGCAATATTCGGCAGGCACAAGGCTGTCGTCAGACACTGCCCGCCGTTGGATCCGCCACGTCTCTGAAACTCGGTTGGGTTGTTCATCCGACCGAATCCGCTTCTTCTGGAGATATTGCATAGCTCGTGCTGAAACACTATCGTATCGCCAAGCATCGCTGTAACCGGTTTCAGTGATCTGGGACACAGCGTTCAGCCGCCCCGGCCGGGCTGGCCGCCGGCCACCTTCGCTTGCAGTCGGTTGCCCGGTGCGGTTTGGCAAACGTGCGTCATCTGGCACGTAAGGGCGGCGCGTAAGGGCAGGGGGTCCCGAAGCACCGCCGGACGCAGGAGCCCGGCGCGAAGGTCTACGTATACGTCAGCACCGATGCAACAAAGAGAGGTTGTGATCATGGCTCGACTGTTCAAACTGCCCCGACAATTCAAACGTTGGACCATCGTGGCCGCCGCGACCGTACTGTTCGGAGTCGGCTTGCCCGTCGTCGCAGCCAACGCGGCCGAAGTACCAGCGTTTGAGGGTACGTTCACCATGACCGGCACCATCACCGTGCAGTCAGGTTTTGTAACTAGCGGCCCTGACCCGGTCTGCCGCATCCCGTTTCGCGAGACCATAGAGATGAATCGGATCATTCCGTCGCAAGGGCAGACCAATCAAAGAGGCTCCCTTGTGACGGGCGCCAGCTGCGCGGCCGCCCACGACATGCACACCATCCTGTCAGCCGACGGCTCCCTGCGTTCCAATGCACGCGAGGGCTTCGTCTCCGTCGGCGTGTCCGCCACCGGGGCAGTCGTACCTGGAATAATCACCGATAACGACTCGGTGATGGTGCCCGCCAACGGAAGCGCATCAGTGTTTCTCACAGCAGCCACTGAACTGGCGGAAGGCCGCGTCCAGGCCGACGTTACCCTGACCTTCGACCGCAGAATGGTCACCGTGCGGACGACGGAGTGTTTCCACGCCGCTTACTCGCCATCGATACCGATCGGCGCAGCGTCGTTGGACTGGTGCGGCGACGGTGCTTCGATTTCACAGGTGTACGCGTCGTGCAGCTCGGCCCCCGGCATCTTCTGCTCGCGCAGGATCGAAGGACCCTTTGACAGCGGGGGCATGCAAAGTTACAACATCACCACCACCTGGTGGGAGAGCAACCAGAGCCCCGAGCAGGTCGTCGTCGTCACGGTCTACGCCAACGGTCATTCCGAACGCCGCTGAGCCCGCTGCGGCCGGACGGCTTCAGGCCAATGCCGCCACGTGAGTGGAGTCGTCGACTCGACGCTGACCGTGAAGCGTCCGCCGAGGCGGACAATGCGGACCTCGTCGTCGGATGCGGCGCTGACCAGCGTCGCATCCGGCGACGGCGCGGATACGGCGGCCAGGAGCGCGACGGTGCGGGACCTTGTTGCCCAAATTCGGCTTTGCGGCGAGGGCGAGGGCGAGGGCGAGGTTGCTCAGGTCGGTGATGCGGGTCCGTTGGAGCAAGGTGTGGGTCCACCAGGCGTTGAGGCGGATGAGATTGATGGCGGTGGCGCCGCAGGCATGTTCGAGTTTCCATCCGCGACAAAGCCAGCCGGACCGCCGTCGCGGGCATCCTCGTCGCGGTCCTGACAGCGCCGGCGGGGCAGGCCATCACGTTCCTGAAGCCGGATTCCGCGTCGCTGGAGCCATGGACCGGTTTCGGCGTGTTCTGCCTTTACACCGCCGTCGCGATTGGGCTTGCCGGGTGGCAGCTGCGCCGTCGGGACGCGTGAGCCGAGCCTCTCGGTCACCACCCCACGAGCCGCGAACCGGCTCGGAACTCAACGCCTTCGACAAACCAGGGAGCAGATAGTGAAAAGAGCACGAGGGATTCTGGTTCTGGCGGCCGGGTTGGCCGCCACCACCGGGCTGGGGGTCATCCCCATCGCCTGGGCCGGCGGCACCGGCGACGGGAGGAGCGGCGGCACCGACGCCGGGCTCGAGCAGTTCCACCGTCAGCCTGTCGATTGGAAATCGTGCCGGCGCGGACCGGAGGACGCCGAGGGCCAGGAACTCGACGCGGCCGGCGCGCAGTGCGCCGACGTCCGGGTGCCGCTGGACTACCGCCGGCCCCGCGGCCGCACCATCACCATCGCGTTGGCACGGATCAAGGCCGCCGAACCGGCCACCGGGCTCGGTCCGTTGATCATCAACTTGGGTGGCCCCGCCAGCCCAGTGCTGTCGATCGTGCCGACGGCCGCCGCCGCGATGGGCGCGACCGGCGCAAGGTTCGACCTGATCGGCATGGACGTGCGCTTCTCCGGACGCAGCACCCCGCTGGACTGCGGCTGGCCGGCCTCCTGGCTGCCGCGTTCGGCCGGTGCCGACCGGCAGAGTTTCACCCAGCAGGTCGCTCTGACGAAGGACCTGGCACGCCGATGCGGGCGCACCAACGGTGACGTGTTGCCACACGCGTCGACCGCGAACATCGCCCGTGACATGGACGTGATCCGGGCCGCACTCGGCGCGCCGAAGCTGAACTACCTCGGCTACTCGCAGGGCAGCTATCTCGGCGCGCTGTACACCCAATTGTTCCCCCAGCGGGCCGGCCGGATCGTGCTGGACAGCGCGGTCGATCCGGACCTCCCGGGGACGACGATCCTGGCTCACAACGCGCCACACCGCGAGGACGCGTTGCGGGAATGGGCCACGCTCGCCGCTCAATTCGATGACACGTTCCACCTCGGTACGACGACCGACGAGGTGCTCGCTACCGTGGACCGGGTCTACCGGGCCTCCGCGCGCGCGCCGCTGTCCGTCGGACCATACACGGTGGACGACACCGTGGTGCCCGGCTTGATCGTCGGCCCGCTCGCCGACGACAGCGAGGACAGCGCCGCGGAACTGGCGGCCACGCTGCAAGTACTGGTGCAGGCGGTAGCCGACGGGCATGCCGAGCCGACCGAGGCGATGGACGAGACACTGGCCGGCATGCTGACCGGACGGGACTCGGCGTTGCGAAGCTCCATGACGGCGATCCAGTGCGGTGACGCGCCGGTATCGCGCGACGTGGAGTCCTACCGGCGCGACATCCAGGCCGGCCGTGCCGCTGCGCCGTTGTTCGGTCCGCTCGGCGCGACCATTACGCCGTGCGCCTTCTGGCCGGTCAAAGTGGCGAAACCGGTCGCGGTGCGGAACGAGGTACCGGCCCTGATCGTCCAGTCCGCGGGTGATGTGAACTCGACACTGGAGATGGCCCAGGCCATGCACCGGGCTCTGCGTGGTTCGCGCATGATCACGCTGGCTGACGTGCGTACCCACGGTGTGTACCTGTTCGAGGGCGCCAGTTGTGTGGACGAGGCCGTGAACGCCTACCTGAACACCGGCGTCCTGCCCGCGAGCGACCAGACCTGCACCGCCTGACGGAGCCGACCGGCGGCACTCACCTGCCCGGCGATCACCGATCAGTTCCGGTCACCTTCCACACCGTCCCATCGGCGCGGCGCCTTGCCGGATCTTCCAGGCCGGCGGGCCCCGCCTCCGCTTCGTCCAGGCCGGCGCCGGAGCGTTCGTGGGGATCCGCCACCGCCGCGGTGCGCCCGTTGGGGCCTTGGCCGCTGGGGCCCAGCATCGGGTACGGAGGTGGCCGTGATCGATCCTGTGCGCCCCGACTTGGCGACCCTGTACGACTCTGTTGCCCAATTCCCGGCGCGCCGGTTGTGGTCCGTGACCTTGCTGCACTGTCCAATAAGGATTGATTGTGGCTGGGTCTTGCGGCAGCGTCTCGGGTGAGGTGAGTGGTGGTCGCCGAGACCCTGCGGGCAGCGCTGGAAGCCCTGCTCTGGCGTCACCTCGTCATCCAGACGACGCCTCGCAGCCACCGGAAAGGGTCGCCGAAGCCGTGGCCACACAGGTTCAGCGCGAACCCTGAACCAGCCACAAGTAGTTTTGGACGATCGCATCTCAGCGTCGGACCTACTTTGGTGAATGGCTGGCCAGAGCCTTTAGTCGTCCGCGACCTTCGAGCGGACGCGACGCCTGCGATTTGCCTCAGCTTTGATGGCAACATTCGCCCCATCCTTTGCCAGTGAAGATGAGGCCGCGCAGCTCAGCGACCCCGCATGCCTCACCTTCACTGGCAAGGGACAAGAAGAACCCGCAGGCCAGAGGTGGGGCCGAATGGTCTTGCCAGACGACGGGACGGAGTCAGAATCAGTGAGCCGTTTCGTCGTGACGGTGCAGGCCACACGAGGGGTCGCGGTCCGATGTGGACATAGAGGTGAGGCTCCCGGTAAGACCGGTGGCGGCGCCTCGACCCCGGCCGCCAAGCCCTGCTCGCCCTGGCCCATCTGCGTAACGGCGACACCTGCACCCGACTGGCGTGGGGGTTCGGTATCGGTGTCAGTACCGCCTGGCGGTATGTCCGCGAGGCCGTCGACCTGCTCGCCGCGACCGCCGACGACCTGAACACGGCGATGGAAAGGATCCGCGCTCTGGCGTACGCGATCCTCGACGGCACCCTGATCCCGATCGACCGCGTCCGTGATCAGAAGCCCTACCACTCGGGCAAACACCGACGCCACGGCGTGAACCTGCAGGTCATCGCCGACCCGGCCGGACGCCTGATCTGGGCGCCCGCCGCTCTTCCCGGCGCCGCCCACGACCTGACCGCCGCCCGCACCCACGGCATCATCGACGCCCTGGCCAGCGCGAACGTGCTGACCTTCGCCGACAAGGCCTACCAAGGCGCCCGCGGCAGTGTCCGGACACCGTTCAAGCGCCACCGCTACCGGCCGAAACTGTCCCGCCGGCAGAAGGCCGTCAACCGCTCCCACGCCCGGATCCGCGCCCGAGGCGAACGCGCCAACGCCACCCTCAAGACGTGGAAAATCCTGGTCAAGCTTCGCTGCTGCCCACGCCGCGCGACCGCGATCGTGCAGGCCATCCTCGTCCTACACCAGGTCGAGAACCCTACCTACCGAGGATGAAAAACGCTCAATGCAGTGCTAGGCGTCAGACCGAACAGCTACAGCAACGACCCTGCCGGTAGGACTACGCGTCGGGTAGCTGTCTCCACCTGTCACCCTGGCTCGTAGGGTGGCGGCGGAACCGGGATCGATGGCCTGCACACCAAAGAGGGGTCGGTAGTGCAGGCCGAAAGGCAGCGGACATCAGTTGACCTGCACTGACGTTGGCGGACTGGGCCGTGGCCTCTGGTATTGCATGCCTGTGGTCCCTCGGGCGTCGAGCTTCGCTCGGGTCCGGTGGATGTGATGTCCCACCGACTGATAGCCGGCACCTTCCGTTGCGGAGGTCGTGGTTGCGCTGGGAGCAGGCCGCGCCTACAACGCCGCGATCCGCGATCGTCGCCGCCGAAGGCCCGCTCCTGCACCTCGTTGATCAGTCCACGATGCGCGGTAGGGTCCTCTCATCGATCGAGTCCCTGTTGGTAGAAGCGCCGCCTGCCGTCGGTGTCGTGTGCGCGCCAAGATTGCGGATGATCAAGGCTTCCGTCTGCGACTCGCAAGGTAGATCCGGACGACGGCCAGCTGGAGTGTCCGGACCTATCTTGCGGAGTTCCGCCGAACGGCCTTGTCCGGTCATCCTCTGTCCGTTGCTCTCGGGCGTTCGTGCAGATCCTCCGACGTAAACTCGATGATCTTGGTTCGGTCGTCGCCATGGCCTTGGAGGCCACGCTGCGCGGCTGGTGAGCCGCCGGATGGCGCCGCCTGGCCGGCGGCTTGGATTCGTCGCGGCTTGGGCGACTAGCGCACAATCATCGGATGCCTGATCTCGCCATGTCCTACCGTGAACTGCTCCGCGACCAGGTGGGCCCGTCACTGCGCCGGTGCGGATTCGCGGGTTCGAGCGGCCGGTGGACGCTGCGCGATCCGGCATCGGGGGACGTGGCGGTCGTTCAGGCGCAAGGGTCGAGGTGGAACTCTGCCGAGGAGGTCACATTCTTTGTCAACCTCGCCGTTGTGCCCCAGCCGTGGTGGCGCTACATGGTCGACCTGTACGCCCACTCGGGGGAGCCGAAGGAGTACCACGGGGTATGGCGCGACCGCCTTGAGCGACCGGGTCCCGAGCCGGTCGGCCGGGACGAATGGCGGTTCACCGACGCCGCCTCGGCGCACGCCGTCGGAGCTCGCGTGGCCGAGCTACTCACCACCACCGGGGTACCGCTGCTGCGGCGCTACCTGGACCGGTCGACCGTGCTGGACTACCTGCGGACCCGCGACACTTCGCGGATGACCGGCGGCGAGCCGCTCGCGGTGGTGCTCTCCGACGCAGGGCCCAGCGCGGAACTCGACGCGGTGCTGGAAACGCTCGTGGCCTCGCTGACCCCCGACAGTTCCCTGGCGTTGCAACGCCAGGTCGAGCGGCTGCTGGACTGGACCGTTGCGAACGCTGCCTGCTGACCGATCGGCTCCTTCCTCGGGCGGTTAACCGGATGCTGTCGCGACTTGTCCAGACCTACCTGGCGAACTCCGCGCGACCGGCCGCACCGCTTCCACATCCATCGACGAATCGATAGCCATGCCGCGGCATCGTCAGCTCCATCGACGCCGATCTTGCGCTACCGTCCCGGCACGTATGGGTGAATCCGCAACCTGAATCCCGACTCCGCAAGATCATCCGCAAGGTGAGTCCGGACCCGCAAGCAGCAAGCGGACGCGCCAGTCGGCTAGCGATGCGAATGCATCATCAGACGGAATTTTGCTGACTTTTTGCCGGGGCAGTGCACATGTTCAAACGGTGTGAATGAGTCGGGCAGGGCGGCCGACCCCTCCTCGGATCGACCTTCTTCGTAGCCGCCAGAATCTCTCTGTAGCCGAGGTATGACTCCGGGCACTGCCGACGGACCAGCTCCGCGCCGAAGAGGCCACACCGAGCTGCGTCGCTGCTGGAGCCGATGCCACCTGGGCAGCGCGATACTCCTACGCGTCTAGGACAAGGAAGTGCGACGCGTCAGTCCGAACAGCCACACCAATGACCCTGCCGGTAGGACTACGCGTCGGTGTAGCTGTCTCCAGCTGTCTCCTGGCTCAGGATTACGGCAGTACCGGGCTCGACGGCCCTGCCGCCGAAGAGCGGTCGGTGGTGCAGGCCGAACGCCAGCGGACATCAATTGACCGGCACCCGGGCTGACCATCAAGCACGAAGGGCGCCTTGCCTGTCGATCGAGACACGGGACCGTCAGCGCCCAGTCGTTACCGGTCGCCCGGCAGGATCCGGAAATGGATGTATGTCGCCCAATGCCGGGTCGCCCACCTTGGCTGAGGAGGCTGGCCGGCAGGTGACGCCCGTATCCTCCGTCAGGTCGAGCGCGTCACCGCTGAGCCCGGCGTCAAAGCCAGCGCAGGGCCTCACGCTTCATGGGGCAGAACCGGAATTGGGCGCAGATCTTGGCGACTTTCGGCGCCATGTTGTCGGCTCCGCGTACCGAGATGTTCGTGAGAACCCAGCGCCCCTTGTAGATCTTGTCCGACGGGGCGCCTGACGGTAGCTCCGGAGCCGGTCACCCTCCGTGCAGTCAATCATGAACCGAGACAGGTGCGAGTGCGCGGATCTGCCGATGTCCGCTCACCCGATCTTGCGGACGACCTTGTCACGGTCGAGGAATCCTCGGCAGCACACACGCAGCCGAGCCGAAGGAGACGGGCGTATCAGTGACCTGAGCTCCGGTTGACGAAACCGGTCTCGTAGGCGACGACTACCGCTTGCACGCGGTCTCGGAGGCCGAGCTTGGCGAGGATGCGTGCGACGTGGGTTTTCACCGTTGTCTCGGCCACCACCAGCTCGGCCGCGATCTCGGCGTTGGAGAATCCACGTGCGAGGAGCCGTAGGACATCGAGTTCCCGCCCGGTCAGCGACGCCAGTTCCGGCGGTAGTCCAGCCGACTGGGCGGGCTCGATAAGGCGTTCGATCAGCCGCTGGGTGATTGACGGCTCGATGAGAGAGTCACCGGTGGCCGCGGCGCGAACGGCGGCGATGAGGCGGGTCGATGGTGCGTCCTTCAGAAGGAAACCGGCCGCGCCGGCGCGCAACGCGCGGTAGACGTACTCATTCTGGTCGAAGGTCGTGAGAACGACGATCGTCGGGGGGTCTGGGTGCCGCAGGATCTCCTCGGTGGCCGACAGGCCGTCGATCTCGGGCATACGGATGTCCATCAGGATCACGTCGGGCTCGGTCAGCTGGGCCTGGCGGATCGCCTCGGTGCCGGTGTCGGCCTCGGCAACGACCTCGATGTCGCCCTCGGCCTCCAGGATCACCCGGAAACCGGTGCGGACGAGGGTTTGGTCGTCGGCGACGAGTACCCGGATCTTGTTGGACACAACTGAGAGTCTGCCGGTCCCGTCGTCGTCGGTGGGTCATCCCTAAGGACGACGGCGGGTCCGAACATCCTCCGTGAGCTGGACGAACGTTACACAGGCCGAACCCTACCGTCAGGGCATCTGAGCGACCCGGAGCGGAAGGAAAGAACGATGAACGGAATTCTCAAGGGTGTCCGGCCCCTCGACTACGTACTGGCCGGCCTGATGACCGTGCTGGGCGCGTTGCTGATGTGGGAGAACATCGCCTCGCCAGACGACGCGGACCTGGCCCACCCGGTCTCCACGCATTCGTGGGTGATCCTTCCGGTCTTCCTGCTGGTGACCCTGCCGATCCTGTGGCGCCGCCGCCACATCCTCGCAGTCATTGGCTTCACCATCGCCGCTTCGGCCGTCCACCTGCTGGCCTTCGACTGGCTCACACGCTGCGGTGTGACGCTCCCACTCTCGTTTGCACTCGCATACGCCGTAGCCCGTTACGCTGGGAAAATGAGCAACCAACTGATCGGCGTCGCCGGCATCGTCGTTCTTCAGGTGGTCGTGCTCTTCCACGACTCTTCGATCGGCTCGATCGGCGACGGACTCGTCCTCGCACTCCCAGGTGCCGCGCTCTTCTACGGTATCGGTCTTCTGGTCCAGAATCGGGTCACCAGGAAGCAGCAGCCCGCCGCCGTCGCGCCGGCCCCCGAGCGGGCAGCCGCCTGACCGGGTCCACGGGTGGTGGGAAGGAGTACGGCGATGAGTGACGTCTTCCGCGGGATCAAGATCGGCGACTGGTTCCTCGCGGGAGCCCTCACCGCGCTGGGCTCGTTGCTGATGTACTTCGACGTCAGCACCGCCGACGCCGAGGTCACCAGGAGTATCGCCGACGGCTCGATGGTCCACCCGATCGATTCCCATTCGATATGGATGATTCCGGTCTTCGTCGGCGCGACGGTTCCGGTGCTCTGGTGGCGGCGCAGTGTTCTCGCCGTCACCGGTGTCGCCGTCGGTTTCATGGTGATTCACGACCTCCTGTTCGGGTGGGTGACCCGCTGCGGCGCCGGCCTGCCGCTCACCTTCGTGCTGGCGTTCCTCGGGGCACTGGCTTACCCGCGTACGAAAGCCTGGCTCGTCTTTGGGCTTTGCGCCCTGCTGACCGTGGCCGTGTTGATGGTCGATGCGACCACCGGTCCGGACCCGCTGGCGCTTGCCTTGCCAATCGTTCTGGTCGTCTTCGGGATAGGTCGGGCGGCCCGGCACCGCAGCGCCCTGAACCACGAGCTCAAGATCCGGGACGAGGAGCTGCGGCAGCTGCGCGACGAGCGCGCCGCACTGGTGGTCGCGGACGACCGGGCCCGGCTCTCCCAGCAACTCGACGGACTCCTTCAGGAACGGCTCACGCAGCTGACCACGGCTGCCGAGTCCGCGGACGGCCTCGCCCCGGCGCAGGCGAAAACGCTGTTGGAGTCCATCGAGTCAGGCAGCCGGCAGACGCTGGATGACATGCGCGAGATCGTCGGGCTGCTCCGCGGCGGCGAAGTTGACCTGGCGCCGGCCCCTACGGTCGCTCATCTCGACGCGCTTCTCGCGCGACACCGGTCGGCGCGCTCGCGGCTGACCGTGACCGGCGACTCCCGGTCGCTGCCGGCCACCGTGGAACTGTCGGCGTACCGCATCGTCGAATACCTGGTCACGGTGCTCGCCGACCGGGCAGACGCGCCGATCGAGGTCGCTGTGCGATTCGAGGACGACGCGCTCGAGATCCGCGTCAACGGTCTGGTGGGGCGGGGCGTGGACCTGAAGGCGGCGATCGCCCGTGCCAAGGAGCGCGCCAAGCTGCTGGGCGGCTCGGTCGACGTGAAGGTCGCCCGGGGGCATGCCCGGGCCGTGGCCCAGCTCCCCGTGGTCGGGTGATCCGTGGTGGTAGGTTTGCGCCGGTTCGAGCAGGCGGGGATCGTCCTTCTGGTCCTCGCCGTCATCGCGTTGCCGACGGCGATCCACGGCTGGCCTGCCACAGCCCTCGGAAGTATCTTCGTCGCCACTGTCGTGGCGAGTGGCCTGACGCTGCTCTGGTGGCGAAGCCACCCGCGCGTGGTCGCGATCGTGGGCGGTGGGCTCTGGCTGGCGGCGGCATGCCTTGGTGACTCCGCCTGGTTCCCGGACCTCGCGCTCGTGATCATGGCCGTCCTCGCCGCGGTCACCGCCCTGGGCTGGCGTGGCCGGGCTGCCTGGGTAACCGGCGCCTGTCTGGCGGCGTACCTGGTCGTCTTCTGGCTGGTTCTCGCTACCAGCCCGGTGGCTGTGGTGATGTTCAGCGTGCCGGGCTTCCTCGCCGGGACAGTCTTCCGGCTGCGCCGGGAGGCTGCGGACGAGCTCGCCCAGCGCGGTCGCGAGCTGGAGGAGGAACGGGAACTGTTCGCCGACCTGGCGCTGCGCCACGAGCGGGCCCGGATCGCCGCCGAGCTGCACGACATCGTCGGGCATGCCATCAGCGTCATGATCATCCAGGCCGCGGCCGGGCAACGGCTGGTCGACAGCGACCCGGCCCGGGCCACGCAGGCCTTCGCCGCCATCGCGGAATCGGCCAGGCAGGGCCGGGAAGACCTGCAGCGGCTCATCCAACTGCTCGGCGGAACTGAGGTCGGCGGACCCGACCTGTCGCTCATCGAGGAGGTCGTGACGCGGGCGGCGCGCAACGGTCTGGACGTGTCGTGCCGGTTCGAGGGCGACCGCGACGGCGTGGCGGCGCCGATCGCCCACATCGCCTTCCGCGTCGTCCAGGAGGGCCTGACCAACGCACTGCGCCACGCCCCGGGAGCGGCCGTCCGAGTGCGGGTCAACGGCACGGGCCGAGACCTAACCGTGAGGGTGGAGAACGACCCGTCGACCCAGGAGCCGCCAGGCATGTCCGGTACGGGTCGCGGACTGACCGGCCTACGCGAACGGGTCCAGGAGCAGGCCGGCCGGTTGCTCGTAGGACCGACCTCGTGCGGCGGGTGGCACGTCGAGGCAACCTTCCCGAAATAGCTCAGTCTTGCGGCTCCTTCGAGCGAGAGACACGCAAACCACCGAGCCGGTTACCCCGGCCGCAGTCGCCTATTTGGATACCAATCCCAACAACCGATGAAGGAAGCGGAGTTCTCAGTAGCCGCCGCCATCGTTCCCGGCACCGCTACCCCGCTGCCGAACACGATCGCCAGAATCAAGCTCGCGATCACCCAGAGAGACCCTTCCGGCCGGTTCGCCTTGGCTCCATGACCATCACCTCCCGACAGGTGGCCCTCCATCGTTCCAGGGGCCGCGGAGATCAGGCCACCTGCCGGGAACCGACGGAGTCGCGGGTTCTGCGCAGATATTGCTCGGTGTCCGCTGCGTGCCCGTCGATGTCCGAGACCGACGGTCCGGGAGGTCGCTGATCCTCGCACGACGAAGGTGAAGTTCCGGCCGCTCGGGGGCGGGGTTCTCGGGCAGGGCGTACGGAGGAGACGTGCGCGGCTCGCGGGAGGTGGACCTGGCCGTCCGCTTGATGGAGAAACGGGGGAACCTTCGTCCGGTACTGAGATCGGGGCCCTGTTGGGGCCGTACTGTTCCGGGCATGGCGAGCGCCCGTGTGACCGACCGGCCGCGATTAGTCGCGGTTCGGGCTGGAGCCCTGTTCGATGGCGTGTCCGGCACTCTGGTGCCCGAGCCCGTGCTGGTGATGGACGGTCCGTCCATCGTCTCGATCGAAAGTGCGATCGCGCCGCCGCCTGGCGCCGAGGTGGTGGATCTCGGCGGCGCCACGCTATTGCCGGGTTTGATCGATACGCACGTGCATCTCGCGTTCGACGGCAGCGCCGATCCGGTCGCCGCCCTTGCCGGACGCGATGACAGTGCGGCGCTCGCGGCGATGTCGGCAGCCGGGCGAGTCGCCCTTCGCGGCGGAGTCACCACGGTTCGTGACCTCGGCGATCGTGAGTACCTGTCGCTGGGTCTGCGCGGCGCTCGTGATCTGCCCACGATCGTCGCCGCTGGGCCGCCGATCACCACACCGGCGGGGCATTGTCACTTCCTTGGCGGCGAGACCGAGCCGACACCGCAGGCGCTGCGGGCCGCGGTGCGCGAGCGGGCCGAGCGTGGCGTCGACGTCATCAAGGTGATGGCGAGCGGCGGGACGATGACCCCGGGTACCCGCCAGGAGGTATCCCAGTTCACTGCCGAGCTGCTGCGGGTCGTGGTCGACGAGGCGCACCGGTTCGGCCTGCCGGTCACCGCGCACGCCCACGGCACCGCCGCGATCCGGATGGGCCTCGACGCCGGCGTGGACGGCATGGAACATGTCTCGTTTTGGAGCATCGACGGCGTCGACGACCCCGGCGACCTCGTCGGGCGCATCGTGGACAGCCGCGTGGCCGTGGGGATCACCGGCGGCGTCGTCCCGGCACCGGGTGCCGTGCCACCGCCGGCGGTGGCGAAGCGGATGCCGCGCATCATCGCCAACACCCGCCGTCTGTACGAAGCTGGTGCCATCCTGATCTTCGGTACTGATGCGGGCATCGGATTGCCCAAGCCACACGACGTTCTGCGGTTCGCCCTCGAACAGACCGCGATGATCGGCGTCGCCCCTGAGGTGGCATTGAGCCTGGCCACCTCGAGGGCCGCCGCGGCGTGCGGCCTCAGCGACGTCAAGGGACGGCTGGCGCCCGGGTTCGACGCCGATGTCATTGCCGTAGACGGCAACCCGCTCGCCGATCTCGCGGCACTACACCGCATCCGCGCGGTGTTCGCCAGAGGCATCCAGGTCGTGTAGGAGAATTTCAACCCGAATCGATCCACGGCAATTGTCAGCATCCGGATCTGCCGCCGATAAAGCGCGGTGCCGGCCGCAACCTCTGACCGCGTCCTGGCCACCGCCTGCATCCGCTGGCGCGCAACGGGCGGAGGACATCAGGCTCGGGGCCGCCCTCCAAGTGGTTCCCGCGAGCGATGACCGCAAGACTATGGGCAGAAGGCCCGACCGATTCGCCCCGGCATCGAACCGCTCAGACCACACTGCCTCGCCTGCGATCAGTACCTGCTATCCCGCATTTGCCCAGCTCAGCCGGTATGGGCTAGAACGGTTCGGGTACCGCCACATCCGATTTCGTGTTTCCGCAGCTCAGCGACTGTTGGTGGACCGGATGTGGCACAACCCGAAGCGCATTCACCCTATTCAGGGGTCGATCGTGACGCTACCGGCCGTACGCCGACGCAGGCATTGACCGGTGTTCAGCGTGCGAACTTCCGCCGGGAATCGGCCAGCCGCGAGGATCGCTTGCAGGGTTCGGTGATCGGTCCAGCGGACGTCTCGTCTCCGGTGCGTTCGGTGCCTATGGCACAGTGCGGTGTGTGCCGTTGGATGAGTTGCCGGACTGGCTGCGGGCTTGGTGTCTTGACCATTTGTGCGGCGAACCCGCCGGCGTGCTGTTTCAGTCGCAACAGGTCTCGATGGTGTTCGGTTTGCGGTTGGCCGGTGGCAGGGACGTCGTGGTCAAGGCGCGCGCCGGCGACGGCCGGGCCGCGTCGTGTGTCGCGGCGCAGGCCCGGCTGGCCGATCGCGGGTTTCCGTGTGCCCGGCCGCTCACTCCGGTGGTCGGTGTCGGTGCGCTGGCCGTGCACGCCGAGGAATTCCGGCCCGGCGGCGAGGTGTTGCACGGGGACTCGCCGGAGATAGCCATGCGCTGCGCGGAGGTGTTCGCCCGGCTGATGGCCGAACTTGCCAGCGTGACCGTCGCGCCGCCGCTGCCGAACCCGCCCTGGGTGCGCTGGGACCACACAGATTCCGGAGCGTGGCCGGCGATCGACTTTCTCGACAGCCGGGACCAGAGTGTCGTGTCCGAGCACATTGTCCGGACGGCTGAACGGGCCCGGGAGCGGCTGCTGGCTGCCGGCTTGCCGTGCGTGCTTGGCCACGCCGACTTCGAGGCGCAGAACCTGCGGTGGCAGGGTTTGCAAGTGTGGGCGGTGCACGACTGGGACAGTCTGGCGTGGCAGCCGGAGGCGGCGCTGGTGGGAGCGGCGAGCGGGTCGTTCGCGAGTGCCGGGCCGCCCACGCTGGCGCCGATCGATAGCTCCGAGGCGTTCCTCGTGGCCTATCAAGACATCCGAGGGCGCCTGTTCACGGCCGAGGAGCTGGAGATCGCGTGGGCCGCCGGCTTGTGGATGGCTGCGTACAACGCTCGGGAGATGGCGCTGTGCGGTGGCACCCCGGCGGGCGGCGATGCGCTGCGGGCGCAGGCAGCCGAACGCCTCCGCCGGGCCAATGCGTAACATCAGCACGCCCATTCAGCGAGCGCATGTCCCCGCCGCAACGTCGCGCCACATCGACCGATACAAGCTCGCGGATGCGGCGTATCTGGGTGTCATCGAACCCGTCTACTTCACCCGAGCGTTCTCAGCGAGCGAGGACGCAGGACCATAGGAAACCGGTCCGACTAACTCACCACTGCCTCGAACTGCCCGCCCGCGCGCCTGGCCGCTGTCAACGCCTGCCGCGCGCTCGTTCCGCAGCTCAGCGAGCATCTGATGAAAGGTTCGGGCACCGCCACATCCGGTTTCACGTTTTCCCAGCTCAGGCACTGTTGGTGGACCGGATGTGGCACAACCCGAACCGCGTACCCACAGCTCAAGGGCCGATCGTGACGTTGCCAGCCGTACGCCGACGCACGCCCTGACCAACTCAGCCCCGGTCACCGGCCGCAGCGCCGCCACACGGATTCGATAACAGCATCGGCGCTGCGCCCCCGATCGCCGGACCACGACTGGTGAATCATGACCGTCAAGGCAGCGACCGCCTGCTGCCGCTCCTCGGCCGACATGGGCGCCATCTTGGTCTCTCGAACCACCACAATGGTTGTACGAAGCTTCGCTCCCGACATGCTCACAGCAATGAAGGCCCCAATCACACGGGAACGAGGCTGGCCATCGCCGCAGCCGCACCCCCGCCGACTCGGCGGGCCTCCTATCGGCACGGATGCACTGTCATGGCCGATGAGCGTGCGTCGCGTGCGAGTGTCCGCAGAAGTCCCGCATAGGGCTCCGGTGCAGTACCCGGGAGCCGGACTGCGACCGTCGACGTGATGTCGCCGCCTGTCGTCAAGACGCCTGGCTCGCGCTCCCGGGGTGGGCGGACGCGTCGTACCAGCGCAGCACCCGCAGCGCCCTCAAGGTGTTCCACCGGCTAGGCGTGCCGTCGGGTTCCTCGTATCGGAAGTGGACCGCGCCGGGGTGGGTGTTCTCGAGCAGCCAGCGCCCGTCGGGTCGGCGCTTTGCGCGGACGCGTTCGATTGCTTCGGCCAGCCGCGGATCCGGAGTGCCCCCACGCCGGGCGAAGTACTCCGTGGCCTTGAGCAGGTCGTAGTGCCAGCGTGGGGGGTAGGAGAACAATGCCCACTGCGGGTTGACCACCTCGCCCGTGCGTAACGACCGGAAGAGTTTGCGCCGCAGCAAGTACTCCTCTCCGTTCCGGCGGGCCCGGCGGACCTCCTCAGATCCGCCGGTATGGCGCTCCCACCTCAGCAGAGCGTCGATCACGTCCAGGGTGCTTGCGAAAGATGCCGGCGCCGGGCGCGTCTCGGCCCAGCAGTTCCAGCCACCATCCGGCATCTGATCGGCCACGAGTCGCTGCACGACCGGGTCGACGTCGACGCCCAGGTAGGCACCGATCAGGATCGTGCCGGCGTTGATGCAGCAGTCCACCTCGCCGGCGAAGAACGGCAGCCCGTCGTACTCCCAGCGGCAGTTGCGGGCCACCAGGTGTGCGGTCTCTTGCATCACCGGACTGTCCGGCGGGGTGCCCAAGTGGCACAGGTCGAGCAGGACGGGGTACGTCGCGGTCCACGGCTGGCCCGGCTCGGCACCCGACCCGTCGGTCGGTGCCTCGGCCGGTTCTCCGTCGGGCGACGGGAAAGGCGGCGGTGGCTCACCGGCTGCCAGAGCCTGCGCAGTGGCCGCTGCGAACGCTGCGGTACCCGGAAAGCAAGCCCCGTTCGCCCACAGGCCATGAGAAGCCCGCAGCGCCAGCAGCCGAGCACCCCAGCCCTCGTGCTCCACCCGCGCTCGCTCGGTCGCCACCTCGGTCTCCGAGGCGTTGACGAGGTCGCGCAGCACCTGCCAGCGGATCGCCGGATCGCCCTGCAGCAGCCACTGCACAACCGGATCGTCCTCGGCCATCGGCGGCGTTCGTGGCCGGTAAGGGCCCTGATTCTCCATCGGCTCCATCCCTGAACCCTCACCTACGCCGACGCTACGAACGCCCGAGTCGCCTTCGCTGAGGGTAACCAACGCTTCCATGGCGCGCGGTCGCGCATGCGTTGCTCGACGAGTCGCTCACTGGGGTGTTCGGGATCGTCCACCCCCCGAAAGATGGCGGGCCGTCAGGCTGATGGACGTCCGCTCATGCCGCAGACCGATCGTTACGCAAAGTGGCTGGGGGATCAAGGAGGCGCTGCGATGACGTGCCGATATCAGCCCAGGCGTACACCGATATTCCGTGAGAATTCCGCAGCAAAGTCAGCGCGGCGCACAGCGATTCATCGCCTGGGAGGTCTCACGGGGTGTACAACGGCACGTCCTTGCTTAGACGCCTTGGTTCGGCAGCACTGCAATGGCGCACCAGAGCTCTGTTCCACTGACTTCGAGCGCACTACCGCGCGGACGGCGGCCCGGCTCGATGCTCGATCCCGAACCAGGTGCGCAGCGTGTCGATGGACACCGTGGTCTGGCTCGGGATGGCGTCGGTCAGGCAGCGGTCGGTCAACGTCTGCCAGAGCCGCCAACCCGGCCCGCCAGCCACCTTCCTGAGCGTCGCCGTCGGCGCCCGGCCGAGCGATCGGTACTCGGGCAACGCCGTCGCGACGTCCTCCTCGAACGTCCGGATCAACCCGGCCACGACGGCCGGGTCCTGGACCCCTGGCACCATGGCGTATGACAGCAGCAGCCCCCAGGTCAGCAACGGTCGCGCCGCATCATCGTGGCGCCAGGCGCCGGGCTCGTGCAGCCGGCACCACGCCAGGAAGCGGACCGTGTTCTCGGTCGCCTCCCGACCCAGCTCCAGCGCCGACTCGATCAGCTGGGCCAGTTTCGCGGCCGGCACGTGCGTGTCGTCCGCCCGCACGAGCACCAAGCAGCAGAACAGTCGCGCGACCTGCCCGCGCTCGCCAGCCCATTCCGGTCGGAGTTGCTTCCCGGTCAGCGGCTCATGGCTCGCGAGCTCCAGCACCTCGGCCGGATTCCACGGCAGTTCCTGCGGCACATGGTTGACGACCAGCAGTTCCTCGATGCCCCGCCGGTGCTCCTCAACCTGCTTGCCGTGATCCAGGAGAGCTATTTCGCGCACGATCGAGGCGTTCAATCGGGTACGCACCCAGTCCCTCAGCGCCAGCTCCGCCGGCCGCAGGCCATCCAGCAGCCGGACCAGTTCCGCGCTGGGTCGCATCACCGGTTGGACCACACGTGCGGCGGGATGGCCTCGAGGATGTCGATGAGCAGGTCGAACCGGCTCAGAACCGTCGCCGGATCGTAGGTGCCGGGCCACCAGCACACCAGATCGTCGCCGCGGATCCACCAGGCCACCCGGTCCCGGCGCCGCAGCAGCTCCATCATCCCGGGATCGATGACGTCGTAGGCGAACTTCGGCTCGGCGGCGTGCACGGCGAAGGCGTGGTCGAACTCCTGGTCCGCGAATCTGAGGGCGGGGAAGCCGACGCCCCTCGCGACCCGGTAAATGAACGTCGTGGGGTCGACGGAGAGGTCCGGCAGCGGCGCGGGGAGGCGCACCGTGCACACCGCGAACCGACGGGTCTTCGTGGTGGGGTAGCCCTCGGAGTCTCCGCTGGGCTCCTCGTACGAGTACTGAAAAGCCAGCATGGAGCGTCCACGGTAGACGCCGGTGAGCACGTCCCGGGCCTGCCGATCCTCGCCGCGCCCGAACGGGTACTCGGACCAGCGGCTGACGAGCGAGGGATCGTGCTGCTGCGGCTGCCAGCCACGTTCGGCGGCGAACGCGGTGAGTGCGGCCCAGCGCCGCCGCGGGGCGCGGACCCGGTAGCCGACGACCGCGCTGATCACGACGAGCCCGAGCAGTAACCAGCCCAACGTGGCGAGGGCTTCTCCGGCGAGGCGCGGCATCGGGTGAGCGTAGCGCCGAGCATTGTCGAGCGGTCGGCACGGCTCCGGACGGTGGTGTGCCGGCAGCTCCGTAAGGGCTGGTCCCCGGCGTCGATCGCGGGCCGGTTACCGGCGGACTACCCCGAGGATCAGACTTGCCGGGTGTCTCACGAGGCGATCTCCCAGTGGGTGTACGCCCAGCCGGTGTCCACGAACGGCTGCACTCTTCTGCCGCCGAGAGTGCTCACCGCCAGCCGCAAGGTTTACGCCTAGGAGCCGAATTTTCTGGGGTGTCTGCGTGAGAAGAGCGGCGATCACCTCCCGCATCGGAGCCCTTCGAGGCGGGGACGGGACGCCATGGTTTCGTCCGCGTGCCAGCAGGTGACTATCTCCCCGGGGAAGTTCCCGCGTCGCGATCAGAGCGCGGTCCTACGAGCGAAGGCGCGGACGGTAATGGCCGGCAAGTTCGAGGTGTACTCCGACAAGGCGGGCAAGTTCCGGTTCCGGCTCAAGGCTTCCAACGGGCAGGTGGTGGCGACCGGCGAGGCATATGAGACCAAGGCTGCGGCCAAGGACGGCTGCGAGGCGGTGCAGCGTGCCGCGAATGGCGCTGAGGTCGTAGAGACCGACGCCTGACCTTTGTGTCGTTTTCTCGGCAGGGCCCGGATCTCGAGCCAACGAACGAGCGGCGCCGCCCGGGTGCAGTGCTTCCTGGGCGGCTTTCGTGTCCGTGCTGGTCGTTCGTTGACAACAGTCAGCTCTGCCTGGTTCCTGTTGCCCCAGGCGGCTGGGGTCGGCACCCGCGGCGACGAAGCACACGAGCCCAAGGTCAAGCTCCTTTTTTGAACTCTCGACCTGGCCGGTCGGCAGTTCGCCTGCGGTCCCAGATGGGCAGATACGCCCACCCATCCAGATCCGCGACCGGTTGTTCCCCCGAGCGGGGTGTCGGCTGGTCACCGCTTGGCGTGGAACGCCTCAACGATCGAGCTCGGGATACGACCCCGTTCGGAGACTTCATAGCCGTTCTTGACTGCCCACTCACGGATGGCCTGATTCTGATCCCGGTTCGCCCGCGTCGGCGCCGCCGTGCGAGACGTGATACGTCCGCTCCCGCCGGTACGGCCTACCCGGGTCGCGGCCGCCAGATACGGGTCGAGGGCTTTCCGGAGCCTGCCGACGTTCTTCTCGGACAGATCGACGGTGTAGTTGACACCGTCGAATCCAAACTCGAGCGTACGGTCGGCGTCTCCGCCGTCTAGGTCGTCGGTGAGAACCGTGATTACCTGCTTGGCCATGGCGTATCGCCTCCGAGAAGTGTTGAGCGCCTATAACGGACGTTCAGTTCCAGAGAACAATAGCCGATAGGTGAATCAGGTCGCTCGGCGCACTGGCGCCACCTACAACACACCGGCGGCTTTGTTGTCGCACGCCGAACCAGCAGCGTTTCAAACGTTTACCGCCGATGGAGGCCGGCAGCCGGGGAACCATCGCTACCTTCAGCGCGTGACCGGACAAGCGAACCGGCGGCGATGTACCGGCCCGTCACCGCGAGTCGCTGCAATAACTGGCGCGTTGCCGGACCGCTCGGCGTGCGCTCATGCCGAGTTGAGTGCGTTCGATGCTGCCTGTTGGCTTATCCTCCCGTGCGTGGATGAGCGTATGTGGCACCAGAGCTCCGATGTATCCTTGGCCATCCGTACCGATTTTCCCGTCCGCGGGAATGGACAGAAATTCAGGCGGCGATCGCTGAACCACAGACAGAGGATGAATTCACCGCTTTTGTCGCGTTCGTCGATGATCGTGCGTACGAGGGGATCACACCGTCGAAGCTTTTGGAAATGGTGCCCGCAGACGTCGATCACGCCGTTGTCTTCCTCGTCGATACGAAGGCGCTGACCCACCCCGACCGGCCCGTCCTGGTGGTCAACCTCTACGACTACGTGGAAGGTCTGGAGGAGCAGGGAAAGGGGCCGCAGTACGGTGCCACGTTCCGGGTTCTGCCGTCCGAGATGTGGTCGGTGCAGAACAACCTCACGATCTCGAACATGGACTGGGAAGAGTTTGCCGACAACGTGGACGACGACGGTATCTTCCGCGGCTTCGAGTAACGCAGTTTGGTGCGCACATCTGGCCGCGATCCGCGCGTCTCCTTGCTGCATCGCGGGAGCGGGTCCGTAGTGGCGCCTCGAATCGACGCGACCCGGACCGCGTTACCGGAGACTTTCGTGGGCAGGCTACGGCCACACCGCGTCCTCGCCGGGCGACCGTGCCACGTTACCTGCGAATCGGTGTAGATCTGCGGCTGTCAGAGGGCGAACCTCGACGGCATCGGGTCCGTCGGCGAGGACGTCTGTGACAATGCGGCAGTGAGACGGGCCGTGATCGCTTCTGTAGTTGCTGCCGCTGTGCTTGTCGTCGCAGGCGTTGTCGTTCTGCGCGTGCAGCGGGAACGGGAGTGGGCTCATGGCGGGGATCGGCTGACGGTTCATGTTGAGGTTGGCCTTGCGACCCAGGACACTTTCGAGGATGTGGCCGTCCGGCTCGGCGCGCCACCGCGCACGGCCACCCGGCTTCACGACGCGAGCCAATCCGTGGTGGTCCAGGTTCGGTGGTCAGCGCCAGCGCACTGCAATGGGTCGTTCCAGTTGCTCGCGCTCGACGGGCGAGTGACTCCGCCACGTCCGCTGGCCGCAGACGGGGGCTGGAACTCCGAGGGCGCGACCGGGTCGAACTGGGCGGGCGCCTATGAGACGCTGGCCCAGCATTACGACTGGCTGGGCGGAGCCGTGGAAGCGAACTACACTGATGTCAACGGCATGACGAACTTTCCCACCGCGGCGGTGGACGCGCCGGCCACTGAGGCGGGAACAGCGACCGCGTGGTTCCGCCCATGGGGCGATGGTCTCATCCCGTTCGCCGACGCCGAACGCGACATCGTGGTGGCGCTGATCTACGTCGACGACAGCGGTGAGGTGCGATGGGCAAGACGCATTTTCGGATAGCCTTCAATCCCCGGCATGCCTGCATTTCAACAACGCCGGGTTCCCTGGCCGACGACGTCCGGATCTGCCGCCGAGCGTGCGCGGCGAGCCGGTAGAGCGCCGTCACGCCGTGTGATGCCAGCTGGGGTCAGCCCTGTACGCGTTCGGCGGGGCGGAAATCGCGAACATTGAGACCTGTCGGGCTCATTGGCTGTGGTCCGCGGCGTAGGAGGTCCAGGTGCCTCTGGCCTGGTGGACCCATCGGGTCGCGCTGCCAACGTGGATTCCGAGTAGGTCGGCGATGACTACGGCGGGAAGTTCGGCCGCGAGTTGGAGCATGGCGGTGTTGCGGTTGCTGCGGGCATGGATGCCGAGGGCGTTGAGTTGGCGCATGAGGGTGGCGGGGTGTGCGGGGCGGTCGGGTTGTCGGCCGGGGAACAGCCACTGGTCGGTGTAGAGGTCGCGGGCCATGCCGGCGGCGCGCCGTTCGGGAAGGCGAGCAGCGAGGTCGGCCAGGGGCGACGGGAGTTGGAGGGCGTCGGTGCCGATATGGAGCAGGGTGACGCCGTCGGTGTGCCGATCAGAAAACCGGCGTTCCTCGTCACCGCCGCCCTCGTGCTGACCATCACCGGCGCACCACCGGCCGCCACCGCGGCCACAGCCGGGTCACCGTCGTCAATCTCAGCGTCGACGGGCGCGCCGACGCGCCACTCGGCCTGGACAACCCCCGGCCGACCCTCGCAGGGCAGTTGATCCATTCAACGGCGCCGAGATCACCGACGAGGTCCTCGCCCCGGGCAACGCCAACTACCAGCTCTCCAGCGAATACCGCACCTACGACGTCACCCGCGCTCTGCAGAAAGGCGCCAACACCGTCGGGGTCGCGCTGGGCAACGGCCCGGCCTACGTACGCCGCAGCGTCACCAATCCGGCGGTCGGCCGCACCTCGCCCTACTCGTGGTGGCAAAGCCAGCTCAAGGGCAGCGGCACCCTCACCGAGGAAGCCCCGCCCGGTGGCACGACCGTGAAACTCAGCTCGGTCACCGACTATCACGTCGGCGGCACCATCAACGTCGACACCGGCGCGGGAGGCGACCGCCTGGAATTCCGTGTCATCACGGCGATCGGCGCCGACAGCATCACCTTCACCCCGGCTCTGGCCCGGACGCACTCGGCAGGCGCGAAGGTGACCGGCTCGGGCAACAACATCGCCGCCAGCGACCCGTCGGCCGGCGCCGGCGTCACCCCACGCCTGATCGGCCGCCTGGAGATCACCTACCGCGACGGCAGCACCGACACGATGGTCACCGACCGATCCTGGCGGACCGCGCTCGGGCCGCCGGTCACCGACGCCTGGTACTCCGGAGCCGACTATGACGCCCGCAGCGAACAACCCGGCTGGGACAGGCCCGGCGCTCGTCTGGATGCGTCCGCCCGGCGACGCGACGGCCCCCCGACCGGCTGGATCGCGGCCGGTCTCGCCCCGCCGCCCAACCTCGCCACCAAGCTGGTCGCCCGCGCCGCCGAACCGGTGACGATCCAGGAACGCCGCACCCCGGTTTCGGTCACGAACCCCGTACCCGGAACCTGGGTCTTCGATCTGGGCCAGAACATCGTCGGCTGGCCACGGCTTAGCCTGACGAAGCTGCCCTCCGGCGTCACCGTGAAGATGGCGCCGGCCGAGTCGCTCAACCCCGACGGCACCGTCAACCAGGCGTCCCTGATGGGCGGCGGCGGATCTCGCGGCACCGACCTGTTCAACACCTACACCACCGCCGGTCTCGAGCGCGGCGAGGCGTGGCATCCCGACTTCACCTACTTCGGCATGCAGTGGGTCCAGGTCACCGGTCTGCCCGCCGGCTTCACCCCACCCAAAGACCTGATCATCGGCGTACGCCTGCAGGCCGACGTCCCGACCGCCGGCACCTTCACCTCGTCGAACCCGCGCATCAACCGGATCCACACGATGGCGCGGTACTCCTTCGCCGGCAACATCATGTCGGTCTTCACCGACTGCCCCGGCCGTGAAAAGCTGTCCTACCCGGCCGACTACACGATGCCGCTGGGCGCCATCCACCGCGACTTCGAGCTCGACGCGTTCTTCCGCACCACCATGCGGCACCTGGTCGAGGGCCAGTCCGTCGCGGACACCCCGATGGCCGGCAACGTCGCCCTCAAGACGCCGGTCTACGACTGGGGCTACACCGGCCGGTTCGGCGACGAGATCAACTGGGGCAACGCGATCGTGCTGGTCCCCTCGTTGTTGCACGAGCTCTATGGCGACACCGCCCTGATGAGCCGGTACTACGACAGCATGGTGCGGTTCGTCGACTACATCCAGCGGGAGAAGGTCGTCGACGGCTACTTCGTGGACGCCGCCCTGGCCGAGTGGGTGGCTGCCGATCAAACCTCCGGTCGCATCACCGGCATGGCACCCATCGTCCGCGCGCTCATGAACGGCGACCGGCCCGACGTTCTGTGGGACCTGTTGCAGGAGAACGACGAGCCCGGCTACGGCTTCTTCATGGCCCCGACCCCGGCAAACCCCGGCGGCATGACCACCATCGGTGAACGCTGGGACCGCGGCGACTCCAAGAACCACATGATCCTCGCCCAGATCGAGGAGTGGTTCCACGCCGGTATCTCCGGCATCCGCCCCACCGGCGACCGCCCGCTCTTCCAGCCCCAGCCGGTCGGCGACCTCACCCGCGCCGCCGCCACCTACCAGACCCGCAGGGCGAGACCCGTTCCACCTGGACCAGGACCGGCCGAGCCCTCACCCTCACCGTGACCGTCCCCACCAACACCCAGGCCGAGGTACGCGTCCCCGCCACCGACCCCACCAAGGTCCACGCTCCCGCACGCGCCACCTACAGCGGCGCCGGTGACGGACACGTGGGCTTCACCGCCCCCGCCGGCACCCACACCTTCACTGTCGCGACCGCCTGAGATGGCCCGCTAGTTCCCGGCGACTGAGCGGCCTCGGTCCCGGTACGGTCAACGGGGAGGTGACGAGCGGATTGAGCCTGGACACCCACTTCTACGTCCAGCGCCTGGTGGACGGGCGCTGGGCGGTGCCGCCGGGATTCGCGCATTGCGACGCTCCTCACTGCGCATGCCGTCACACCGGGTACTTCGCCTGGTTCGGCCGCCGACCACGGCTGCTGGACCTGTTTCACCCGGCCGAGGCCCGGGCCCGCCCGCCGTTCGCGCTCTTCGATGTGCGACTCGATCCGCCGCCGGGCATCGGGGATACCGGGCTGTTTCACCCGGCGGATTCGTCGAGGGTCGGCTCCCTTGTGGAGGAGTGGTGGCAGTTCTGGATGCCTTGGCCGGAACTGCTCATCGGCAGTTGGCGCCGGCGGCTACTGTTGATCAGCGGGTCGGTGCCGACGCAGTACGCTGCCCTGTTCGGCGACGGGGCCGCCCCGTTGCCGCGGCACGACCTGCTGGCCGCGGGCATGTCGCCGGAGGTCCTCGCGGCTCTGGAGGATAGTTCCCGCGGCGATGCCACCGATGCCGCCCCGGTGCTGGTTGCCGAACCTGCTCGCCCGAGCCGGCTCACGCCCGGTCGCTGGGTGCGTGTGACCTGGTCGGTGACTCTGGACGAGTTCATCGGTCCACAGGCGGAAAGGTTCCACACTGCTGCCCGTAGCGGGCCGGCCGACCAGCTCCGGGTCATCTGCCTGCGACACTGATGCCGTGGGCATCGCGGGACGAGGGTCGACCATGGTGCGGTGTGCCCAACCCGCTGGTGCCGGATTGGTAGATTTCCGCGCATGAGACGGCACGGTGTCGCCGGGATCGGTCTGGTCGCGGCCACCGCTTCTATCGGCCTGGTCATGCTGCTGGACCGCGGCGGGGTATGGCAGGGGACGGGGTGGCCCGACACGACCGCGCTGCTGGTCTGGTCCCTGTGCGTCGCCTCGGCCCTGGCCGGTGCTGTCGGCGGCCGGCTGCTGACCGCGCCGAGCGGTGGCCCGGCGTACTCGGGCCGCCGGGCGGTCGCCACCGCCGTGACCGGTGTCGGGCTCCTGCCCGCGGCGGTGCTGGCGATCGTGGCGGGGCGCGGCAGGGACGATCCGGACGTGGCCCCTATGAGCCTTGGCCACTACGTGGGGTTCGCCGCGCTGGGTGTCGTACTCGGACTGATCGTCGTCTGGACGATGCTGGCGGTGCCGGCCATGAGCGGGTCGGTGCTGGCCTGGTTCGGCTGGGTCGCCGCGCTGCTCGCCGCCGCGGCGCTCGGCATGCCCGAGCTTGCGATGCTGCTGGCGGGGCTCGTCGCCGCCACGGTGCTGGCCGGGGTGCTGGGGTTCGTGGTGGCGTGGTCGGGCAGGTCGGTGGCGGTGGCGGCGGCCGCCGGGGTAAGCGGTCTGGTGATCCTCGCGGCGGTCCGGTGGCTGGTTGCCGGGTATTGGTTCGCTTGGGCAGAGCAGAACACCCCATGCCGGGTCGTCTCCGGCGAGTGCCGGTCCACCTCCCTCATGTACGAGCTGTTCTTCATCCCGGTGCTACTGGCGATCCCGGCCGCGGTGGCGCTGGGCGGCGCGTGGCTCGGACACCACCGGCGCCGGACCACCGGCCGAGCCGACGCCGCTGCCGTCGACTTCTGCCGCCAGTTGTGCAGGATCGGCGGTGTCGTGATCGGACTCGTCACCGTGGCGCCCCGGACCGGGTGCCGTTGATCTGTGAGTGGTTCGAGGAAGGTGGCTTCGACCGTCGGTGGCTGTCCGAGCCGGCCGCGGGCTTTGGTGTTGGTGCGCACCCCGACATCCCCGGCCACAGCGGCCGCAGCCGCATCAAAGCCGTGTCACGACGGCACGTCAGTCCATCCAGGTAATCCCGTACTGCGCTGACGCCTCGGCCCGGGCGTCCGGCCCAAGTGTTCCCGCCTCCTGCGCTGCCGCCAGGTGCCGGAAGAACCCTTCTAATCCCGCTGGGGCAGTCAGAACGAGCAGACGGCCCTCGCCGGGGACCACTCTGCGCTGGGAGTGGGGGACGCCCCGCGGGCCGAACACAACGCCGCCCGGCCCGACGCGGTGCTCCTGCTCCCCGACCCGGAAAATGTGCTCGCCCTCAAGCACGTAGAACAGCTCGTCCTCGCGCTCGTGCACGTGCAGCGGCGTATCCCCCATCGGCGGCACCTCCTCGAAGAGCGTGAACGCGCCCCCGGTTTGGACCGCCGCCGCCCTGACGAGGATCGTGACGCCCCCAAAGACGAGCAGCTCGCCCGCGTTAGGTTCGAGTGCGTACGCGTCCGGGACCGCCATACCGGCCAGGATAGGCACAAGCGGTCTGGATTTCACTGTCTCGGCCGGATAGTGCGTGGGTTGGCGTCCTCGCGGTCAGCCTCAGGGATGCGGGCAAGTAGGGATGAGGTTCCTGACCGTGCCGGTGTGCGAGCCGTCAACTGCATGATGTTGTGCTCGGGGCCGGTGGGGTCGGTCGGCGCACTGACAGGGCTTGATCGGCCTGCCGCCGCAGGCGGGTGATTTCGTCGTGTTGGGCGCCGAGTTGGGCAAGGGCGTGGGTCCGGAACTCGGTGAGCTCGTCGATCATGGTGGCTGACTCGGTGAGGCGGCGCTTCAGTGAGGCGATCTCGTTCTTGAGGCGTGTGACCTGGGCGTCGCGCGGGTCGGGCCGTTCACCTGCCGTTTGGAGGGCTTGCAGGCGTTGTTCGAACTCGACGCGCAGGTGGGCGTAGGGGCGGTTGCCGTAGAAGGCGGTGCGGTCGACGCCGGCCTCGGCGGCGAGGGTCTTGATGTCGCAGCGGCCGCCGGGTGGGATCTCGCCGCGCAGGAACCGGTCGATCGCGGCGCGGACGCGGTTCTCGCTGGCGGTGCGTTTGGCGGCGGTGATCCGCATGTCACCCGTTCTCGGGGTTCGTGGCGGTGTCGATGGCGTCCAGGACGCGCTGGGCGCGGTCGTGGTCGGCCTGCAGGCGGGCCCGTTCGGTCTTGCGGCTGGGGCCGAGGCTGCCGAGGAAGGTCTTGGTCTGTTCGAGGTGCTCGGCCCAGACGGGCCGGTGGCGCGGATGGTGGGTGGCTTGCGGACAACGCGCGGAGTCACACATCCCGGCCAGCGGTCGGTCGGCGTGCGGGGTGCCCACAAGCAACAGCGCACGACTCGAAGCATGGATCGCTGCCGCCCGGACGGCCGATCTGCCGCACCTGCACACCTTCGCCCGCGGCCTCGAACTCGACCGCGAAGCCGTCCACGCCGCGGTGACCCTGCCCTACCACAACGGCGGAACTGAAGGCGTCAACACCAAGACCAAGCGGATCATGCGCCAGATGCACGGCCGAGCCGGGTTCAGCCTGCTACGCCACCGCATCCTCCTCAACTGAGATCACTTACGGTCACCACCGAAAGAGCGCCAGAGCCGTTAGCGAGACAGTCCCCGCTGCGGTCCTAGCGTTGTACCGCGCGGACTATGGGCAGAGTGCCGCGTCAAGCAGATCGAAGCGTAGAGCTTCCTGTGGTATGGCCAGGCCAGCAGTGATCAGGGACAAGGCCGGTTCCCGGACTCCGTCCGGTAGCCAGCCGACGAGCGCGCGGCCGCTGCTCACGTCGATGCTGGGGCCGGTTCTGTGGGGCTGCTGGACCAGCAAAGACCAGAGTTCTTCGGCTGGTCCGGCCGGCACTCCGGCTTGTTGAGCGATTGCGCAGGCGGTTGCGGCGATGGCGAGCCCGGCTGGGTCGAGGTCACCGAGGTAGTCGAGGCGTGTCGCGACTCACGTCCGAATGGCCGCGGGCGACGGGCCATTGTCCTGGCCCTTGCTGCTGCGCTTCATCCGTTTCGTAGGGCTCCGGCGGCATCGTGGCTGGCACGCCGACAACGACCGTGACTGGTGATCTCTCGTCGTCGTTGAACTCGTGGCGCTTCGTAGGGTCGAGCTATCGAGGTCACCGCAGCGTCAGCATAGGAATCTGAGGGCGGTTGTGGCCCGGGGTGCGAAGTTCCGAGGCTGTCGCATCGTTTGTCGACAGCCGTAACAATCGTTTACCCCTTCGATAGTGCGGCGGTGTTTGGCGAGACGGCGCGCGATGGCGTCCAGTCTCGTTTGTTGGCGCCGGTCAGGGTCGCCCTGATCGGCGCCGCCACGCTGGGCGGGGCCGCGGTTACTTCTCGGTGGTGTTGGTGATGGGGTCGGGATCGGTCAGGTTGGCGGGCGCGTTCCACTTCTGTAGCAGGCTGCCGTCGCATTTGGCGATCTTCGTCTTCGCTGTGCCGTCGGAGTGGGTATCGGGGTTCGTCACTGTCAGATCGGTGGGTGTGAGGCAGTCCCCGTCAACATCGACGACGGTGTAGCTGGTGGCGTATGTCCCGGTGTCGCCGTACATCTTCCACTGCAGGTCGGCGGCCAGGTTCCTGTCCGGCTGCGCGGGCGGTGCGGAACAAGACATCACCGTGACGTAGCGGTTCGTGGCGGTGGATCGTGGGCTGCGCAGGCACACGCCGGGGCTGCCGGTGCCGGTTGTGCGGATGCGTTCCGCCGTCGCGGTGTTCTCCGAGACGGCCAGGGGCGGGAGGGTCCATCGCTGGTTCCACGAGACGTCGCCGTTTGGCGCTTGTTTGCAGAACCACACGATCATGTACGACATGTTGGTGTCGTGGTTGGTGACGTCGAGGCAGCGGCTGAACTGCTTGTAGTTGACCAGCTGGTTGGTGGCGGACGAGGCCATGCCCGCGCCCACAGCGGCCTGGGGCCGCCATACCCGCTGGTCGGAGCCGGCGCCGCAGCTGCCGATCACCAGCTTGTTGTAGTCGTTGCTGCTTTGGGCTGTGACGCGGTTGAGACAGAAGCTGTCCAGGTTGACGCCGTCCGACGTGCTGCGGAGGTTCGAACTGTTGTCCAGGCTCCACTGCTGGCGGGCGACCCGGCCCAGGCAGTGCTCGAACGTCACGATGTCATTTGCCTTGCGTGGCATCGGCGCGTCGAGGCACAACCCCTTCGGGAACGACGTGCTCTCCGAATTGGCCAGCTTGATGGTGAGGTCTGTCATGTAGGTGAATCGCTGATCGCTGGCGATGGTGTACACGAGCTGCCCGTTGCTGTCGATCTGGCGCTCGCAGGGCTCCATCCTGACGGCCGTCCCGGCGGCCGGTCTGCGTGTACCGCCGGCGTCCAGGCACAGGTGCGGGTTAGTCGGCTGGTCGAGGCGGATGTTACCGCCGCTGATGTTCTCGTTCGTCGTCTTGAAGTTGTACGTCGCCTCCAACGTGCGGGTGTTGTCCACGCCGGGCGCCGAGTCGGCCGTGCCGGTGGCGGTCAGCCGGGCCGTCGTCGGCACGCCGCTCGGCGGGCAGCCCAGGTCTGTGGTCACCCCGCCGAGCACGGCGTAGTACGTGATCGCCACGTGGTAGCGGTCGTCGGTGCCGCCGTCGAGCTCGCACGGTGGCAGCTTCCGGTAGTCGCCTGCGGCTGCGCGGATCTGGCCGAGCATCGCATCCATGCCGCTCTGGGAGGCCTCGATCGCGCTGCTGCGAACGGTGACCGTGGTGGTGTTGACGCTCTGCCTGACCACGACGGGAACCATCACGGCGCCGAGGGACATGACGACCGTTCCCAGCAGCATCGCCATGGGTATCGAGCCCCGGTCGTCGTCGCTGTGGCCCGTTCCCAGCCTGCCTACGAGCGTCATGTCCTCAGCCAATCGTTTTCGCATGCGTTGGTTTGCGTCGCCTTCGCGGAGTTCACGGCGGTGAAGGTGGTGTCCACCTCCGTCCTGATGCCCGCGAACATGGCCGTCAGATGGATCCGGAGCCGCTGGAAGGCAGTGCGGAGCTCCTGGCCGGCGGGATCCGACGCGTACGGCGTGGCTCCGGCGGCCTGCGTGACGAACGGCGGGCCTGTGTCCGGGATGGTGTTCAAGGGGTCGGTGTCTACGACGAGGTTCGAGGCGATCGTCGTCCAGGGGCTGGTCCCGGTCGGGGGTGTGCCCAGCTTCCACCGGATCAGTTGCAGGATCCCCGCGCCGTCCTGGCCGTGGGGCTGCGCGTTTGCGTCGAGGCGCAGCCGTACGCACTGGGTGGGGTCGGCCTCGGCGAAATCCACGTAGTGGCGCTGATCGACGTTGCCCGGCTCGCTGATCGACGACCCGTAGCGCAGCTCCCGATCGAACCGCTGGAACGCCACGTGCAGCTGGGACTTCCCCACAGACTGGGCTTCCATCCTGCGGTTCGCCCAGTACACCTGGACGATCCCCGTGGTGAACACCAGCGTCACGACGCTCATGACGGTCATCGTCATCAGCAATTCGATGAGGCTCAGGCCCGCGTCGTCATGCTGCGGTGCCGCCGCGCCGGCGGTGATCCGGCGCATCACTTCACCGTCCAGGTGAACATCAGTACCGATGTCTTGCTCCCGTTCGTCACTGTGAACTTCACCGGGTAGGTGCCCCTCGTCGTCGGGCTTCCGGTCACCGCGCCGCTGACGGTCATCGTTAGTCCGGGCGGCAGCCCGGTAGCGGTCCAGCGCGGTAAAGGGCTGTTCGACATGTTGGTTCTGGCGTTCAGGTTCACCGCGGCCCCGACCACGCTGCTCTGGTCTGGCATTGCCGGGCTCGGTGAGGTCACCCGCGTGCCGCCGCAGCTCTTCATCTGCCAGACGGCCTCGGTGGTCGCCTTCGCGCCGGTCTTGTCGGTGACGGTCACCGCGGTCACGTAGCGGGTGCAGGTGGTGGGTTTGCCCGTCACCGCACCCGTGGACGAGTTGATCGACAGTCCGGGCGGCAGGTCCTGCACCGTCCAGGTGTACGGCGTCGTGCCACCGAATGCGGTCATGGTGACGTTGACGCTGGCGTTCAACTTCACGCTCCTCGCACTCTGCGGGCTCACCTTCAGCGTGCCTCCTGGCGGCGGCGTCCCGACGATCCAGGTGAACGCCGTCGAACCCGTCCTGCCATTGGCGTCCGTGACCGTGACCTCGACGCCATGTGCCGCTGCTGTCGTGGTGGTGCCCGAGATGACCCCGGTCGACGAGTTGATCGACAGCCCGGCCGGGAGATCCTCCGCCTGCCAGGTGTAAGGCGACTTGCCGCCGGAGGCCGTGACGCTCCGGTTCACGGCGTTGCCGACCTGATTCGTCTGGTTGCCGGGCGAGGTGATCATCAGCTCCGGGTAGATGGTCACGGTGATGGTGAACGTGTCGGACTCGCCCTCGCTGTCCGTCACCTTCACCGGGACCGGGAACGTTCCGGCCGCGGTCGGCATGCCCGTGAACACGCCGGACTCCGGCACGATACTCAGGCCCGCAGGCAGCGCGGAGGCGGGCACGACAGACCAGGTGAGCGGGCCGGGTGCACCGCCCTCGCTCAGCATCTGCAGGTCGACGGCCTCGTTCTCGTCCACCTCCTCGTTCACGTACGCGAACCCGGAACTCGGGCCGGTGATCAAGGGAGGCTGCGTGTTGACCTCGAACACGGGGTCGGTGCCGGTGCTGGCCAGGGCCGACGTGACCTCGACGCACTCGCCGGAGCAGCCTTGTCCCGTCCAGCTCACCGACACCACGACCCGGACGTATTCCGCGTCTCCGGTGGCGCTGGTCGTCTTGCAGTCCGTCGCCGTGCCCGGCAGCGCCGAGGACGCGGGCTTCTGCCAGCACTTACCCACGTACCACTGCTGGTCGAAGGAGAGGCCGCCCGGCTCGACCGTCACCGCCGCGGTGGGCAGGGCCGCCTGCGCCCCTGCGGTCGACGGAGCCGTCGCATCCCAGGCTTTCACCATCTTCGCCAGCTCTGACTTCACCTTGTCGGGTGCCGTATCCCATTGTTCCGTGGTCTTCTGCTGGCTTCGCCCGATCAGCAGCGAGCCCGGCTTGATCGCGCGTACCCGCTCGACCGCGTCAGTGGCGAGCTGCACCGCGGTCTGCTGCGCACTCTGCCGCGCGACCACGATGACGGAGTTGATGAAAAAGGGCGACGACGCGGTCATGACCATGCTGATGATGACGAGACCGACCAGCGCCTCGACGAGAGTGAAGCCTTCGTCGCCCGCGGTGGACGGCTCAAGGTCAGACCGTCGGCGAACCCCGGGCCACCAGCTGACACGGTTCCCGCCGGCTGACATGCTCCTCCCTCCCCGCATGGGCATCGAAGCCGTGCGACCATCCCAGCGCTCATGCAACTCATCGGCCAGGCTGCACCGAACCTGAGCACGATCTGCGCCGGGCGTGTCCGTGCCCCCGGGTGACCCCGCCGGCTCACAGCGCGGTGCAGGTGCCCCGCACCGCGGTGTACCCGACGTCGCCACGGGCCAAGTTCGCAGGGCGTCGAGTTGATGAACGGCGTCGTTGAGAGAGCCGATGCCCCTGAGAATCGGTTGGCACCGCGCGGGCTACCGGGTGACTGGATTACTCAATACGAACCTGCCGCTCGGCGGTGGCCGGCAGACCGCGAACAGCTCGATCCCGACCCGTGCCAGCCCCGGATCAAGCCCGGCCGACGCGGTGAACCCCTCCTCGAACTCCGCGACCCAGGCATCGCACATCACCCGCAGCGGACGGAACGGGTAGCCATCGGTCGGCGCGCTCCACAGCCGCTGCAGGAGAGCTGCGATGACCTCGTCTTGCTCTGATTCCCGTAGCCCATTGGAAAGGGTGGTCCCGGGTTGACAGCGTTCCAGCAGCAGCACGCTGGTCGAGTCGAACGCAGCGCTGTCGCGCACGCGAATCGCGCCTTCGCCGGCCCATGCCCGCAGGCCGTCCGCTTCATCGGTCGCCTCGTCGTGCCGCCACGCGACCTTGAGCACGAGGTCGCGCCCGGCGGCGTCCCGTACCGGTGCCACCCAGGCGCATCGCCCGCCCGGTTGGTACGGCTGCCCGAGCCGGAGCGACCACCGTTCGGCCAGCTCGACCACGAAACCCGGCAGCACGCGTAGCCACTCGCGGCGCCCAGACACCGGATCGGTGCACGCGCTGTCCACCAGGTTCGCTGGTAGGTCGAAGGCCGTCACGCGCACCAGTGTGCCGCTGGCCTGCGGGGCCGGGCAGCGGTCGGTCCGGGGTGTGCGGCTATCGATCCGGTTCGGCGGCGCTCGCGGCGCTCTGGCTGTGCAGCCAGGCGACGAGATCGGCGGCGCCGGTGCGGGTTGCCGCGTCCAGCGGCGTGCGGTTCTCCCAGGGTGGTATCCAGTTGAGGTCGGCATCGCGGTCGAGCAGAAACTCCGCGCATTGTTGCTGGCCGCCGTGGCAGGCGCCCCAGAAGGCCCGGTTGATCTCCTCAGGGCCGGGCGGGCGCCCGGCGAAGAAGGCTTCGAGGCGGTCGGTCAGCCCGAGCGTTGCCGCGTCCTGCATGGTGGTGTGTGCTCCGCGTTCGACGAGGCGGTGCGCGGCGTGCCACTGGGCGAACGCCCGCGCGTCGGCCAGTGGAGTGCCGCCGCCGATGACCGCACCGGGGGCGTCGATGTCCGCGCCCGCGTCCAGCAGCGCGTCGAGCACGGCCACGTCGTCGCTGCCGGCCGCCCAGTGCAACAGCGCCTCGGTATGCGGTCCGGTAAACCGGGCGTTCCCGTCGGCGCCCGCCGCCGGCAGAGCTGCGACGATGGCCGCGCCGTTGGGATAGTGGCCGGGCCAGTCGGTGACCACGTGCAGCAACGTCCGGGACATCCCGGCACAGTCTGGGCCGTCATAGTCACCCAGCCTGGCGGTAGCCAGCCCCGGATTCTCGGCCAGCAACTGCATCAGCGCGGCGACGTCCCCGGTGTGGATCGCTCCGACCGTGGCGACCGCCAGCGGGTCCTCGATGTCGAGGACCATCACATCAGTGTCGCCATCCATATCGCACACCATACGGCCGGCGCGAGCAGCGGCGTCGAGAACATAACCTTGTCTCGCAGCCCGTCAGACAACGTAACATTGTCGCATGCCCAGCGAGTCCCCGACGGGTTTCGACCAGGTTGTCGCCCAGGTCCACCACCACGCCGCCAGCACCGACGCGACCGGGCTGCTGGACGACGCCGCCGCGATCAGCGCTGATCAGGCTGCGGAGGCGGATCGGTTGCTGGATGACTTCGTCACTCACGCACGCGGCGCCGGCATGTCCTGGACCGACATCGGCGCCCGGCTCGGCGTGTCTAAGCAGGCCGCCCGGCAGCGTTTCGCCGCTCCGGCCCCGACCGGTGTGCTGCCCTTCTCCGCCCGACTCGCTCCCCGTCTGCAAAGCTGCCTGGACCAGGCCAGCCGCGAAGCCCGCACCGACGGCTCCGCAGAGATCGGCACGCAGCACTTGCTGGCCGGCCTGCTGGCCGAAGGCGTCGCCGCAGCCATCCTCGAACGCCTCGGCGTGCACGCCGACGCGATCCGGGACTCGTCGCATCGACTCTTCGGCCCACCCACCGACACGCCTGATGCCCAGGTCCCGCCGATGTCGACCGAGGCCACCTGCGCGCTCGATGCCGCCACGCACAGCGCGGCAGCCAACGCCTCCGACAGCGCGCCTCTCGAGGTGCGCACCGAACACCTCCTCGCGGTGCTCGCACTCGACCCCGGAAGCCGGGCACGGCGCGTCCTCAACGACCTCCGCGTGGACATCGCCGCCATCAAGGGCGAGCTGCAGTGCCACATCACCGTCAACCCGACCAGGCCCGCCCGTTGGTGGAAACGCCGCCCGCCGACCAAACAAGGTTGTTCCTTCTGCGGCCGAACCACTTCCGACGTCGACCAACTCGTCAACGGCCCTGGCATTGCCATCTGCGGCGCATGCGTCGCGTTGGCACGCGAGATCCTCGAAAGCCGGCAACCAGCCGTCTGAAGCGATTTTGGCTCCCGCAGGGCAGCATCGGCCGCGTCGCGGCCTCAAGCCCGCCCGGCGCTAACACTCGCATGTGATCAAGGCCAAAGAACTAAGACGGAGGCACCAACCTGCGCCCGTCCGTCGCCCCGAAACTGGGGTTACCATGTACATCGGAGCAGCTCAGCACCGTCGTCCACGGTAAGGAGAGGCGCAGGCTTGTCTCTAGCCGGGGCACGTCACAGAACTGTGCACTGCCAGCGGGCACGCTGATCGTCGAGGCGACTTATCCGCTGCCGCCGGCCCGCAGGGCCAGATCCGCAGGCTCTGCTCCGACAAGCCAATTTGGACCGGACGCCTGACAATCCACTCATGGTCGCAGGATCTATATAGGTCGCCTTCACCAATTCAGGATGAATCCTTTGGCCGGCAGCCGAGGGACTCATTCGTCGGTTGACGGAACACGGCGGGGCATTCACCTCCCGCAACTGCGCAGCCAGCCACTCCCACCGCTCGTTGGCCTCCACCACCCGAGCCAGCGCAGCCCTCAACCCCGCGTCAGAATCCGCCTCCACCGCGGCGCCAGCCGAGACCGTCACAGCCGCAAACCACCACCACCACCGCCGAACCACACACCAACTGTCCGTCTTACACACAGTCACCCACGGGACTTGGGACTACTTACGATCGGGCCGAGCGCAAGGCTGGGTATGCGAACGGGAGCCTGCATTCGTGGGGGCGCCTGATAGAAACAAGGATGTCGAGGACATCGCTGTCCTCCGGAGCCTGCCGGAAGCATCGCAGCGTCGATTCCTTCGATAAGACCCCCTGCGGCCGATTAGGGGAGTCGGCGCCCGGATCGGTCGGGCACGGATCGGGGATGCTGTGAAGCTTTCAAGCGGTGCTGCGCGGACGCTCGGTGTTTTTGCTGTGGTCACGGCCGTTACGGTCGCCCCGGCCGCGCCGGCGATGGCCGCCCGGCCCACGTCGGCCACCGGGAAGACCTGCACGATCGTTGGCACGCCTCGGAACGACCGGCTTCTCGGGACCGCCAAGGCGGACGTGATCTGCGGCCTCGGCGGCAACGACACCATCGAAGGCCGCGGCGGCAACGACCTCCTCGACGGCGGCGCCGGCAACGACATCCTGCTGGGCGGCGCCGGCAGCGACCGGCTTGCCGGCGGTGCCGGCGTCGACCGGGTCTCGTACGCGGACCACACGACGTCGGTCACCGCCTCGCTGGACGGCCGCGCCAACGACGGGTCCGCCAAGGAGGCCGACACCATCGGCGCCGACACCGAAGGCCTGATCGGCGGCTCAGGAGTCGACGTGCTCAGGGGCAACAGCGGCCCCAACCAGCTCACCGGCTCCGGCGGCAACGACTACCTCTACGCCGGCGGTGGCAATGACACCGTCCTCGGCCAGGACGGCGACGACCAGATCGACGGCGGCCCGGGAAAGGACATGGTTGCCGGCGGAACGGGCGACGACTTCTGCACCTCGGACGGAACCAGCAGCTCGAGCGACTGCACCGTCACGACGGTGGTGGCTCAGCCAGAACTGGTGACGTTGTCCGTCACGGTGCTCGACGGAGCGGGCGAGCCGCTCCCGGGTGTGTCGATCAGTTTCATGAGCGAGGGTTCGCGGCGGGACACTGACGCCTCGGGACGGATCAGCGTCACCCGCATGGCCGGCGTCACCAGCATGGAGCTGCGGACGGCCACGCTTCCTGGCTACAAAGGCATCGTCTACACGCACAGCTACTTCAACCTGATCGAAGATCGAGACGTGACGATCCGGCTGCCGCATCTGGTGCCCGTGTCCGTCCGTGTCACCGACGTCGACGGAGCTCCACTCGCCGGCGCGACAGTGTTCGCGGACAACTACATGCCCGTGGCGCAGCTGTGGCCGGGCGGCCCGGACTACAAGCTGCACGGCTGGACGATGTTCTTCAACCCTGTCCGGACCGATGCCGCCGGTGCTGCCACGCTCTGGGCCCTCGCCGGCTCCGAGGCCACGGTCGGCGCGACGTACTCCTTCGACGGCGACGTCGGCGTCAGCCCCAATACCACGCTGAGCGAGGCGACCGAGGCAGCTGAGGTGATGCTCGCCGTGAGTCGGCCCAAGCGGGTGACGTTCTCGGTCCGGGTGCTGGACGGAGCGGGTGAGCCGGTTCCGGGGTTCAAGGTCGGCTTCATGGGTGAGGGCCCGGGAAAACTCACCGACGCCGACGGGCGAATCACCGTCAGCCGCGTGGTCGGACACGTTCCGATGGAGGCGCGCGGCACGCTGCCCGGCTACCGGGGAACCATCTACTTCGTCAGTTACTTCAACCTTGACGAAGACGCTGAGGCGACGATCCGGCTGCCAAGCCTGGTGCCGGTCACCGTGCGCGTCACCGACGTCGAGGGAACACCGCTGGCCGGCGCTTCCGTGACGAGCATGGGCGAGTCGATGTTTACGGGCGAGTTGTGGCCGGATGGCCCCGAGTATCAGGTCAGCGGCGATGCGACTCCGCCGCCCTGGACACCGATCCGCACCGATGCCGACGGCACGGCGACGATCCCCGTGCTCGCCGGCTCGACGGTCACGGCAAGCGCCGCGTACTCCTTCAACGGCGCGGCCGGCGTGGGGTCTTCGCGCACGGTGAGCGACGTGACCGAGCTCACCGAGCTGACCGTCGCCGTGGCGAAGCTCCCGCAGCCGACGCCGGCTTACACCGGCTGACGGATGGCTTTGAACGAGAGTGCGGCGGGGCGCTGCTGACCACCGCCGGCAGCGGACATTGGTTTGTCGCACTGGTCGACCCGGACGATGGGCCGGCTACATCACCCGCACGGCCGTCCTTCGTCGTCACGACGATCTCCACTCGCCGGGCACAGGCACCACTGAGCATGACCGGCCAGGCTTTGACAGTGGTTGAGTGTGCGGCCAATCGAGAAATCACTGCCTGGATCATCTGCAGGTGCATTCGATCACCATGCACAGATTCTTCCAAAGCCTGGCGACCGACGCTCGCGGCGTGCGGGTTGTGAACGGCTCGGCCCCTGAGTGGATAAGACGAACGTTGCACCATGCGAACCGATGCGCCGTCGTTATCGGCGATCCTCTGCCGGGGACTTTTCGTAGCCGACCGCAGGTGGGCGGTGTAGCAGCGAACGGTCGCGGCAAGGCTATGCCACGTTGGGTGACCGACCCACCGTAACGTGCGGTCTGAGCGCCCCCAACGGGGTTCCAGGTGAATATCCGGAAGGTCCCGGCCGCGGCGTCGACCTCGCCGTTCGAGCAGAAGGTGACATCGGAGAGGATGCCGAGAACGCAGTCGCCTGGATGCATCTGCGCCCACGCGACCTCGTTGCGGGTGGCGATGATGGAGTTGCCGCTCGTCTCGGTGCCCTTGGCTTCCAGCCAGAGTGTCCGCCCGTCCTTGGTGGCGACAGCGTCGTAAGGATTGCCGAATCGGACGTCGTGCACGGTCCAACCGTCGTTACGGAAGTGCTCCATGAGCATTCCCTGCGCGGCGTCCTCGACCTTCTTTCGACGCGCCGGGTCCATCTGCCAACGCTGGCGGGGCGTGCTGCGCAGCGAGAGGGTCGCGGTGAGGCCAAGGTGCTCAGCCCACAGAGCCGCAAGCTCCGTCGCCACAACCGAGGGCAGAACCCAGCCACTGGCCTGCGGCCGCCAGATGCCACCCCTCGGGGATGCGGTCGACCAGCACCTCGTGCGGCAAGCCATCCTCCGGCAGCAGGAGCGTGTCCCAGTCGATCAGGACGTAGTTGGCGATGCCGCCAGCGCGGTCGTCGTCCCAATGGCCGTCGCTGAAAATGCGACTGGCGGTAGTACCGCTGCCAATGACACCGCGCGGTTCGCGGCCTTGGCGCAGGAAGTAGACCCGGTCGCCCGGCTCGATCCCGCCGGTCCGGCCGCCGGTGGCCCATTGGCCGCGCAGGAGCCCGCCGTCGGCGACAGCCTTGACGTCCTGTGGGTACGTCTGGTCGGCCCAGGTAGCGTCCGGGTTCCACTTCTCCGGGTTCCAGGTCACCACCAACGTGGCGGGCTTACGCCCCACGAAGCCGGCCCGCTCCGCGGCGAGCATCGCGTCCAGCTCCTTGGTGGCGAAGTACCCGACGGGGTAGCGCTGACGCAGGACCAGCCTTCCCTTCAGCGCGTCGTGCACCGGGTCACCGGGACGCAGCACGGTGCCGGACCATCTCCACTTCACCCTGCCGTTACCGTCGCAGCGGTGCCGCCCGCTGATCTCCGCGACGACCTGGACGCGGCCGTTGAACGACAGACGCTCACTTGGCGGACGACGGTCGCTGGCTGGGCGGGCCAGTAGAGGTCCACCTAGAGCGCCGCGATGGTCTTCGGTGCTCTTTCCGCCCGGCTGAGCGTTCGGATCAGGGCGGCTTGGCCGTGTCGCCGCGTAGCCATGTGGCAGAGCACGCCGATCACTGTGTCGAAGGCGCCCGCCGGAAGTGCGGGAGTACTCACGCCGATGCTGGCGGCCAGATCGTCGCAATGCACCGCCAGTTCGAGCATCCGGGTGATGAGGTAGTCGTCCAGTGACAGGGCCCATGGTCCCCATGGCAGTTGGATCACCCGCTGGAGTGGTTCGGCCGGTAACCGCTGTTGCAGGTGCGTCAGGGCTGTGCCGGCGGCCAGGGTCAGGGCCGATGCCCCGGCGGTCGCCGCTTCCTCGGCCATGCAGCGGATGTAGGTGTTGACCTCGCTGTCGATATCGCCGTCGGTCCACGTCGATCTGGCGAAGTGCTCCGGTAGTGAGATGCGCTCGTCCACGGTCTGCGCGTCGAGCACGGGTGGCACCTGGGTAAGTTGACTGACCAGGTGGGCGGTGAGTCCGCCGACCCGGAGCTTGGCGAGCACGCTCGGTGCGTCCCATCGTGCGGCCACGGCTGGGTGTGCCAGCAATGTGGTCGCCACTGCGGCTGATTCCAGGTATGCCTCTCTGGCCGTCATGGCCCCAGTGTGGACACGGCCGGGATCGGGCTCAACGCCAACAGGTCCTGCTGGGCAGGTGAGGCAAAAGGACGGCCGTCGCGGCGCAGAAGCCGCCCATCACCAACCGGTACGCCCAGGCCGGGCGACACCCGAGAATCTCGCCGGACCCTCGGCACCGGACGGTGAACGCGATGAGGATGCCCGTTCGCCCCGCGCCACTCGACGCGGTAGATGAGGATGCCGAGCGCCGGGTCGCCTCGATGCCGTCCAGGTCGGGCATCCGGATGTCCATCAGGACCACGTCCGCGGCCCTTCGCAGGCTGACTGAAATACTTTGCACGTGGCCGAGGATGCTGGAGTTGACCTTCCACAGGTTTGGGTCTTCCTCGGCGAGGGCGCACGATTCGCGTCCGGCCTGTTCAGGGACCGTGAAGCCGCCCTCCAATGGGTTGCACAGCACCAATTGACTGGCATCGTCACTCGGTATCCGGTCGGTACCGGCTGCTACGACCTCGCGCTCGCGCAGGGTCGCTTCCATCCCACCAAGCCACACCACGGCACGCCAGCCCACAACGCCGGATTTCTCCCGCCGGCCCGAACATCCATGTACGAAACGGGCACCCAGACTGACTCAACCGGTGCACTCGTCCGCGCTCTGTCCGCGGCAGATCAATGCGCCCCGGGCGATCTGGCCGGCTGGTCCTGGCAGATACTCGCGCCATCCAGGATGGATGGACGCTCCCGAGCAGCCCTCCACCTGACCCATCCCGACCGCAGACGTCTGTCGCACAATGCTCGCGGCGGATGAGTTCATTTCCATGCCGTCGCGCGGAAACGTTGGTGCGGGACCTACAGAGACTGATTGGCCAGGTGCCAGAGCAGGTCACCGGTTGATCGACTGCTCCAGGACGGCGCGCAGGGATTGCACCAAGGCCAGCGCCTGCGGATACGACTCCTCAGACTCCTCCCACAACTCGCGCCATTCCGAGTCCTTCCCCACGGTTCGATCGAGGGCCCGCACCGCTATCGCGGGAACGTCGTCTCCTACCTCGACGTTGCCACCCTCCAGCAGGAAATCGGGAGCATACGGGGTGTCAATCGCCGTCCCGCCCGGCAGATGGGAGGCGACGATGGCCGCGGCGGCAATGGCCTCCACCGCATCGCCGCTGTCGAGGTACTCGTCCCCGTGCCCGGCGACCCGGCTCAGCGCATCACGGATAAGCACTGCCCGTTGCTCCGGGGCGGCGCCGTCCAGGTCACCGCACCAGTCGGCGGCGGTGTCGTTGTCGAACGGCCCGACGTCCCACGTACCCATACTGATTCTCCCGCTCGCCGACAGATCCGAACACGCCGCGAGCGTAACGCCTGCTGATCACGACTCCCGGCCTCCGCATCCAGCGGGACCACCGCGAGGCCTGGCTACGGCCTACGACTTTTCGTTCAAATGGCCGGCACGCACGATCAGCGGCAGATCCGTGCACGTGATCTTCGTGCGCATGTCAGTGTGACGGCTGCATCCCAGGCTCTAATTAGCGCAGCACACGGCGGCTGTGTACGTCCGCCCGCGACGCTTAGCGTGGCCCGCCGGTAGGTTGTGTCGGTGAGCAACCCGATGTCGCCGAGATGTGGCAGGCCCATTGTGACCGCTGGTGTCCACCGCTGGTGTCCACCGCTGCTGCGCGGCGCCGAAGTCGGCGACATCGATGTAGTCGAGACAGCAGGCTGAGGGAGCGCCCCCTGAGTCCTTGAGAGCACGGCGGCGGCCATGATGCGCAACTGGAAACCGACAGCCATCAATCGGATGATCCATCGTGACGCGAGACGGACCGCCCAGACAATGGACGGCGCATCCTCCGGGTTGGTGGCTGACGCCACCAACCCGCAGCGCAGGGGGCATGACCAGCGACTACAATCCACAAACCCTAAACGGACCGTGAAGCGGATCTCCTGCAGGAATGCTAGGCGGCATCCCGCTGGTCCAGCCATTTGAGAATCGCCTCGGTCGTTTCCTCCGGCTTCTCCTGCTGGATCCAATGACCGCAGTCCAGACTGACCACTTCCACATTCGGCACGAATTCCGTCAGTCTTTCAGACTTCGCGACCGTGTCGCGGTCGCCGTAGATCATGAGGGTGGGCTGTCGGATGATCGGGTCCACGTCCGCCAGCAGGCGCCAGTTGCGGTCCAGGTTTCGGTACCAGTTGATTCCGCCCGTGAACCCTGTTGACTCGAAGGCGGAGACGAAGACGGCCAGTTCGCTGTCACTCATGACGGGCTCACCGAGTGGAGTTTCTGCTCTGGCGAGGTTGATCAACGCATTGCCCGGCTGAGGCTCTGCGAGGGGCACGTTCTTCCGGTACATGTTCCGAAGGAATTGGAACGTGTTCTCCTCGAACACGGCATCCGCGACGCCCGGCTGCCGGTTGAAGTGGACGAAGTAGAAGTCGCTGCCGAGCACGGCTTCCATGACCTCGATCCAGGGCATTTCTCCGCGCTCGAGGTACGGCAGGCTCAGGCTGATCACCTTGTTGACCCGGTTTGGGTGCAACAGGGTCAGACCCCAGACGACGGCTGCACCCCAGTCATGACCGACGAAGGTGGCATCGTCGTATCCGTAGTGATCGAGAAGTGCGACAAGATCACCCGACAGGTGTGCGATGTCGTAGTCGGTGACTTCGGCCGGACGGGACGAGTTGCCGTAACCCCGCTGGTTCGGGACGATGACGTGGTAGCCCGCTGCAGCAAGGGCGGGCATCTGATGGCGCCACGAGAAGGCGTGCTCCGGCCAGCCGTGACAGAGCACGATGGGGTTCCCCGCGTTCTGCCGGCCGACTTCGAAGACTTCGACTTCCACACCATTGACCGAAATGCGGGTGGGCTCGGGAAAATCGATTGTCATGCCGGCATCTTGCCGACCGATACCGGTCACCTACTGACCGGTTTTGGTGGAAGCGTTGTCGGAGTGCGAGCCGACCGGTTGATGGCCATCCTTCTTCTCCTGCAACATCGCGAGCAGGTGACAGCAGCGGAGGTCGCCCGGGAGCTGGAGATCTCCGAGCGCACCGCCCGCCGCGACCTCGACGCCCTGGGCATGGCCGGCGTGCCGGTGTACTCCGTGCAAGGCCGGGGCGGCGGCTGGCGCCTCGTGGGCGGCGCCCGCACCGACCTGTCCGGGTTGACCGCGAGTGAGGCCCGCGCCCTGTTCCTTGTCGCCGGCCCGGCCTCGTCCGTGACGCCGGCCGTGAAAGCGGCGCTGCGCAAGCTCGTCCAAGCCCTGCCGGAGCCCTTCCGGGTGCAGGCCGAGGCGGCGGCGTCGTCGCTCGTCATGGACCCGCAACCATGGGGATCGAGCCGGGTCGAGCCCCGATCGCCTCGCTTCCTCGACGAGCTCCAGGACGCGGTGATCCGCGGCGTCCAGGTCCGGCTCGGCTACGTCGACCGCGAACACACCGAAACCGAGCGAACCGTCCACCCGCTCGGCATCGTCGCCAAAGGCCCGTCGTGGTACCTCGTCGCCAACACCGAGGCCGGTCGGCGGACCTTCCGGATCGACCGCGTGTCGTCCGTCGACCCGACCGGCGATCCCGTACACCGGCCCGATGACTTCGACCTTGCCGAGAGCTGGCGCGCGATCGCGGACGAGGTCGACGGCAAGCGAACACCCCTCGAAGTCCGGGCGGTGTGCGCGTCCCACGGGATAGGCGTGCTCCGGATCGGATTCGGCGGTCGGCTCGAGGTGGGAGGTTCCAGGACCGACGGCCGCATCGAGGTCGTGATCCGCGGCAACGACGAATACATACTCGCCGGCGAGCTTGCCGGGCTGGTCGAATGGATCGAGGTGACCGGCCCTCCGGGTGTGCGAGACCACCTGGCCTCGATCGGCAACGCGCTCGTCGAGCGATACGGCTGAGACCGGCACGGACGTCGTACGGCAGAGCGATAACCGAGGTCATCCGGTTCTACAGCACCGATGAACTCCGACAGCTCGCACGGCACTACGACGAGATAGGCGCCATCTACCCGGCCCAGCTCTCCAGCCTCCGTAACAACGAGCTGTGAGCAAGGATGCCGCTCGTCATCGACGCGGCAAGGAGCAGCAGCCGTAGCAGCACCCCGAGCATGGGCCGACGTCGACGCAAGCTCATCGGCACGAGCGTGCGCCGGACGGACCTCGGTCGGCGTCACACCGCGTAGCGGCTCTTCGCCGGCCGCCGCGCACGCTCCGCGGCAAATGAGGATGCCGCCTCGCGGTCGGGTTCGGCCGTGCCGAACGGCTTTCGCCGTCGCTGGGACGACACTCGAGGAGCCGGTCTGTTGCATTCCGACCTCGCTAGTTTGTGCCCGTGCCCGTGCCCGTGCCCGTGCCCGCGCAGGAGCGGCTCGCTCATCACTCGGCAGCGTGAATCGACCGGATCGACATCGACGACCGTGCGGTGTGCGGGAAACGGTGGTGGTCTTTGTGATCAGACCTGCCCGGAGGTGGCCGGTGGTTTCGGTTCCGTGGGAGAAGCCTTCCGAGCCGCAGTATGCAGACTTGGTCTCTCGACTTTTCGTGCGGCTTTATCCGAACGCCGAGGTGATGGACGGCTCCGGCGGGGACGGGGGCCGTGATGTGCGGATCCGCGAGGCCGGTCGGCTCACCCTGAACGAGCTTTAAAGCTTCACCGGGCGGCTGAGCGCACGGTCGCCGAACCGGCGCCAGCAGGTCGAGAAGCCGCTCGAGCAGGCGGCCAAGCTTAAGCCGGACGTGTGGAACCTGATCGTTCCCATCAACCACAATCCGTCCGAGCTGGAGTGCTTCGACCAGCTGAGGATCAAGTACCCGTTCGTCGGGGCCATCCGAGAGCACCGCGCGGAGCGCGACATGCTGACCGGAGGCATTCGAGACTTGGTCGCCCGCGCCGACGCGTTGGCTCGCCGCGCCGACGAGGTGTCTCCGGACTACGGCCTCCGAACGCGTCGGGTCGAGGGCGGGACCGAGGTGGTCATCTACGCCAAGGACGACGAGGCCGCTCAACGGTCTCTGGTCACCTGGAGGGGCCAATTCCAGTTCCCCTGCTACCGATGAGGCTCGCAGGCAAAGCAACAGGTGGACGATGCGTTCACCGACGGCGGAGTCGGGCTTTGGCGACTGGCGGGCGTTCATGCGGCCCGACGCGATCCTGTCGCGAGTCGTTGGGTCCGCCGACCGCCCTGGGCTGGAACGGCGTTGCCACGATCTGTTCCACCGGCGCGATGCGCGCGATGATCGCGTCCGCCGTCCCGAACTCGCCATCGACACCGGCGAAAACGGCCGGGCAATGCTGGCGCGCGGAGCGTTGGACGAGGCCAGGCGAGGAGCTGGCGCGTTGACGGTGTGATCAGAACCAGGAGGGTCCTTGCTGCACGTACGGATCTTCGATCGCCTGGACCTCGTCGTTGGTGAGTTCGATATCGAGTGCGGCGACTGCTTCCTGGAGGTGGTGTGGCTTGGTCGCGCCGACGATGGGGGCGGAGACGTCGGGGTTGCGCAATACCCAGGCGAGTGCGATCTGGGCCATGCTGATGCCACGTTGCTCAGCGACGTGCTGCACTGCGTTGACGACCGGTTCGTCGAGGGGTGAGTCGAACGCTTTGACCACCTTGTCGGTGCTCGACCGCTGGCTCTGCTCGCCCCAGGGCCGGGCGAGCCGGCCTTTGCCGTTGGGCGAGTAGGGGATCAGGCCGACGCCCATGTCGGCGCACATGGCCATGAGTTCGCGTTCGTCCTGGCGTCGGAGCAGGTTGTATTGGTTTTGCATCGAGACGAATCGGGTCCATCCGCCGAGGGTGGCGGCGTGCTGGAGTTTGGCGAACTGCCATGCGTACATCGACGAGGCTCCGAGGTAGCGGACCTTGCCGGCGCGGACGATGTCGTGCAGGGCTTGCATCGTCTCGTCGACCGGCGTGTCCGGGTCGAAGCGGTGGATCTGGTAGAGGTCGATGTAGTCGGTGCCGAGGCGGGTGAGGGACGCGTCGACCTGTTCGAGGATCGCTTTGCGGGACAGGCCCTGCCCGCCTGGGCCGTTGTGCATCTTGCCGTGGACCTTGGTGGCCAGGATGATGTCGTCGCGGCGGGAGTACCGCTTGATCGCGCGGCCGACGAGTTCCTCGGACGTGCCGGCCTGGTAGGTGTTGGCGGTGTCCCAGAAGGTGACGCCGAGTTCGACAGCTTGCTGGAAGAACGGCTGTGCGGCCTCGTCGTTGAGGGCCCACGGGTGGGCGCCTTGGACGGATGCGTCGCCGTAGCTCATGCATCCCAGGGCGAGTCGGCTGATCTTGAGCCCGGTCGTACCGAGCCGTGTGGTCTCCATGATTGCCTCCTTCGAGGCGTCGGTGGTCGTGAGAGTGGGGCCGAGGAGGCTCGCCTGTCTGCGCCGTTTCTGGCCGGCAGAGACTACGGTGAGCGCGGGATGCGTCATTGCCGAGGTGGATGAGGCGACGTGCCGGTGCTTGACGCCGGGCGGGTACCCGTCGAGATCGTCCGCTTGGATCTCCTCGACGGGGCCGCCCGACCGCTGGGTGCGCCCACGCCGTACGTCACGGTCACTCGCTGTCCCGCCCGGGTGCGCCGGTCATGTCGACCGCGCCCCGGGGTTGTGTAGTGACTGGAGCCAGGGTGGGGCGTTTCGCGGTGCGGCCGTCTCCTGAGGAGCGGCCGCGAAGGCGCCGGACGAGCCATGGTCCGACGAAGCCGGCGACCCAGCGCAGTTCGCCGACCGTGCGCTGCCACGCCCCGGGATTCTGTTGTGGGGTAAGGGGATTCATCCACATGGCGTCGCTGCCCGGCAGATCCAGCGTGTGGCTGACGGCGGCGGCGAGCCGGGTGTGGCCGAGGGTGTTCAGGTGCAACCGGTCCGGGCTCCACAGCCGCGGGTCGGTGCAGACCGGGTACGCGGACAGGTCCACCACGGTGACCTGGTGCCGGTCGGCGGCCTCACGAACGTGCGCATTGAGGTCTTGTGCCCGCCTCGCGATCCCGCGCGCGGCCGGTGCCAGCAGCGAGGGATCAGGGAGCAGGAAAGCGATGACGTGTGCGCCGATACCGGTCAGCGCCTCGAACATGCTCTCTTGATGGCCGGCCAGCTCGGCGGCGTCGAACCGGGGCCGGAGCAGATCGTTCACCCCGGCCATCACAGTGGCCAGATCGGGACGCAGGCTCAACGCCAGGGGGAGTTGTTCGGCGTGCACCTGGTGCGTGAGTCGTCCCCGTACCGCGAGGTTGGCGTAGCGCACTCGCGGGTCCGCGATGGCGAGCTGGTCGGCGAGGCGGTCCGCCCAGCCCCGGTAGCCGCGCGCGTCGTCGCCGTCGTTCATTCCCTCGGTCTGGCTGTCCCCGAGCGCCACGTAACGCAGATAGGTGCTGGTCACTGCTGGTCCTTCCGAGATGGCGACAAGAGACGAACACCCGTGTCGTCCAGGTTCAGGGGACCTGTGTCACGGCGGGATCTCAGCCGGGTGTGAGCAGGATTTTGATCTCGGTGACGACGTCGTCGAGCGGGGTGTCGGTGTGCCCGGCACGGCAGAGGATGACTGCGCCTTCGATGGCGGCGACGCTAAGGGTGGCCAGCCGTTGAGCGCGGTCGCCGGCGAAGCCGTTGGCCGTGAGGAGATCGCGGATTCGGCTCTGCCATTGGGTGAAGACGTCGTGGACCAGAACGGTGACCTCGGGCAGGTCCGGGTTGGTGTCTACGGCGGCCGCGGCTATCGGGCAGCCGGCCAGGTAGTTGGTCTCGCCGAGGACGTGCTTCCACATGCCGGCGAACTGTTCCAGTGCGAGGGCCGGGTCGCCGCTGGCGACCGCGGCGTCGAGCATCGTGGTGATGTAGTCTCCGGCTTGCCGGACGGCGCCCAGGATCAGCTCGTTCCGGCCGCCGGGGAAATGGTGGTAGACCGAGCCGCGGGGTGCTCCGCTGTGGGCCAGGACCGCGTCGATCGTAACGGCGCCCGCTCCTCGTTCGCGCAGCAACGCCACGGCGCTGGTGAGCATCCGTTGTTTGGTCTGGCCCGGCGGGCGACCCATTCGCTTAGCCCTTCCTACCCTCGAACTTCTCAGCACTATGCTATATCCCATATCGACTGAAACGGCGAGTGTCGGGGTCGGTGTCACGTCCGGTCGCTGGAGGTGGGCGGCGGGTTGGCCACGGTGGCGATCGCGATCGCCTCCTCAGGACCGAGGACGAACGGCCACGGCGTGTCCCCGGCCAGCACCCGGGCGACTCTGGTCCATGGCTGGGCCGGTGACGGCGAATCCGTCCATCGCGGCCACGTTGCAGACCGGCTGGAGTGCGGTCGAACCCAGCCAAGGCTCATCGGGGGCCTCGCGCGGTGGGCAACGCTGTCAGGCCTTGGCGCCGAGGATGAGGCACGTGGTGGTCGCGTGGGCGATGAGTTTCCCCTCGTCGTCCACGACCTTGCCTTCGGCTGTCGCGGTGCGGTTCCCGCCGTGGACGACGGTGCCCTCGGCGGTCAGGGTTTGCCCGTCGGTGTGTGCGGCGCGGATGTAGTTCACCTTGATCTCCAGAGTCGTGTAGGTCACGCCGGCGGGCAGGGTGCTGTGTACCGCGCAGCCCATCGCGGTGTCGAGCAGGGTCGCGGCGATGCCGCCGTGCACGATGCCGAGGGGGTTGGCGAAGTCGGGCTGGGTGTCCAGTGACGCGACGATGCGGCCGTGTTCGACTTCGTCGAGCCGGATGCCGAGCAGCCGGCCGATGCTCGGAATGTGGGTAGGTCGCGTGGACTGCACCCAGCGCATGAGTTCGAGGCCGGACAGGGCGGTGAGTTCCGCAATCGTCACAAAGGGCTCCTTCGGTGTTCGGGCTGTGCCCGTGCTGCGGTTTTCGGTGCGGTGCGGTGCGGTGCGGTTCGGTGTGCTGGGTCGGGTCAGTCCGGAAGCTTTTCGATGCGCGCGGGTACGTGTTTGTGCCAGGGGGTGCCGGCGATCGGGTCGCGCCAGTGCGACTCGGTGAGGTCGTTGGGAGCGACGCCGGTGCGTCCGGTGGTGCCGTCGGCGGCGGGCAGGTCGAGGCCGAAGCCGTTGGGCAGGGCGGCGTGGCCGGGTTGCATGCGGTCGTCGATCTCGACGACGGCTTGGGCGGTGCCGCGTCGGGTGGTGATCCGGGCTTGTGCGCCGTCGCGCAGGCCGAGGCGTTCGGCGTCGTCGGGGTTGATGCGCAGTGCGCCGTCGCGGTCGCGCAGCCGCCAGCTGTTGTCGTGGAAGATGGTGTTCGCGGTGAACGCCCGGCGTTGCCCCGCGGCGAGGATGAACGGGAACTCGGCGCTGGTGTGCACGGCCGGGGTCTGGTCCAGGCGGTCGATCAGGTCGAGCAGTTCACCGATGGGCAGCGGGATGCGGTGGCCGGGGTGCGGCACGTAGGTCCAAGCGTCGTCGTGCTCGTCCTCGGTGAAGGTGACCCCGGAGCGGCCGGCCAGCATCGCGTCGAACAGCGCGTCGGGGCTGGCGTGACCGGCCCGGCGCATGGCTTTCGGGTACTGCCGGCCGATGCGCTGGGCGAGGCCCCACAGCACGGCGGCTGAGCGTGCCCCGCCGGCCAGGGTGGGCCCGAGGGTGTCGTAGAGCAGGTACGGCGCCAGAGCGAGGGTCTTCTTGTCTGCCGCCGCGAGGGCCATGAACGCCAGCCGGAACGGGGTGCGGCCGAGGCGCGCGGCGGCACGCAGCACGGCCAGCCGGCTGCGTGGCACGGCGTGGAGCTCCCGGATGATCCGGGCGTAGATTTCGGGCTCGGGCAGGGTGCCCGGCAGCGCGTCGAGGACCGGCGCGCGCAGGTGGAACGTGTTGTGCGGGAACTCGACGTTGAAGAAGGTGGCTTCCCACTTCTCGAACTGCGACGCCGCCGGCAGTATGTAGTCGGCCTGGCGGCCGGTCTCGGTCATCGTGACGTCGATGACCACGACCAGGTCCAGGGCGGCGAGGGCCTGGCGGAAGGTGACGGAGTCGGCCAGGGAGTGCGCCGGGTTGGACGACTCGATGATCATTGCCCGGAATCGGTCGGGGTGCTCGGTGAGGATCTCCTCGGCGATGACGTTGCACGGCACCAGCCCGCCGGGCATCCGGGCACCGGTGACGGGGGTGCGGCGCAGCCGGGTGTCGTAGTGGGCCAAAGGAGTGACCCACGAGTGCGGCTGCATACCGCCGGGTTTGGCGAAGTTGCCGGTCAGCAGCCAGACGAGCTTGTTCAGGTACGACACGAGCGTGCTGTTCGGGCTCTGCTGCACCCCGAGGTCCTCGTAGGTGGACACGCTGGTGGCCGCGCCGATGCGCCGCGCGGTGGTGCGCAGCAGTTCCTCCGCCACGCCGCATACCTCGGCGTGGCGGGCGACGTCGACGGCGGCCAGGTGCGGCAGCACCACTTCCGCCTGCGTGGTGTGGGCGTCGAGGAACGCGTGGTCGACCAGGTCTTCCTGGACCAGCACGCCCAGGATGGCCGTCAGGCACCAGGCGTCGGTGCCGGGCCGCACCTGCAGGTGGATGTCGGCCAGGTCGGCGGTCTCGGTGCGTACCGGGTCGATGACGATCATGGTGCGGGCCGGGTCGCCGGCGATCTGCTTGAGTACCGTGCGGGCCCGCGGCACGCCGTGCGTCTGCCAGGGGTTCTTGCCGAGGAAGACCGAGACTTCGGCCTGTTCGAAGTCGCCGGCGGTGTGCCCGCCGGTCAGGTGCGCGTCGACCCAGCCCTCGCCGGTCTTCTCCTGCGCCAGGGGGTTGGAACGGTAGCGGGCACCGAGGGCGCGCATCAGGGCGCCGCTGTAGGCGCCGCCGAGGTGGTTGCCCTGCCCGCCCCCGCCGTAGTAGAAGATGCTCTTGCCGCCGTGGGTGTCACGCACGGTCGTGAGCCGGGCGGCGATCTCACCGATGGCGGTGTTCCAGTCGATCGGGGTGAAGCTGCCGTCGGCTTCGCGGCGCAGCGGTGTGGTCAGCCGGACACTGCCGTTCTGGTAGTGGTCCAGCCGCAGAGCCTTGTTGCAGGTGTAGCCGCCGGTGGCGACGTGCTCCTTGTCGCCGCGGATCTTGGCGAACCGGCGGCCGTCGGTCTGGATCTGGATCCCGCAGTTGTTCTCGCAGAGAATGCAGGCGCTCTTGTGCCAGGTCGCCTCGGCCGATTGCGTCATCGGTTTCCTCTTTCCGCGCCGCCCGGGGTCAGCCGAGGGGGCTGGTCGAGTCGCGCAGGGTGTCCAGGACGGATGCGTACATGCGGGCCTTGATGGTGCCGAGAGTGTCGCCGGCCTTGCTCACGAGCGACTGCGCGATCTCCACCGCGGTCGCCCGGACCGCTCCCTCGCCGACCGCCCGGTCGACGATGGCGGCGGCGAGAGCGTCGGGGCCCGGGTAGCGGCGGGCGGTGGTCATCGCCTCGTGCGCCGTCTGCGGCGTCAGTCGCGCCTGGATCAGCGCGGACATGCCCGCGGTGAACGGAATGTTGATGTCGGCCTCCGGCAAACACCAGTAACCGCGGTCGGCGCGCATCACCCGGAAGTCGTGGGCCAGGGAGAACATCGCCCCGGCCGCAAAGGTGTGCCCCTGCAGGGCGGCCACGGTGATCACCGGCAGCGACAGCATCCGCGCCAGCAGCTCGTGGACGCTCACCACGTAAGCCTGGTACTGGTCGCCGTGAGCGAGCAGCCAATCCAGGTCCAGGCCGTTGGAGTAGAACTTGCCGGTCGCCGTGGTCACCAGGGCACCGGAGCCGGCCTTCTCCACTTCGTCCAGCGCCGTGTTGACCGACGCGATCCAGTCCGGGTGGAAGCGGTTCTCGCTGTCTCCGAGGTCAAGGACGAAGACGTTGTCCTGCTGCTCAAGGGTCGGCATCGGAACTCCGTTCGAAAGCGTAGAGATGGACGTGGTAGAGGCTTCGCCCTCGGCCCGGCAGTGGGCCGGATCGGTCCTAGGCCGTATGCGCGGGCATATTCCGGCCTCGTTTGGGGCGCCGCACCACGGCGAGGTGGCCGTCGGAAAGGGTGGCGACTCCCTACCCGTCAGTAACTTATGGGTTATAGCATAGTGCATCACCGGCTGCTTGGCGAGAAGTGACGTCAGGTGAAACGTCCAGCAGCGGGCGAGGTGGTCAGGAACGCGCCGGGGAGAGCGGCGATCATGGCCGGGCGAGCCGAGGTCGGCGAAGAATTCGGCGTTGGCCTGGTGTAGGCGGCCCACAGGGCTGGGAGGTCGTCCTCGTAGTAGATGGCCTCGACGGGGCAGACGGGTTCGCAGGCCCTCAGTCGACGCACTCGTCGGGCTGGATGTAGAGCATCCGGGCGCCCTCATAGATGCAGTCGACCGGGCACTCCTCGATGCTGGCCTTGTCGAGCACGTCAACGCAGGGTTCGGCGATCACATACGTCGTGGGGACGTCCCTTCAGCGGGGTCGGTACGTGTGGCGCAGACCGGCTCGGTAGGTGGGCGAACGTGCCGGGCTCGCGACCACCGCAGCCGTCCGGCGGCCGGGTTCGGTCGGCGACGTGGCAACGCGGGCCGTTCGCCTGTGCGGCCACTGGCTTCGAGGGTCTCCCTCACCGGCCGAGCTGCCCCCTCACCGTTTGACGGAGCGGCGGGTGAATTCGGGTGCGGTCTTTCGGGCGTTCGCCGAGCGGGCGATTTTGTGGTTGGCGCCGAGCAGCAGGCGGAGTTGGTAGCTGCTCTCCAGGCGTAGGGCGCGCCACGGCGCGGCAGGCCACGCTTTGTGGAACAGGTGTTTGGTCGCGGCGACCGAGTCGGGCGAGCGGGCCACGAGTTGGTGCGCGAGCTCCATGGCCGCCGCGTACGGATCGGCGGAGACGTCGGTGACCAGGCCGAGTTCCCGGGCGCGGCCGCCGTCGAAGATCTCACCGGTCATGGTCAGGTGTTTGGCGACGTCCATGGGCAGCAGTTCGCGGAGGCTGACGGTGCCGGTCATGTCCGGCACCAGGCCCCACTTCGCCTCCATGATGGAGAACTCGCAGTCCGGGGTGGTGAACCGGAAGTCGGCGCCGAGGGCGAGTTGCAGGCCGCCGCCGAAGCAGTGTCCCCGGATCACCGCTAGTACGGGGATGGGCAGCCGCCGCCATGCGAAGCAGGCCTCCTGGTACAGGTTGGTGGAGCGCCACGGCGGCCGCAGGAAGTTGATCATCATCTGGGTGGGTTTCCTGCCGACCGAGACGAAGTCCAGCCCTGCGCAGAAACTCGCGCCGTCACCGGTCAGGATCACCGCCCGGACGCCTTTGGCCTCGCGCAGTTTCCGGGCGGAGCCGACGAGGGCGCGCAACATGTCCAGATCGAGCGCGTTGAGCTTGCCGGCGCGGTTCATCACGACGCGGGCGACCGGCCCGTCGATTGTGGTCTCGACCCGGTCCGTGTTGTCTGCGGGCATGAGTGTTCGAACCTTCCTGCTCAGGTAGGCGTGGCTGGCGGTCAGATCGTGAGCGTCGCGTGGGTGCCCTGGGAGATGGCGCGTTTCGCGTCGAGTTCGGCGGCGACGTCCGCGCCGCCGATGACGCGAGCCGGCAGGCCGGCCGCGCGCAGCTCGTCGTAGAGTCCCCGGCGGGCCTGCTGGCCGGCGCAGATGACCACGTCGTCGACCTCCAGCAGGCGTGCCGTGCCGTCGGTGGTGAGGTGCAGTCCGGCGTCGTCGATCCGGTCGTAGCTGACGCCGGCGATGAACTCGACGCCGCGGGCCTTGAGGGTGGCCCGGTGCACCCATCCGGTCGTCTTGGCCAGCCCGGCACCGACCTTGCCTTTCTTGCGCTGCACCAGATACACCCGCCGCGGCGGGGTCGGCCCGGCCGGCGGGACGAGCCCGCCGGGGTACGCGACGGTGTCGTCGACGCCCCACTCGCGCATCCACTCCACCAGCGGTTGGGGCGTGCCGAGGGTGCCGGTGTGGGTGAGGAACTCGCACATGTCGAACCCGATGCCACCGGCGCCGACAACGGCGACGCGGCGCCCGAGGGTGGCCGTGCCGGTGAGTACGTCGGGATAGCTGTGCACGTTGGGGCGCTCGCTGCCGGGGATCGTGACCGCTCGCGGCGTGACCCCGGTGGCGACGACGATCTCGTCCCACCCGCCGTCACTGAACTGCGCGAGCGTCGCAGCATGGTTGAGTCGCAAGTCGACACCCAGGACCCGCAGGCGCCGGGTGAAGTAGCGCAGCGTCTCGCCGAAATCCTCCTTGCCGGGGACGCGCCGGGCGAGCTGGAACTGCCCGCCGATCGTGTCGGAGGCTTCGAACAGGGTGACCTGATGTCCCCGTTCGGCGGCGGTGGCCGCCGCGGCGAGACCGGCAGGCCCGGCGCCCACCACGGCGACGCGCTTGACCCGCCGGGCCGGGACCAGGATCAACTTCGTCTCGTGGCCTGCTCGGGGATTCACCAGGCAGCTGACCGTCTTGTGGACGAACGTGTGGTCCAGGCACGCCTGATTGCAGGCGATGCAAGTGTTGATCTCGTCGGCGCGCCCGGCCGCCGTCTTCGCCACCCAGTCGGGATCGGCGAGCAATGGCCGCGCCATGGAGATCATGTCCGCGTCGCCGCGCGCCAGGACCTCCTCCGCCGTCTCGGGCATGTTGATCCGGTTGGAGGCCACGACCGGCAGGGTCACCTCGCGGCGCAGCCGGCCCGTGATCGCGGTGAATGCGGCCCGTGGAACCGACGTGACGATCGTCGGTATACGTGCCTCGTGCCAGCCGATGCCGGTGTTGATGAGGGTGGCGCCGGCGGCCTCGACCTCCCGGGCCAGGGCGATCGTGTCCGGCCAGGTCTGTCCCTGCTCGACCAGGTCGAGCAGGGACATCCGGTAGATGACCATGAAGTCGTCACCGACCGCGGCGCGGGTTTTGCGGACGATCTCGGTGGCGAACCGGCGGCGCGCGGCCGCACTGCCACCCCACGCGTCGTCGCGCTGGTTCACCCGCTCGGCGAGGAACTGGTTGATCAGATACCCCTCCGAGCCCATGATCTCCACACCGTCGTAGCCCGCCGCACGCGCTAACACCGCGGCGTACGCGAAGTCGTCGACGGTCCGGGCGACCTCGCGGGCGGTCATGCCCCGGGCACGGAACGGGGTGATCGGCGACTTCGACCCCGACGCGGTCGCGCTGAACGGGTGGTAGCTGTAGCGCCCGGCGTGCAGCAGTTGCAGCGCGATCCGGCCGCCGCCCGCGTGCACCGCCTCGGTGATGCCGCGATGACGTCGCACCTCGCGGCGGTTGGTCATCTTCCCGGCGAACGGGAGCAGCCAGCCGGTGCGGTTCGGCGCGTACCCGCCGGTAATGATCAGGCCGACCCCGCCTCGGGCGCGTTCGGCGTAGAACTCGGCGAGCCGGCCAGCGTGCTGGGGACGGTCCTCCAGGCCGGTGTGGATCGAGCCCATCAGCACCCGGTTCGGCAACGTGAGGAAGCCCAGATCGAGGGGCGCGAGGAGATTCGGAAAACGTGCTGCCGCAATGTCCGCGGTCATGGTGTCTCCTGTCGGCTCGGTCGCGCAGGCCTCGTCTGAGCCGGAGGCCAGGTAGATCCTACTGGCGGGTAACTATCTTCTATGGCAGATTACATAGCGCCACCGACGCGGGCAAGGACAGGACCGCGGTACATGAGTGTCCGGCAGAACATTCTGATCACCGGAGCCAGCAGGGGACTGGGCCAGGGATGGCCCGCCAGTTCGCCGCCAGGGGCCACAACCTGGCCCTGTGCGCCCGCCGCACCGACCGCCTGCAGGAGCTATGTGCCGAACTGCAGGCCGCCCACCCCGGCATCACGGTCGCCGTCCGCGAGCTGGACGTCAACGGCCACGCCCAGGTCTTCGACGTCTTCCGGGCCTTGCGCACCGACCTGGGCCGACTGGACCGCGTCATCGTCGACGCCGGCATCGCCAAGGGACAACCGATCAGTACCGGCCGCTTCGACGTCAACCTGCAGACGGCGCAAACCAACTTCACCACGGCGCTCGCCCAGTGCGAGGCGGGTGTGGAGATCCTCCGCGAACAGCACGACGGTCACCTGGTCGTCATTTCCTCCTTCAGCGCCCTGCGCGGCCTGCCCCGCAACATGACCACCTACGCGGCCACCAAGGCCACCGTCGCCGCCCTCGCCGATGGCATCCGCGCCGAATTCTGGGGCACCCCCATCAAGGCGACGCGTACCGATACTCCGGACTCCGACTCCTGATGTATGCAATAGGGTCCGTTGCGTTCGCCGATCAAAGAGTCCGGGCAGGCTTGATCGGTGAAGCATGCTGCTCGGTCGCGCCCGTGGTCTCCACCTCGCTCGGCGTTCGCCGGGTTCCGGTTCCCGCCCTCAGCGATCATGGTGGCGGTGCGCTGGTACCTGCGCTACGGACTGTCCTACCGGGACGTGGAAGAGCTCCTCGCCGAACGTGGCATCGAGGTCGATCACGTCACCGTCTACCGGTGGGTGCAGCGCTTCACTCCTCTGCTGGCCAACGCTGCCCGGTTCGCCCGGCACTCACCCGGCGCTCGCTGGTTCGTCGACGAGACCTACGTGAAGGTCAACGGCGTGTGGCGCTACGTCTACCGGGCCATCGACCAACACGGCCAGGTCATCGACGTCCTACTCACGATCCGCCGGGACGCCCCAGCCGCTCGGCGGTGGCCGGCAGACCGCGAAACAGCTCGATCCCGACGCGTGCCAGCCCGGGATCAAGCCCGGCCGACGCGGTGAACCTCTCCTCGAACTCCGCGGCCCAGGCATCGCACATCACCCGCAGCGGACGGAACGGGTAGCCATCGGTCGGCGCGCTCCACAGCCGCTGCAGGAGAGCTGCGATGACCTCGTCTTGCTCTGATTCCCGTAGCCCATTGGAAGGGTGGTCCCGGGTTGACAGCGTTCCAGCAGCAGCACGCTGGTCGAGTCGAACGCAGCGCTGTCGTGCACGCGAATCGCGCCTTCGCCGGCCCATGCCCGCAGGCCGTCCGCTTCGTCGGTCGCCTCGTCGTGCCGCCACGCGACCTTGAGCACGAGCCTCGACAGTTCGGTCAGTGACAATCCGGCCTGGGCTATTACCGCTTTGCGCTGCTCATTCGAGTGCCCCCCGGCGAGCTCGCGGCGGCCGAGATCCCTCACCGATCAGCGTGATCATCGCGATGAAGTCCGCGACCGCTTTAGCGGCTGGGGTTCAGGTGGGCAGCGGTGGTGGGTGGTCGATCGCCATTCGGACCTCGTGTAGCAAGGTTGCGGCGTTGAAGGGTTTGGCGATGATCGCGATGTCGTCGGACGGTAGTTGGCCGGCGCGTGCTGGGTCCGCGTAGCCGGACATGAGCGCGATCGAGATGCCCGGGTGGTGTACGCGAATGGCGTCGATCATTTCGCGGGCGGTGATGCCGGGCATGACGACATCGGCGAGCACCATATCTAGTTCGAGGTCGGCCTCGCCGACGCGTACGGCGTCGTCGCGGGTTGATGCCTCGGTGACCCGGTATCCGGCGCGAACCAGGATGCGTTTGGAGATTGCCCGTAGCACGTCGTTGTCGTCGACCACGAGGACGTGTTCGCCGGTGTTGGTGGGGCCGGTGGTGACCGCCGCGACAGTCGAGGCGAGCCCTTCAGGCCGCCCGGTTGACGGGAGGTAGATGCTGATGCTGGTGCCCTTGGCGGGTTCGGATTCCAGAGTGATCGTGCCGGCTGCTTCTTTGACGGCCCCATAGACGGTGGCCAGGCCGAGGCCGGTGCCCTTGCCGGGTTCCTTGGTGCTGAAGAACGGTTGGAAGGCTCGTTGCGCTACCTCGTGGCTCATTCCGCATCCCGTGTCGGCGACGGTGAGGCGCACGTATCGGCCTGGCGCCAGATCGGGGTCGCGTAAGGCGATGTCGTGGTCGTCCGCGACGGCGGTGGAAATGGTCAGCCGCCCGCCGTCGGGCATGGCTGCGCGGGCGTTGACGACGACGTTCAGGATGATCTGCTCGAGCCGGCTGCGGTCGATGGTGACAAGGTCGAGGTCCGGTTCGGTCTGCACAACGAACTCGATGTCCGCGCCGAGGGTGCGGCGGAGCAGTCGCTCGGTGTCGGCCACGACTTCACTCACGTCGATGATTTCCGGTTGGGAGGGCTGGAGGCGGCTGAAGATGAGCAGTTGCTGGGTGAGGGCGGCGGCCATCCGGGCGGCGTCGGCGATGCTGCGCACGTCGGCGCGGCTGGGATCGGCGGGATCGAGTGCGTCCAGCAGGAATTCCGCGCTGCCGGTGATCACACCGAGGAGGTTGTTGAAGTCGTGGGCGATGCCGCCGGCGAGTTGTCCGAGGGAGTCGAGGCGTTCCACCTGGTGTAGCTGGCGTTCCAGGCTTTCGCGTTCGAGGCTGGCCAGGGTCTGGGCGGTGATGTCGCGCAGGATTCCTTCGACGGCGATGCTCTGGCCTTGGTCGTCGAGGACGGCGACGGCGCGTTGTTCGATCCATTTGGTGAAACCGTCGGCGTCGCGCCAGCGCATGACGAGGGGATGGGTGGGCGGGGTGCGCCACGACTCCACCATGCGGACCTGATCGTCGGGTTCCGCCATGGCGAAGATGAGTTCCGGAGCGTCGTAGATATCGTCGGCTGGGTGGCCGGTCATCGACACGACCGCGGGACTGATGTATTCCAGCCGGGGATTCGGCCTGAGGCGGTAGCGGAACACGACGTCGTGGACGTGCTCGGCGACCAGTCGGAAGCGTTCCTCGCTGGTTCGCAGGGCGGACTGGGTGCGCCTCTGTTCTCGCCGTTCCCCGGCTTCGCGCAGTTCGCGGGTCACCGCGGGTAACAGTCGGGCGAGGCTGTCCTTGAGCACGAAGTCATGCGCACCGGCTCGCATGAGAGCCACGGCGGTTTCCTCACCGATCTGTCCGGAGACCACGATGAAGGGCACGTCGAGTTGCCGGTCGCGAAGCAGGCGTAATGCCGACGAGGCGTCGAAGGCCGGCATCGTGTTGTCGGAGATCACGATGTCTGGTGGGTGGACGGATAGCGCGGTCGACATCGCCGCGGCGGTTTCCACCCGTTCGAAGTCGAGGTCGATGCCGCCGTTGCGCAGGTTACGGACGACGAGCATGGCGTCATCCTCGTTGTCCTCGATGATCAGTAGCCGCACGGCAATCATGTCGTCAGCCGCCTCTTGGTGGCGGAACCGGTTGGTTGACCAGGAGCCAATACAGGCCGAGGATCCGGACAGCGTCGACGAACTCGCTGAAGACCACCGGTTTGCGCACGTAGCTGTTGGCACCCAGGTTGTAGCTCTCGACGATGTCGCGGTCCTCGCTCGAGGTGCTGAGCACGATCACCGGCAGATACCGCGTCCGGTTGTCCGTTCTGATCCGGCGCAGCACCTCAAGCCCACTGACCTTGGGCAGGTTGATGTCCAGCAGGATCAGCACTGGCTTCGGGGGCTGCAGGCTGTCCGGGTGCATATAGTTCAATGCTTCTTCGCCGTCGGAAGCCACGTCGACCTGGTTGGTGATGTTGTTGGTGCGAAACGCTCGCAGCGTCAGCGCGACGTCGTCGGGGTTGTCGTCGACCAGCAGAATCGTTCCCTCGATCATGTCGTCGCCTCCGGCCCGGCCAGCGTGAAGTAGAAGGTCGCACCGTGTCCCAGCTCGGATTCGGCGCAGACTTGGCCGCCGTGCCGGCGCACGATCCGCTGGACGATCGCAAGGCCGATGCCGTTGCCTTCGAACTCCGCGGCGGGGTGCAGCCGCTGAAAGGCGACGAACAACTTGTCCGCGTACTTCGTGTCGAACCCGGCGCCGTCGTCGCGGACGAAGAACGCCGGCTGACCATGACGGTCGAACTGCCCGAACTCGATGCTCGCGACCGGGAGTTTGGCGGTGTATTTCCAGGCGTTGGCGAGAAGATTCTGCAGCACCATACGCAGCAGCGCTCGATCGCCGAGGGCCGTCAGATTGTCAGCGATTACACTCTTGACGGTGCGGTCGGGGTCGGCCCCTGCCAGGTCGCTCATGATCTCCCGGGCCTGACCGCTCAGATCCACCGGCTCACGCGCGAAATCCGCCCGGGTGGCCCGCGACAGGTTGAGCAGATCGTCGATCATCTGACCCATCCGCTTGACGTTGACCTGCAACCGGGCCAGATAGCCTCGGCCGACGTCGTCGAGCAGGTCGCCGTAGTCGTCGATGATTGCTTGGCTGAACCCGTGCAGGGCGCGCAGCGGGGCGCGCAGATCGTGCGAGACCGAGTATGAGAAGGCGTCCAGCTCACGGGTCGACGCCTCCAACTCGGCGGTGCGCTCGGCGACCCGGGTCTCCAGGCCGGCGTTCAGCTCCCGGACCTGTTCCTCTGCCCGTATCCGGTCGGTGATGTCGGTCGAGATTCCGCACACCGCGTAGGCCTTTCCCGCGGCGTCCAGGACCGGAAACTTCACCGACAGGTACGAGCGGACGCCGTTGTCGAATTCCGCGGTCTCCTCGAACTGCACGGTATGCCCGGCGCGTGCCACCCCGAGGTCGTTTTCTCTGAGTTTGGCGGCAAGCTCGGGCGGGAAGATCTCTTGATCGGTGAGCTTCACCACCTGGTCGCGTCCGGTCTTGATCAGCCGTTCCCATTCCCGATTCACCAAGAGATAGCGGCCGTTGTCGATCCTCTTCATGTAGATCATCGCCGAAACGTTGTCGATCAGCTCCTGGAGCTGATGGTGACTGGCCTGGGCATGCATCTCGGCGTCTCCGCGGCTGCGCTCCGAGGTAACGGTGTCGCGGGAGACGACGGCACCGATCGCGGCGAGGATCAAAACATTGCTGACGGTGACGGCGGCCGCCGTGGCGCGCCACCCGCCCGCAAATTCCGGACCGGCCAAGGCCGCCGTCAGGTCGATGACGACCTGCAAGCACACCGCCGCAGCGAACCAGCGGCGGCTCGACAGTCTCATGGCCCGACGCTCACGCTCGACGCTCCCCGCTTGAGATCCTCTATATCAGCCTATACTACCCCTTTTAGGGTTTGGCCTAAGCCATCTCGTACTTGATCCGTAAGGTCCGACCCACCAGATCACCGAGGGCGAGGACGCCCTCGTGATCGTGGGCCGACCCGTGGACGATTCCGAGGTACGTCAGCGTGCCGTCGCGCCAGTCGAGGCGTTCGCCGACCCGCTTGAAGACCTCGACGAGTTGGATCCCTCGGTGCGCGCTCAGCTCCGCCACACCGTCGAGGCGGGTCAGCACCGCGGCCGACATCGGCGGCGTGATGAAATACTGGAAGGCGTACCTATGGTAGGTGGCCGGCGGTACGTCGGCCGCACGGCCCAGGGCCGCGGCGAGCGTGGCGCGCACCAGGTCGATACCCCGCGCCCGGCTTACGATGTCGGCGACATATCCACCGAGCCGTCCGTTGAGCTCGATGATCCGCGGTCCGTGCGGGGTGAGCTTCACCTCGACGTGGGTGGTCCCATGCTGCACTTTCAGCGCATGAATGCCGGCCTCGGTCAAGGCGAGAACCTGCCGGCGGGCGTCGTCGGCGAGGGTGCACGGGACCACATAGCCGGTTTCGCGCAGCGGATCGGCCAGCGGGAACTTGCCGGTGATCTCGACGTGGCGCACGACGCCGTGCGAGGTCACCGACTCGACCGAGACGTAGTCCCCCCAAGCGGCGCCGGCCACCGTCGGATCGCCCACCAGCATCTCCTCGACCACGAAGTCGCGTCGGGCTGGCCCCGGCTCGGAGACCGCAGGCAGGCGCCTCAGGAAGTCGCCGAGCCGTGCCGCCGCCTCCGCGGCGGTGTCGACCCGGCAGGTGTACGCGCTGGCGGCACCGCTGCGCGGCTTGAGGATCGCCGGTAACCCGACCTCAGCCAAGGCCTCGCCGAGGTCGGCCACGTCGTGGACCACCCGGCATCGGGTCGCCTGCACCCCGGCTTCGGCGAGCATGCGTCGCTGGATGTACTTGTCGGTCAACGCCCGCGCGGTCCCCACACCCAGGTACGGCAGACCACGCCGTTGGGCGAGGTCAGCGGTGACATTGAGCCGGCTTTCGCTGAAGGTCGTGATTCCGTCGAGGTCGAGTCGCTCGACCAAATCGACGAGGTCCATTCCGCCGAGACCGGTGACGTCGCACACGGTGGCGATCTCGCGGAGCTCTCCGATCAGCGCGCGAATGTAGGGCAGCTCACGGTCGCACAGGAAGATGATGTTGGCCAGTCCCCGCGCGGAGGCGAGGATGCTCATCGGGGTGGCCGCACCGAAGTCGAGGACCACGGCCAATCGAGGAATCCGCGACGAGCGACGCTGCGTCGCGGTGTCCGGCGCGGACCCGACAGCCATCGCTACGGCCTGGCCGGCGGGAACGCGAAATACCCCGACCGCTCGAAGAACCGGATGTAGTGATCGAGCAGGTCGGCGTCGACCGCCGGCACCGCAGTCCCCGTGCCGGCGAGCGCGGCCTCGGCGTTGGTCCTGGTAAACCGCGGGAAGTGCGACGCGAAGTACATCTCCTTCAGCACTAAACCGCTGCGCGGGCTACGGTCGGTCCACATCGGCACGAACGGAGCAAACGGGTGGTCGGGGTGTTCCCGGATGAACTGGACCACCCGCTCGACCCAGTCGGCAAACGGCAGATCTTCCAGAGGGTATCCATGGACCCGAAGTCGCTCGGCCATGTCCCGCAGGCCGGCCGGGCGCGGGTTGGCGAGATGATAGGTGTGCGTCACCGCCCTCCGCGACAGTGCGATGCGGACGATCTGCTCGGCCAGCAGGTCAACTGGAACGATATCGAGAGGCAGGTCGATATCCGGGGCGATGCCGCAATCCACGATGACTCTCAACAAGGCGCAAGTGGCGCTTTCCAGGTTCCATGCACCGTTGCGCAGATCGCCGGACGCTTCGTAGGGTCGGTGGATACCCACCGGCAGCCCGGCCCTTCCGACCTGTGCGAGCAGCGCTTCGGCCACCCACTTGGTCTCGGGGTATCCCATGTAGAGATACTCGGGAAAGGCGAGCGGGGTGTACTCGGTGACCGAGCGGACGCCCGCCGCGCCGAACCCGGCCAGCACCGCGATGGTCGACACGAAATGCACCGGCACACCGCGATACCGGCACGCCAGGCGGATGATTTCCTGGGTACCGGCCACCGTCACGGCGGCCAACTGGGCGTACGGATAAGTGAAGTTGACGTAGGCCCCGGCATGAACGATGAGATCCAGGTTGCCGGCCAGCGTGTCGAACTGGTCCGTGTCGAGCCCGAGGAGCGGGTTGCCGAGGTCTCCAACCAGCGGGACCACCCGGTCCGCGGGAAGATCGCCGAGCTCATACCGGGATTGGGTGGCCGCCAAGCGGCGTAAGCCGTGTTCGACATCAACCGCGCGGACCAGGCAATGGATCCTCGCGTCGGTGGTGTTCAGTAGCTCCCGCAGCAGGTATCCCCCGATGAAACCGGTCGCGCCGGTGAGCAGGATTTCATCCACCGTCCCGGCGACGCCGGACACCGCCCGACCGCCGCGGGCCACCGGGATCGGAACGGTGAGCATGCCTTCCCGGTAGAAGTCGACGCGAGGCTCCGCGACCTCATACTGCGCCAGGCCGGCTCTGGCCTCGCGCACGGCTTCGGCGCAGCCGGACAGCGACGGATCCGCCAGGAGCCTGCGGGTCAGAAAACGGCCGGTCTCCGGACCGATCCCAAACATCGTCTGCAGCCGGGCAAACACCTGCGCAGCCAGCAAAGAATTGCCACCCAGCTCGAAGAATGTGTCGTTCAGCCCGACCTGCGTGACGTCCAGCAATTCCATCCACAGCCCAGCCAGCGCCACCTGCTCCGGCGTTGTCGGACGGCGTGCGGACGCTGCCGACTCGCCGGTCGCGCCGGTCGCCCTGTCCGCGCTGGCCAGCCCGGCCCGGTCCGGCTTGCCGCTGTCGGTCAACGAGAAATGATCGAGTGTCACGAACCGGGCGGGGAGCATGTACGCGGGAAGACGCTGGGCGAGAAATCTGCGGAGTTCGGTATGCGTCGGCGCTTCAACACCCGAACGGCACGTGTAGTACCCGACGATCGTGCGGGTGCTCGGGTCCTCGCCGACGGTGGCGACGGCGACGTCGCCGACCATCGGGCAGGTGGCGAACACCGCTTCGATCTCGTCGAGTTCGATCCGATAGTCACGCAACTTGATCATGCGGTCCCGGCGGCCGAGAAACTCGATCGTGCCGTCCGGCAACCACCGGGCAAGGTCGCCGGTGCGGAACAGCGTGGCGCCCGGGCGCAGACCATCCGGGTCGGGAATGAACCGGTCCGCGGTGGATTGGAGATCGTTGACGTATCCGAGGGCTACGCCGTCGCCGCCCACCAGCAGTTCGCCCTCCTCGCCGACGGCCGCCGGCGTTCCGTCGGCGGTCACGATGTGACACGTGGAGTTCGCGATCGGCCGTCCGATCGGGATGCGGCCGGTGCCGGGTGGAACGTCGCTGACCAGGTGCGTGGTGGAGATGGTGGTGTTTTCGGTCGGGCCGTAGGCGTTCAACAGGCTCCCGGGCGGGCCCCGCCGCAACACCTCCCGCACCAGGCTGGGAATGAGAACGTCGGCTCCGGAGATCAAGACTCGCAGGCCGCCGAACATCGCCGGGCGAGACCGTGCGCACTGGTGGAACAGCCCGGCTGACAGCCACAGGACGGTGATCTCCCGCCGACGCAGGAAACTCTCCAACAGAGCGGGATCCAGCAGCGCGTCGCGCTCGATCACGACGAGGTGTGCACCGTTGAGCAGCGCACCCCAGATCTCGAGTGTCGAGGCATCGAACGAGAAGGATCCGGTGTTGGCGATCCGGTCAGTCGCGGCGAATCGGATGTAGTTGGTGCCGATCACCAGGCGTGCCACTCCTCGATGCGGTATGGCTACCGCCTTCGGCCTGCCGGTGGAGCCGGATGTGAACATGATGTAAATCGGGTCGCCGCCACCGACCCGGACCGGCGGCGGCCGCCGATCATCGCCGAACCGGGAATCCGCCACCGCGAACGCCGGGATCCGGTCGAGCAACCCACCGCAGCCGGGCATCGTCACGATCCGACGGATCGCCACCTCGTCGATGAGGACCCGGAGCCGCCCGACCGGATCCGCCCGATCCAGAGGCACATACACCGCTCCGGTCTTGAGAATGCCGAGCATCCCGACCGCCACCTCGAGACACCGCTCGCCGAGCAACCCCACCGGCTCGCCGACAACCACACCGGCCTCGGCCAGGCGGGCAGCCAGCCGATCGGACCACCGGTCAAGCTCACCGTAGGTGATCCACCGTTCCTCGCTCGACAACGCCACCGCGTCTGGGGCGCGGCGAACCTGCGCACGGAACAACTCCACAATCGATTGATCCGCCGGATAACCGGCGGTCGTGTCACTGTGGGCGGCCAAGCATCCGGTGCCCGTATGCATTTCATTGGGCCGCATAGCGCCTCCGCTTCGGCGATCCGCCGACCGCGTGCCCGCGGGTCTCGATCTCGAGCGCTGGTTTACCCGCCACGCCCAACCAGACCAATTGTTACGATCGTAATACGGAGACCGCAAAATGAACGACAGGTGTCGATGATCTGACACGTACTCTTGTCGAGGCCTTCCGTGGGTGCGCACGACGCGCAGACTCCATCGTGGACCCTTCGATGACGACGGGCACGGGCAAGTCCGATGCCAATGACCTGGATCAGCACCCTCTCACCGAGCGGCATCCGCGACAGTGAAGTGCCGCCCCGCCCGCTCGATCAACACCTGCGCCGTGGCGGTCACGTGGCGCCGGCAGGAGATGACCTGGGTTGAGTTTCACCCGTCGTCCAGGAGAGCAACCACGAGCACGGTCCAGCTCGCATCACCCGGGTGGCACCAGAAGGGTTCGAGCGCCAGCCGGGGTGGTCTTGCATAAGCAGGGCCATGACGTGCTTCTCCTGTCGTCGATGAGTGAGCGCCGCGTCATCCGATCACGTTGTATCGGTCAACGGACCCCGGACCTGATGGTGGCGACGCTGAGCCTGCTAGTTGATCAATTTGCTCACCCCTTTCATTGGGATCTCTTGCGGCGCGCTGCTACGTGTTGACACTCACGTAATTCGGTTCTGGCGATGATCTTGTGGTCCGGGGCGTTAGGCGTTGAGCAGGACTCGGCGGCGTAGGAGGTCGAAGCCGGCCCTGCCGTACATCGATCGTTTGATGGTTTTGATTCTGTTCACGGCGCCCTCGACTGGGCCGGAACTCCAGAGCATGGTCAGTCCGGCGGTGACCGCGTCGAGGTCGCGGCGTAGCCCGGTGACCAGGGAGTGCAGGGCGGGCAGGTTGTCGGCCTGCACTCCCTGGATCCAGTCGGGCAGGCGGTCGCCGCGGTGTTTGTTCATGAGGTCGGCGAAGTCACGGACGTGTCCGGCGATGGCCCGCAGCTCGGGGCAGCTCGCGAGGACGTCGGCGAGTTGGGCGTGCTCGTCGGACGTTAGGCGTTGCGGATCGGTCATGATCCAGCGGGTGATGCGACGGGGTTTCGGCGCCGTTGGCCGGGTCGGTCGTGGCGGGGCGGGGGCGGTTGTCCGTAAGGGGTGCAGCCAGCGGCGGATCGTCTGGACGCTGCCGGTGAACCCGAGGGCGGCAAGTTCGGCGTGCAGGACGTTGGCGTTGGTCACGCCGTCGGTGAACCAGGCGGTCAGGTCGTGGGTGTAGCCGTCGAGCAGGCTGGCCCGGTTGACCGCTTTGACGAGCAGTTCGTCGAGGCTGGTGGCGCGGGCGAAGCGACGCACGGTGCCGCGTTCCAGCTCGAGCTGCCGGCCGATCTCGGCCAGCGAGACACCGTCGGTCAGCAGTTGCTGCACCGCGGTGTAGCGATCGCGGGTGCGTACGGCCAGGGACCGTTCGCGGCCGCACACGTCGAGCGACCCGTCCGGCTCTGCTGCTGCAGGGGTTTCGGCTGGTTCGGCATCGCGGGCGGGCTGCGGCCCAGCGGCGGGATCCGGGCTGGTGGCCTGCCTGGGTTCGATGGTCATCGCGGCTCGCACGCAGGCGTGATGCACGGTGACGGTCTTGTCCACGGCTTCGCCCACGTTGTGCCAGATGTGCCACCTGTCCGCGACTTGGATGGCATCTGGTGCACCCGCACGGGCGCCTTCGGAGTAGGCGCTGGCCCGGTCCCGGCAGATGATCTCCGCACCAGGATGTTCTTGAAGTCAGACGGTCAGGGGGTCGGCTTCCCGGCCGGGCAACACGTCAACCGGCCGGTGGGTGTCCATGTCCAGCAGTACGGTGCCGTAGACGTGTCCACGGCGCAGCGCGAAGTCGTCGACGCCGAGCGCGGTGACCGTGCCCGGCTGTGGCAGCGGTGCCGCGCGCAGCAGGTTGAGTAGGGTGTCCCGGCTGACGGGCATGCCCAGATTCCGAGCCAGCCGTGCGCCGGGCCGACCGGCCAGGGCGACCGCGATGGCGGTCAACGCCGCCCTCAATGGTGGGCTGTATCGGGAGTGCGGCCTGGTAAGGCCGGGGAATTGCTCGGCGAACGTGACCCTGGCGCAGCCGGCCTCGCGGCAGGCCAGCCGGCGCACCAGCAGCCGGATCACCACTGGCCGTCCGGCCAGGGCAGTGTCGGCCGGCCGGCGGTGGTAGCGGCCGTGCACCCGGTTCGATTCGATTCCGCAGCCTGGACAAGCCACATGGTCCCGCCCGGATCGGGCTTCGATCACGACCCGGCCGTCAGCCTCGTGGAGTCGGTCGATCGTGACCTCTGCCAGATGCGGCAGCAGCCGCTCAAGATCGCACCGCGGTCAGCTATCACAGTCCACACCGGACCTCGGTCGACACGCCAGGCACGACCGTCACAAGATCATCGCCAGAACCGAATTACGTGAGCGGATCACGGCCCCATACGGGCATTACGTGAGCGCTGACAGCAGCGGATAGTAGACACGCTCGTCGGCCCACACCGTGGTCACGGTGACGATGCCGTTGTCGGTCTTGCCGTAACGGCCCAGCCATTGCCTGCCGACATGCGCTGTTGCGGTGCCGCCCTTACGGTCGCCGGAGTCGTCGATGGCGATCACCCCACGAGCGTGCGGCGCGGTCGCGGGATCATTTACCAGCAGCTCCAGCCGCCGGTTGACCGGATCTCGGTCGACCCGCCACGAAGTCCGGGAAGGAACCATCATGCGTACCAACCGGCGCCGCGCCGCGACCCTCCTGGTAGCGGCTGCCGCCCTCGCCCTGGGCCCGGCCATCGTCTCGTCCGCCCCGGTCGCCGCGGCCCCGGCCTGCCCGGCCGGTACCAACTGGGACGCGGTCCTCAAGGCCTGCGTGCAGAACGGTCCGACGACGGCGACGGCACTTTGATGGTGCGCTGAGGAGCCCGGCGGACTCCGGCCCGGGCCAAGTCACCGCCCCGATCGCAGCACGCTCCATCCGTCAGTGGGGGTGCGGTGCCGACGCTCCAGGCCCGGTCCGGCTCTGGCTCCGGCCTTGTCATGCCCGTGCAGTCGTGCGTCGCTCGTTCGACCCTGTACCTGCCGAATATTGCGTCCGCGCTGGTCGGAGACTTTCTCGGGCCGCGGCAACGATCTTGGTTCGCTGTCCCCCGCGTCCTGCTTGTCCATCGTCGTTGATGACTGCGCGATGATGCCGTCTCATGCTGCTGCGACTGGCGTACATGGGCATCTCCAACGCATTCGCGCTGCTGCGGCTGTTGCCGGGCAGCGACCGGGGCAAGGACACGGAGATCCTCGTGTTGCGCCACCAACTCGCGGTGCTGCACCGCCAGCTCAGCGAGCAGCGCGTCCGGTTCGACCCAGCCGATCGGGCCTGGCTGGCCGCGTTGCTGCACCCGCTTGCCCAGACCCTGTACCGCTCGGAAATGCAGTTCGGGCTACGCGGCCTGCGAGTATTCGTTGATCAGTGAGCCATTTTCATCGTGACGGTGCAGGTCACGGGAGGACGTTGGTCCGATGTGGACATGAGGGCGAGGTCCAGAGCCTCCTGTAGCACCCGCACCTTCCCGGAATTGGGCTGGGGCTGGGCTACCTGTGCCCCATACCGCTCCGCCTGCCTCGGTCGGCTCAACATCTGCCACGTGCGGGCGCACCCACGGTCCCGTGGCGTTCTGGAGCTTCGGGATGCCGAACGGATTGTTGTTCGGGATGGACCCTGGCTGATGACCTGCGTGAAGACGTGCTGCACTGGACGCTCGCCGACATAGAGATCGTTGCGAAAGCCCTGCGGCGTGAGGGGCGAGACGTTGCCCTGAGTGACCGCAAAGCGCTCTTCGAAGTGCTGTTCGATCCGCTCTGCTGCGGCACGGTCACCGTTCAGAGAAAGCTTCAGGTCGGTCACGAAGTCGTGCCGTCCGACGTTGCCGTCGAAGCGGTACAGCGGCTCCTCGCGAGTGACTGCCGCGACCGGCTGAGGCACGGGGCGGCTGGACAGCCGAACCAGCGTCTCGTTCAGCTTGTCCATCGTGCTGTTCAGGGCAGCCACGTCGACGCCCATTTCCTTGTCGTCGGGGAGCAGTGCGACCTCGCTCAACGCCGGCGGTTGGGCAAGACGCCTACCATGTGCGCCGTGATCCTCGCTGCTGATGGCCCGACCTGGACCGACGTAGTAAGCGCGTTGGGACAGGCACTCGGTGCTCTCTTCACCGCTGTTGCCGTCGGAGTGGCACTCTGGATCGCTCACAGGGACGCCCGGCAGCGGCGACAGGATGCCTTTGGACGCGAGTCTTGCTCAAGCGAGACTCGTCCTTCTCAAGGGGGTCAGGCTCATCTCGGGACAGCGACTGGGTGGAAGAGACGACTACTCGGGTCAGTTCCAGATCAGCGGCACGAACTTCGGCGACCGATCGATCATCGACATGACGTTCCAGGCGTGGAACACGACGTCCCTCAGCCAGACGGACAACGGGAAGCCTCACCACGATGCGGTCGAACGTATCTGCCAGCCTGGCACGGCGTTCAACTGCAACTTCGATGTGGGGAAGCTGGCGCTCATCATGGCGTGGCGCGTCCTGTGGACGGACCCCGACGGTCACCGGTGGTCCATCAACGGAGCCTCGCAAGAGCCCGAGATATTCAGGGGCGAAGTGTTGCCGCCTCGCTCGGAGCTATGGCTCGATGCTGACGAGAAGGCGAAGCCGAAGGACTAACGTGGTTCACTGTTTGCGAGGCAAGTGACGATTCCGCCACGATGCAGATCGAGGAAACTTGACCATGCACCGAGAGACCATCGTGGCACTGCTGAACTGCTCAGGCCTCTACGCGAACCGGATACCGACGTCGGCTGATGCCATTACGCCTGCTGCCGCAGGACGCTTGGTGCAGCCGGTGAACAGCTGGGGCGCGCTTTGATCCTGTGAATCGTCGATCCGTTACGGTGCCTGGTCTTCGAGGTCATCGCCCGTGCCCATGCGGCTATGAACGGCTTCTGGGTCAGCATCGCCGGGCCTGCCCAATGCGCGCCGGCCACGCCGTCGGCGGTGCTCGGCCCGCACGGCCACGTATTGCGGCACGCTCGCTCGGCTGGTTCGGCCCCGCCGGGCAGATCATCCGCAACAGTACCGGCCTGGCCGGGCTGATCGGGCTCGGCGGGGCCGGTGAGTCCAGGGATCGCCTACCGGGCCCTCCCCTGGGCGCGCAGCTGGTCGGCCAGCTGTTCGAGTTCGGCCGCCTCCGTCGCGGGTGAAGTGTTGCTGAGCCCGCTGTGTGTCGCCGTCGAACTGCGCAGGAACCGCCGAATGACGGGCACGAGCACTCCGTCAGGCAGAGTCAGCACCGCAGCGAAACCGCGCGGGACCGGCGGCGTCGGCAGGGCGGCCAGGTTCTGCCGCATGCGGCGGATCATGCCGCGGACCGCGTCCGGATCGCCGGCGAGCGCCGCCGGGCCGCCCGCCGCGAGCACCGCCTGCCCGAGGGGCACCACCATTGCGGCGTGCGTCTTGAGCCGGGCATCCATCCGCGGCTCGGCCTTGGCGTTGATCCCGGCGGTGCGGAACATGTGCACGATCCGCTGCAGTCGAGGGCTTTCGTGCCCGCCGGGTTCGCCGATCTGCATCGGGACGCGGCGGATCACGAAGCTGCTCGCGCGGTGGCGCACCACGTCGCCGTCCATCGTGCCGCCGCCGGTGGGGAAGCCGAGCAGCACCCGCTCGTGGCCGATCACCGCGCCCAGCGGCTCGACGCCGGCCGCCCACGCGTGCAGGAACAACACGTCGCCGTCGAGGCCGGCGACCGATTCCAGGACGGGGTCCACCTGATGGGCGCGGACCAGGACGGCGATCAGGTCGTACCCGCCTGCCGGGTCCTCGACCACCGGCACCGGCACCCGCCGGACGACCGGGCTGTCTTCCTCGGCGAGCTGAATGCCGTGCCGGCGCAGGGCGGCCAGGCGCTGGCCCCGGGCGAGGATCGCGACGTTGTGCCCGGCCTCGTGCAGGCGGGCCGCGAGCAGGCTGCCGAGGACCCCGGCGCCGTATACGAGCAGCTTCATGCCTGCACCGGCGCGGGGACGCTCACGGCCGGGTCGGCCGGTGCGTCGTCGAGTTGGTGGCGCAGTTTCTCGCCTTCGATGTCGACGTTGGGCAGGAGCCGGTCCAGCCATGGGGGTAGCCACCAGGCGGCCTTGCCGAGCAGGATCATCACGGCCGGCACGATGGTCATCCGGACGACGAAGGCGTCGAAGAGCACGGCCGCGGAGAGCGCGAAGCCGATCGATTTAATGAGCGGGTCGGGGGCGATGATGAATCCGGCGAAGACGCTGATCATGATCAGCGCGGCGGCGGTGACCACTCGTGCGCTGTGGCCGAAGCCGGTGATCACGGCCTCGCGGGGTGCGGCGCCGTGTACGTGGTCCTCGCGCATCCGAGTGACCAGGAAGACCTGGTAGTCCATGGCCAGGCCGAACACGATGCCGATCACGACGATGGGCAGGGAGCTGACGATCGGCCCGGTCTGCTCGACGCCGAGCAGGCCGGCGCCCCAACCCCATTGGAAGAGGGCCACCAGGGCGCCGAAGGTGGCGGCAAGGCTGAGCAGGAAGCCCAGGGTGGCCTTGATCGGTACCAGCAGCGACCGGAACACCACCATGAGCAGCAGGAACGCCAGACCCACGACCACTGCCAGGTAGGGCAGAAGGGCGTCGGTGAGTTTGGTGGAGACGTCGATGTTGATGGCTGTCAGGCCGGTGACACCGACGCTCGCGCCGGTGATGGTGCCGTCAAGGTGGCGGATGGCGTGTACGAGGTCTTTGGTGGCGGTGTCGCCGGGTCCGCTGGTGGGGATGACGGTGATCATGGCGGTGTCGCCGGCGGGGTTGACGGCGGCGGTGGCCGCCGTGGCGACGTCGGGCAGGGCGCTGATTTTCTGTACGACATGCTCGGCGGTGGCCTTCGCGGCGCCGGCCGGGGTGTCGACCACGACGATGAGTGGCCCGTTGAAGCCGGCGCCGAAGCCGGTGGCCAATAGTTCGTAGGCCTTGCGTTGGGTGGTGTCGGGTGCGGCGGTGGCGTCGTCCTGAATGCCCAGTTGCAGGTCCAGGGCCGGGGTCGCGACGATGCCGAGCGCGGCCACGGCGATCAGCAGTGCGGCGACCGGCCGGCGGGCGATCGCGCGGGCCCAGCGGGTGCCGAAGGTGGTCTTGCCGACCTCGGGGTCGCGGGTGCGCTGAGTGCGGGCGCGTTTGCCGAGGATCCGGCGGCCGGCGAAGCCGAGCATCGCGGGCAGCAGGGTCAGGGCGATGACCACGGCGATGGCCACGGTGAGCGCGGCGGCCAAGCCCATCTGGGTCAGGAACGGCACGCCGACCACGGAGAGCGCGGCCAGCGCGATCACGACGGTCAGCCCGGCGAACACCACCGCTGAGCCGGCGGTGCCGACCGCCCGACCGGCAGCTTCCTCGGGTTCGCGGCCGTCGGCGAGTTCGTGGCGGTAGCGGGAGACGATGAACAGGGCGTAGTCGATGGAGACGGCGAGGCCTAGCATCAGTGCGAGGATCGGCGTGTTCGAGGACAGGTCGATGAAACCGGTAGCGGCGGTGATCAGGCTGATGCCGATACCGATGCCGAACAGCGCGGTCAGCAGCGGCAGGCCAGCAGCCACCAGGGAACCGAACGTGATCACCAGAACCACGGCGGCCACCGCGACACCGATCACCTCGCCGAGCCCCTGCTCGGACTGCGGCTGCAGCGCGTCACCGCCGACCTCGACGCTCAGACCCTTCGTGCTGGCCCGCTCGGCGATGCCGGTGAGCGCGTCGCGGTCGCCGTCGGTCAGCTCCTGCGCGGCCACGCGGTAGGTCGCCTGGGCGAAGCCGACGGTCCCCGCCTGGTTCACGGCGCCGGACTGGAACGGGTCGTTCACCGAAGCCACCTGCGGTGCTTGGCGCAACTCGGCGACGACCTGCTCGACGGTCGCCTTCGTGGCCGCGCTGGTGAGCTGCTGTCCGGCCGGCGCGGCGAACACGACCCGGGCGGTGGCGCCGTCCGCGGAGGCCTGCGGGAACCGTTCCTGCAACAGGTCGATCGCCTGCTGCGAGGGCGTGCCGGGAATCCGGGCCGCGTCGGACGTCGGACCGGACAACGTCGCGGCACCGGTCACCGAGACCGCGAGCATCGCCAGCCACAGCCCGACGATCAGCCATCGCCGACGGAACGCGAACCAGCCAAGCCGGTACAGAAACGATGCCATCTCGGGTCTCCTCCAGAAGATTTGATTCTCCGCAAACTAGCCGGTCGTGCAGTCAGCGCTGCACGATCGTGAGGTAGCTTACTTTACGATCGTGCAGTGGACTCTATACGGATGTGCAGCTACTGGGTGAACGATCGGCCAGCTAAGCTTGCTTTCAAGGATGGGTTCAGTCAGGAGCGCACATGGTCGTAACAGCAGTCAGGGCGGCCGATAGCCGGCAGCGGTTCATCGATGCCGCGATCCGCTTGTTCGCCCGGCACAGCTTCGCCGGCACGTCGTTGCAGATGATCGCCGACGAGGTGGGCGTGACGAAGTCGGCAGTTCATCACCACTTCCGCACTCGCGAGGAACTGCTCAACGCGGTGATTGAGCCAGTCCTCGGCGGGCTGCAGGCGGCGGTCGAGGCGGCTGAGGGACAGCGCGGCCGGCGGGCACGCGCCGAGCGCATGCTCACCGGCGTCGTCGACCTCGCGGTGAGAAATCGCATGCTGGTTCCCATGCTGGTCGGCGATCCCGGGGCCATCGAGATGCTGCGCTCCCGCACCGAGGTGGGCGAACTGGCCAACCGATTGAACATGCTGCTCGCCGACATCGACCCCGGCGTGGGCGGGTGGATCAAAGCCGACATGGTCATGGCCGGGATCGCCGGCGGGATGAACGCACGAGCGAGCGGCGTCGACGACGACGTGCTGCGCCAACACCTGATCGAGGCCAGCCGTCGCACCCTCGGGCTGCGCGCCCCGCGCTGCCTTCGCTGACCCGGCTGCAGCCGATCCTGCGTCTGACCCCGGGCAGAGGATCATCAGCAACAGACCATCCTGGCCACCCACGCCCGCGCCGTCACGAACCACGCAACGGCGCGTCTCGAATTCGGCAACAGGGTCGTACAGGCGAGGTAGGTGACGTGCTCACGCTGGCAGTGCAGCGCTTCGGCGGTGATCACGGCGCCTTGCAAGTCGCCGATCTGGTCGAGCAGCGGGCGAAGCGGGTGATCTCGTTGGTCTTGCCGTGCACGTCGGTGCTGGCAAGGACCACGCTGCTGACCTGGTCGCAGGCAGCCATCACGTGCCGGTCGGCAGTGTCGGTGGTACGGGATCCGCGCAGCGTCTTGCCGTCGACCGCGATCGCCCGCCGGCCTGATGAAGTGCCGGCGGTGGCCCGAGTGGCGAGCCAGACGCCGATCGCCGTGGTCAGTAGCTGCGGGTCGATGGCTTGCAACAGCCGGCGGATCATTGCTTCGGACGGCCGCCGGTCGGCCGCGATGCCCAAGGCGAGGACTGTCGAGCCCGGGGCGTCGGCGACCCACTCGGCGATCCTGAAGTCCGCGGCGTCTTTCTTCGCGGCGGAGCTGGACCGTCCGTCGCGATGAAGGTCGCCTTCGTCGATTCTCAGAAGGCCGAACACGGTGTCCAGCCGGTCCTGCAGGCGCTCGAAAGCACGCCGGCGCAGATCGCACCGTCCACCTACTACGCCGCGAAAACCCGCCCCGCCTCGGCCCGATCACGGCGCGACGAGGAACTGACGGCGACAATCGAGCAGATCCACGAGGACAACTACGGCGTCTACGGCGCTCGCAAGATCTGGTACGAGCTGCATCGCCAAGGCGTCGAAGTGGCCCGGTGCACCGTCGAGCGGCTGATGCGTGCTGCCGGGTTACGGGGGCTGCTGCGCGATAAGTCGCCACGCACGACCCGGCCCGCACCGGAGACCGGACGCCCTCACGACCTGGTCAAACGTGACTTCACGGCAGAGCATCCGAACCAGTTGTGGGTGGCGGATCTGACCTACGTGCGTACGAGCGCGGGCTGGGTATATGCCGCATTCGTGCTGGACGTTTACTCCCGGCTGATCGTCGGCTGGCAGGTGTCGACGAGTCTCTACACCGATCTGGCGTGGGACGCGTTGAAGATGGCGCTCTGGCGCCGGGAGAATCAGGGCGCTGACCTGCGCAAACTGGTCCATCATTCCGACCGGGGAGTCCAATATCGAGCGATCCGCTACAGCCAGCGCCTCGCCGAGGCCGGCGCCGTCGCCTCGGTCGGTTCGAAAGGCGACTCGTTCGACAACGCGATGGCCGAGGCGTTCAACTCGCTTTACAAGGCCGAACTCGTCCGCAACAAAGGCCCTGGCACGGCCTCGATGACCTGGAGATGGCCACCGTCGAATACATCGACTGGTACAACAACCGACGCCTGCACGGCGAGCTCGGACACGTCCCACCCGCCGAGCACGAGGCACTACACGCGATGACCCGTCCGGTCACCGCACCGCTGGAAACCAACTAACAAACTCTCCATCAAACCCGGGGCTTGACACAACGACGCACAGAGGTGACGAACCTGGTTGCTCACCCTGGTTTTCGGGGGGTTTCGGGGGGCGGTTCGAAACTCCATAGATAAACATCGAAGCCCTGACCTGCGTCTCCGCAGGTCAGGGCTTCATTTTTGTCGGGCTGACAGGATTTGAACCTGCGACCCCTTGACCCCCAGGACATGAAAGGCCCAGCGACGTGCTAACGAACGTTTTACCAGGTCGCTGAAAAGTGTACTCACCCGAGTAAAGGGGTCGACGATGTCGCGGCGATTCTGTTGCAGTCATCTCGTCCCTGAGCTGCGATTATGCATCGCAAGTTGTGTCAGCCGGATTCTCCTCGGGTTCGGGGCATGTGGCGGTAGGCGGGTCGGGGGCAGCCAGGGGTACCGCGCAGCCTCGGAGCGGGTCAGCTCGTTATGCCGCGGAGGGCGCCTGCGGCGAAGTCGCGTCCTATGGCTTCGCCGAGAGCGTCTCTGATCTGGGTAGCCACTCGCCATTTGAGTGGCTCGGTTTCCCGTGCGTAGATGGCTGCGATGTCGCGTAGTAGTGCGATCCTGGAATTGTGGTCACCTTCATCGGTCGTTACAAGGTCCGACAGTGCTGCGAGGACGTCTGCAGCGTCTTTGTCTGGGGCTTGCCAATCGGACGTTCGAGGATTACTGCGGCGCCCCTCTATAATCAAGTCCCCGACGCCTTCAGCACCTGCCCGCAACTTCAAATCCCGGTGCATGCCGCGTTCGTGCGCGAGTGACGGAATCGCTCCCGAACGCGTCAGGCCATCGTCGATGGTTAAAACGATGCTGAGGTCGGCATCGGGAAAGCGTTCAAGCAGCCGCCGCTGGTGCACTCGCGCCCACTCGGCGACAGTGCCAGCCTGGTCCGACTTGAGCCTGCTCAGGAAGGCCAACGTCCCGAGCGACAGTGCCGGTCCGCTGATGCGTTTGACGATTTGACGCGTAGCGGCTTCCTTCGTGGCTGCCGAGCTGGCCATTAAGTTCTTCATAATGTCCGCGAGACGCCCGAGGTCTCGGGACGGTGGACTGTCCAGTAACCGCATCGCCGAGTTCAACACGTCTATTTCGAAGAGTGGAACGTTGGCGGCCATGCCATCGTCGAGGATGTCCACGGCGAGCAGGGCGCCGGGCATGACCAGCATCGCTGAGAAGCTTGCCTCGTCGATCCGGTCGATCACGGTGATGAGTTCGGCCCGCAATGTGCGGCGGGTGGCGACGACTCGTCCGGCGGCCAGCAGCACTGTGTTACGCCAGTGTGCCGACGGCGCCAGTGCCTCGAGCCGGGAGGGGATGTCGTGGTCGCTGCCGTCGATCAGCTCCTTGGCCGCCATGAATTCCTGCAGGCTGCGGACTTCGAAGCCAATCCCGTCACGGCGCGGCACGATCAGCACGAGCCGGTGAGTTGCCGCTCGCATCAGACTGTCCGTCAGTGGCTCTACTTCCTCCGAGGACCAGCCGTCCTCGGTCAGCAATGCTCCTATCATGTTCCGCAGTTCGGCTGTATCCATCACCGATTCGGCGTCGCCGGCGTGTTCCGCGTTGCAATGCAGGATGAACGCGGCACGCGTGTGTAACCGATCGATGGCCTCCCGGTGCCGGTCCAGCAGCACGGCAACCGGACCGGGTTTGTTGACCTCGCGCGCGTAGATGACTTCGTAGTAGCGGTCGAACAGGCCGTGTCGGCTCCTCGGCGGCCGGCTCAGAGTTTCGAGGAGAACCGTCATGATGGTGACCTGTAGCGGTGTTTCCATGAGCTTGGCCGTTGCCGGTTCGTTCATCGCGTCCCGTAAGCGGTCGGCGATCAGGTCGCGTTTGTCCACATCGTGTTTGTGGCGCAGGAGCAGCAATCGCCGCGCGTAGCCCAGGGCCGCGTCCCGCTTCAGGCGTTGTAAGACCAGGTGGTCGTAGTGGGCGGATGGTAGGGCGTCATCGAAGCCCTGCGGCCGGCTAGTCACTACCAGAAGGGTGTCGGATCCGTTCGCAGCCATGTCGCCGAGGAAGTCTGTGATCCTGTCGACCAGGTCGGCTCGGACCTTCGCGGCTGCGACCTCGTCGAGGCCGTCCAGAACGATCAGCGACGGCCAGGAACGAAGGAGTTTCTTGGTGTCCGAGTCGCCCAATCGTTCGCTCGACCGGTGATTGAGGATGGCGGTCAGGTGGCGCAGCAAGCTGAGGTCCGCTTCGCCGCTGATCTCGTCGGCATACTTTGGAAGCGAGGCGTAGATCGAGATCCGGGGACGTAACGGTGTCGGGATACCCGCATGAGTGAAGACCGTTCGGATCCGAGCGGCGGATTGGCGGACTTCGCTGCTGACGTTGGATCCGTGATCGCCCAGCATGGCAGCGCGATAGATCTGGCACAGAATGCGGCCGATCGTCGACTTGCCTTGCCCGGGGCCACCCAGCAGGACGATGCGAGCTTTACCGGTCGGCCGTGCTCGCGACGTGAGGATGTTGTCGCCCCGCTCGACCAAGGTTGCCAGCGCGCGCCGGGTCAGGTGTTGGCCGTCCTCAAATGTTGCGTCGAGGTCGACTGCGACGTCCTCGAGGGCCAAGGGTGTGTTGACCGCGTCGCCGGCCTCGCCGAGGGCGACCGTGTTCTCGGAGAGAATGGCCCGGCCGGCGTGTCCCAGCCAGGCGTGTTCGATCTTCCGGTCAGAATCCTGCAGTTGGTCGTGCAAGCGTGCAATGACATCGCCGGGCAGGATCAGGTCGGCGTAGACCCGGCGGATCTCGTAGTTGTCGTCCAGCAGAGTTCGGAGCTTGTCCGCGTGCCACACCTGGTAGCCGTCGAGCTTGAGTCCGTCCTCGGCGAACTCAGCGAACAGATCGTCGATCTTGTCGATCCCGCCGCGGTCGGCAACGCCGGTGAGTCGGACGTTGGTGGCTAGGAGAAGGTAGCGGGGCCGCCGTCGACGTTTGGAGGTTTTGCGCGTCCACCGGGTGAGTTCGCCTCGCAACTCGCCGAGGAACCACGCCTGATTGACGCTCGTGCTTTCTGGACGTCTCTTGTACTTGGCCTGGAGCACGCCGTACCCGTTCCAAGGCTGCCCAGTCTGCAGGTTAAAGCTGCCGTCGAAGCTGGCTTCACGTCCGCCGTCAGGGCCCTCGCCGAAGACTTCGACGCCGGGCCCGAGCGTTGCTACCGCCAGCGACTGGGTCAAATGCTCGAACAGGCGATCGCCCAACCGCGACAGGTCGTAGTCCACCGTGACATCGTGCCGTGCGCGTCGTGTTTGCACACCGACCGCCACCCGTTCGGTTAGCTGGCCTGCACGATGCCGGTACCAGCGGTGGCCGAACCGTCAGCCCCGTCTGACGCTACTGGTACGGATCGCTACTTTGACGCCGTCGCGGTCGACCCCGACGACCAGATGCGCGGCGTTGTTCCGGACCTGGTTGCCGTCGCGGACCTTCACGACCAGCGCGTTCGATGTAGACGATCGGATACACACTGTCCAGCGGCCTGCTCTGCCACGCCTTCACCTCGTCCAGGACGGCGTCAGTGACCACCGAGACGGTGTCCGGTGAGATTTCGGTACCGTAGACGCGCTACAGATGATGACAGATATCCCGCACGGTCATCCCGCCCGCGTACAGGCTTACGATCACGTCCGACAGCCCACCCAGGCGGCGTTCACCCTTGGGAACCAGCATCGGCGTGAACGTGCCGGCCCGGTCCCGCGGGATGTCCAACACGACCGGGCCGATCTCGGTCTGCATCGTCTTAGGTGTGCTGCCGTTACGCGAGTTGCCCGACCCCTTGCGGGCCGGATCGTGCTTGCCATAGCCCAGACGCTCATCGCAGAGGAACGGGCGCTAGACGCGACGCAACGCCCTCAGTTAGGGCTTGCAGAGATCTAGCCATCGACTCGACCTCCCAGGGCTCAGGCTGCATCAGGCGTCGGCTTGCGATTGGGATTGGGTATGCCGCCGCTGACCTGCTGACCGCCACCGGACACGCGTGGGAAGGCCGTGACGGCGGGCCACTCACCAACGTGGCTATTGGTTCGACCAGGCCTGTGGGGTGCCATTACTCAGACAAGCGCGTGACCTGGGCAGCGTCAGATGGTCGCAGAGCGATCGTCATGACCATGAACAACGCCGCATGGTCGAGGTGTCGTATCAACTGCGACACACCAACGCGCCATAATCGGCCCGATACCAACGCGACGGTCCCACCGCGAAGCCTCCATGCCACAGGTGCACTCCTCCACCGGGCGTACCCGGCAGCCACCAGCTCGTCGGCAGCCGCACGTAGAGGCGCATGCTCGTCACGTTCGCGTTGCCGAAGACCATGCAACGCATCCTCCGCGGTCCGGTCCCCGCCTGGCGCCGGCCCCACCCCCAGAATCGCAGCCAGCATGCTTACCATGATCGCGCCTTCGCGAAGGCGGATCAGGAACCCGAGAGCACCGAGACTGAGCCGATTGTCGACGATCGCCGCACGCGGCACGGTCACCGACATGGTCCCCGGATCCAGCCAATCGGCCGGGCCATACCCAGCTTCGCCGAGTTCCTTTACAGCCTCACGCAGCGCCCGCGGTCCGTCCAACGCCGCCCGGGCCTGGAGCCAAGCGTGCTCGGCAAGTCCTGACAGAGCCTGAGGGCGCTTCTCAGGAGCTAGCGAAGCAGCGGCGAGTAGACCCGTCGCGCGACGGGAAACTGCGTAAAGACCTTCCGGCGTCCGGCTTCGGAATGCACGATACGAGGCCGTCGAGTCGAACGACTTCCAGCACGAAATTCCCTCACGTTCTACACGAACGCATCCGATCTGCGTTGTGCGTGAGCGTACGGGCACCCACCGCCATTTCGCGGGTTCGAGCTGTGGGCCGCCAAACGCCAGCGTGACCGGGCCACCCCAAGCGCCTTCGCTTCCCTCTCGGGATCGTCGGAGCGCCAGCAGGCCATCGACGAGTCCTTGGTTGCGGCCATATCGACCGATGCTCTGAACGCCACATCCGCGTCGGTCTGGAATCCATCCCGCGTCGGCGACCCACATGACGTCGAAGCTATACGACCAGCGCCGATGACACCGGCGGCTGCGGCCCCACCGCGAGTGCCCCATGCGGCCGAGGTCCTGTGGGCCGGCGCCGACACGAGCGCGAATAAACATTCACTCACTTCTACTTTAAGTATCCGCGCGACTACGGTGAGGGATGCATTGGGTTTCCGGTTCGCATCGACCTCCGCTCCGAACACTCCCACCGCGCAGCAGCCAATAACACAGGCCGGTCCGCCGCGCCCGACCGTGGGCAGGTCGAGTCGAATCGCACCCACGGGCTGCGCAACGCGCGTTCGCCCGCCCGCCCCAAGGAGGTCCGTGGATCTGGTGATGCTCATCGTTTCGCTGGCCGCTTTCGCGGTCGTGGCGGCCGTCAGTTTCGTCGCCTGGCGCAAGAATCGGCGTTAGCGAGCCGAGCACGGTGGCTCCCGTGGCGCTTGCGCTCGTGCGACCGCTGCACCGCAGTCACGCGGGCGGTCGCCTCACTGCACGAAGGCCGCGGGGGATCGTCGGGACCCGGCCAGAGCGTCGACGAGACCCACGGATCCTGTCTACACATAGCCGATCAGCACACTGAGTATCAAGCTGATTTCTTACAGTAGTCATCGTCTCTGGTCGCCGGTATTATCCCGACAGGCTTAGTTCGACAGGCATTGATCTCTATTCGTCTTCCGTGAGGTGTGGATTTGGACATCAACGAAATCGCCACCGCAGCTGCCGCTGCTGTGGCAACCGCAATGGCAACCGACGGGTGGAATACGGCACGGGCCGCGTTAGCCAGAATGCTCGGAAAAGGCAATGAAGGTCAGGAAGATGACGCACTTGCCGAGCTCGACGAAATGCATGCCGCATACACGGACGCTTCAACAGGAGGGCATCCTGAAGTGGTTCGTGACGTCACGGCGGAACTGCGCGGCCAGCTCAGAAGCCGCCTGCGCAGCGACCCATCGCTCGCCGCCGAACTCCAGGTACTGACCGAGGAAATTTCACGTCGCCTTCCGACACGCGAGAATCGCCCGTCGGTGGTCCAAATCGCCCACGCCGATCGCCGCAGCTCCATCACCCAGGCCGGTAACGATGTCAACGAACGACCAAGATAACGGTTCGGAGCGCCCTGAGATCCGCCAGGCTGCAACAGCGACCGACGGAAGCACGATCATTCAAGCCGGCCACGACTTCATCCACAACTCGCAGCGCCTACTGGATTCGATGGACGTCACTGCAGAGGCGCGAGATGCGGAAGAGAAATTTGAACCACCACCACGTTACGACGAGGCCGTCAACATCCTTGAGGGTTCTCCAGAGTCGTTCCCGATCGTCGTTCTGAAGGCCGCCGTCGGAACAGGGCGTAGAAGTGTGGCGCTGTCACTGCTTAACCGAGGGCACCCTAAACAGATCCTCGATCACATCACAGATTGGCGGCGGCCGCGTACCAGCGAATTGCCGTGCGCACCGAACGGCCGTTATCTTCTCGACCTAACATTTGAACCGGACATCGTCGCCGAGTCGTTCGTGCGGGAATTGCAAGACTTCGCGCAAAGACTCCACGACCGTGATGCAAGGATGATCATCGTTGTCACCAAGGAACGATGGCGGCTGTGTTCGGCATTGGCTTCAGACATCACCATAGATCCCGGAATACCCAAGCCGTTCGAGGTTCTTGCCAAACATCTGAAGACAAGAAATTCACCGCACATCCTGGAGGATCTGCGGCGCAGCGCGCCGATAGCGGGAGTACTAAACGACCTGGCCTATGAAGACCGTCCGCCGCAACGTGCAGTCGATCTCGCCACAGCGGTGGCTTGCGCTCCCGTCCTCGACGAGACGACGGCTTCACGCATCAGCGAGGAGTACTTCCACTGGCGCGACTACCTCGATCGGCAGCTCGGAGATCTCCACGACCGCCAACCCCACGTCCGCCAGCAGGACATCGCACGTCAGCGTTCCCTTCTGATCGCCGTAGCTGCGCTGGACGGAGGCGATGCGGAGGCGATCCTCACCTCGTCAGACCATTTGTTTCGAGGCACTAAGACCAAGCCGCAGCCTGCGGAGTTGCTGGCTGCTCCTGAATTGTCGGGGCTGCTGGACAGCATCCAAGCCACGCGCGAGGGTGATCTGATCTTCCTGACCCGGCAGTTCCGCGGGGTCGACCAAGCGATCCTCGACCGAATCTGGACGCAGCGACCCCAGCTTCGCAAACACCTGCTCAACTGGCTGGCCGAGATCACGGGCGAGCGCAAGCCGGCCGTGCAATATCTGGATCAGGTTTCCCGGGTGCTCGTTCGGCTGGCCAAAGAGCACCGGTCCGTCGAAGTCCTCGACGTCGCCCTGGGCTGGTTGGAGCAACAGCAGCAGCACCGGCGCTTGTCGGTCGCCTTGCTCGACAGCCTCGCGATCAGCCCGGACATCGGTCCTGCAGTCCGGCGACGGTTGTACCAGCTCGTTTCCAGCGATTCCACGTCGACGGAAACGCTGATCGGCATCGCGAAGGTGTGCGCTGGCCAGTTCGGCCGCGACTATCTGCCGATGGCTCTGACCCGGCTGCGCCTTATTCTGGATCGTTCCTCGGTCAAGGGGCGACAGGAAGCTCTATCTTCTCTGCGGTTGCTGGCCCGATCGGACGAGCAGATGCGTTTCGACGTTGTCCGGCACGTGCTCGATTGGCTCGGCAGCAAGAACACTGGGCCTGCCGGGCGAAGCGCGCTGCTGTCGTTGCTGGACGTCCGAGAAGAAAAGAGCGCCGCCGAGGAGGTCCTGGCCGAGATCGTCCAGCAGGGCGAGCTTTCCGAAGGAATCGTCGCCGGCTTCACCGGACTCATCAGTAGCCAAGAGACCCGGCCGCGGGCTTTCGAGGTGGCGGAGGCGATGCTGAAGTACGCCGACACCGGAAAACTCGACCGGTCGGCTGTCATCGACTTGCTCGCGCCCGCCGTCGAATCGATCATCGGAGATGATTCGGTCATTTCCCTGGTGGTGGGAACATCTGGCCACACCCGACAGGCGTTGTATCAACGTCTCGTGCAGAGGAGGTTGCCACAACCGGTTCGGGGTGAGGGTTGAGCCTCATCCGGAAGTTCATGGCGCTTCTGCGGATTGCAGGCTGGCGCGCAAATTCTTTCCGCGTTGAAACGCGTACCGGCTCCACGGTCTTCGCCTTCCGGTTCCGTGTCTGGTGGCGCAAGGCGCCCGGCGTCACTCTGGTCACCATCCATGATGGTCTGGCAAACCTGAGTTCACAGGTGTTGAAGGACCTCACATTTTCCGGGCCTGACTCGATAGCGATTAGGCTGCGCGAGTCCTCGTCCTCAATTTTTACAGAATCGCTTGTTGTTGACGTCAGCGTGACCGAGGAAAAGCAACCTGGGCTGCCACAGTTCGAGGCGGAACTCTCGCGCCTGACATTCTTACGTGATCACGTATTCACCGATGCAGCTTTGGGGCGGATCTGGTGGATATCGCAGCGGCCGGAGTTGGTGACGGCAATCGGCAACCAGATTTTTCTGGACACCTTGCAAGAATCTGCCGCCGCGCAGCAGCCCGACATGGACCTTTCCCATGCCGAAATGCTTCCGATCCTAGTTGATTTCGTCACTTGGCTCAGCACCAGACAGGAAAGAGCAGATTTCGCCGTCGATGTTCTCGCCACCACCCTCGCGGCAATGGGCCGCGAGGATCTCCAAAGACGGCTGGAGAGCATTAAAGCCGAACGCGCATAAGAGCCCGTGTCCATGGCCGACGAGTTCCGGGTGGCCTACGCCCAGGAGCACACCGTGGTGCGCATCGGCGGCCGAGAGCTCGACCTCGGCCCCAGCATCACCTACATCAACCGATGCTCCCTGGTCGGCGCCGAAGACATCGTCGGCCAGCAGGTTACGGAAGACGGGTTGACGGTGCAGCTCGAACTGCCAGCAGCTGAGCACGTCTTTCGCAAGCTCGGAGGACTGCAAGTCTGGGACGACCACCGCCCCGTACTGATCGCCTTGCCATAGCGGCGCACCCGATGCCGGACAGGCAAATGACAAACCGCCTCATAAACGCTCGCCGACACCGAGCCGGGCGTGCACTGCTTGAGCCCGCTCCGCAGCCGCGCTGGCACCGTAGCGGCGCGGCATCTCCTCGGACGACCAGCCCATCAGCAGCATCAGATCGCCGGTGTCGCCGCCGGCCAGCTTCCATTCGTGCGCGAAGCTGTGCCGCCACCGCTGCGCATGAACATGCTCAACCCCAGCCCTCTCCCCCAACTGCCGAAGGCGGATCTTGATACCGTTCGACTTCAACGGCCGAGCGCCCTTCGCGGCGATCCATAACTGGTCGATATTGACCATGCCCGGGCGCCGACTGCGCGCTCGCACGTACCGGCGAAGCGCAGCAGCGGTCTCGGCGCCGAACCGCATACGACGCTGTTCGCCGCCCTTTCCGGTCAGCGCGACCGAGTCGGTATCCAGATCAACGTCGGACAGCAACAGATCACCTATCTCGGACAGACGCCCACCGGTGTTGTAGAACATCCGCACCAGCGCCTGATCACGAAGCTGCACGAAGTCACGCCCCTGGCAGACCTCGAGGATCCGCCGGGTCTCCTCGTCGCTGAGGACCTCAACCAGCTCTTGGACTGCCGTCGGCTTGGGCACCTCGCTCATCGGCGACCGTTCGATCTCACCCTCGGCAACGAGCCAGCCGAAGAACTGCTGCAACGCTTTGTACTTGTTCAGCCCCGTACTCGCCGACCGTGTCTCGATCACCCACGCCTGAAACGCCACCACTTGCCGGCCGTCCACGAGGGTCGGATCCGAAGCGGCATCAGTCTCCGGCGCTTGCTCGCCGAGATAGGCGGCAAGCTGCGACACAGCGAGCGCGTAGTTGTACCGGGTGCTTTCCGGATGGTTCCCGGCTCGCAGCGACCGATCCCAGTCCCTCAGCGGCAGCGCCCACGCTTCGGCCCGCACACGGGCCAGCAAATTCTCGATCTTCAACGCCCGCTCCCAGCCAAGGAGTCGCTGACCACCGCCGCAAGCACCCGAGTCAAGGGGTCACCAAGCGGCGTGCTCACATCCCACCGTGAAACGCCGCCGCCAAGCGGTGCCGGCTCACACGAGTAAAGGGTCGTACTGCTGGCCCAGCGACCTCAAGGCCGTACACCCGAACGGCCTACACAACGCACTGACCTGCTGCAACACCAAACGGCGCCGCCGGGCGGAGTGGATCAGCAACGGGAGAGGGGGCCGCCGAGTCAAGGAGTCCACGAAACGATCACCTTAGCCACGCAAAGCGGCTCTGAACTGCACAAACATCGCCCGAAGATTCGATTCGGACCGTTAGAGCTCCTAACACGATCTCCGATCGGCCCAGTTCATCAAGCGGCGCCAGCAGATCATGGCGCAGGCGAGGCTGACGAGACCGTCGTGGATATCG
>NZ_JBVJIP010000027.1:98996-125268 GCF_055586225.1 Actinoplanes sp. NPDC051388 | reverse complement strand
GAACTCGGCGACACCCTCGGCGGCGAGGACTCCGAGTTCGAGGTCGCCGAAACCCGGGTCGCCCTCGGCCCCGCCCTCGCCACCCTCGACGAGCGGGAGCAGAAGATCCTCACCCTGCGCTTCTACGGCAACCTGACCCAGTCGCAGATCGCCGACCAGGTCGGCATCTCGCAGATGCACGTGTCGCGAATGCTCACCAAGGCCCTGGGCAAGCTCCGCGTCCAGCTTGCCGCCGGTCTCTGACGCGTACGCGGAAAAGAGCCGGTCACCCGCGCGGGTGACCGGCTCTTCGCCTGCGGTCAGGAGGGGTCGGGCTCGGCGGCCGGTTCCGCCGGCACCTGCTGCTCGCCGCTGGCCAGCCGGTTCCAGATCAGGAAGCTCGCCGCCACCACCGCGACGATCGCCGCGGCGCCGGTCAGGAACGCGAACCGGCCGGACACCAGGTCGGGCGTGACCCGCTCGGAGAGCACGACCGCGCCCAGCCCGATCGAGGCGACCACGGTGGCGAGCACTCCGGCGATCACGAACAACAGCGTGCTCAGCCTGCTCGGCCGTTCCAGCCGTCCGGGGCGGCGCACCCGGGCCACCCGCAGCACGAAGGCCACCAGCGCACCCCAGGCCAGCACGATCAGCAGGCCGGCGACGGTGTCGCTGGGCCGGTGCCACTCGGCCCAGACGGTGGCCACCGCGATCACCGTCACGTAAGCCGCGCCGAGCATCGCGACCAGGCTGCGGACCGCCCAGGGCAGCACGAGGATCAGCGCGAACGCCACCGAGGCGGCGGCCGTGGTGTGTCCGCTGGGGAACGAGTTGGGCATCGAGGAGCCGTCCAGGTCGGGCCGGGGCAGCGCGTTCTTGAGCAGGCGCGTGGTCAGGTTGGCGCCGAGCACCACGACCGCGGCGCCGACCGCCAGATCCAGCCGCTTGCGGACCATGCCGATCAGCCCCGCCGCCACGCAGGCCAGCACCAGGCCGGCCAGGCTGGTGCCGTTCAGCGCGCGGTCCATCACCTCGACCACGCGGTCGTGCCCGACCTCGGCGTTGCGCAGCGCCTGGGTGTCGATCGTCTGGCCCAGCGACGAGAGCACGAAGACGCGATAGGTCGCCACCGTGCCGGCCGCCGCGATGATCGCGGCCAGCAGCGGAGTGAACAGGTGGATCGCGCTGCGGGTCGGTGGCGGGGCGGAGACCGGGCTGGAGGCCAGGGCGGTCATCGGGGGGTCGTCCTCCTCGGGCGGGCTGGATGGCGGACTGCCTATGCCCAATGCACCGGTAATTCAAGCGCGTCCCGCCGGAATCATCCGTACCGGGTCCGGCCGGTGGCAACCGAGGCGCACCCGAGCGCTCCCTGGACCCGCAACGGCGCCCCGCGACCTTCAGGTGGACATCGCCCACGGAAGGAAACGCCCACATGCTGTTCACCGCCCGCCGACTGCTCACCGGCCCGCTGCTGGTGGCCGCCCTCGGGACCGGTCTCGCCCTCGCGCCCGCGGCGGCGAGCGCGGCGACCGTCACCGCGACGGTGAACGTCACCAGCTCGCTGAAGGTCCGCTCGACGCCCTCGCTGAGCGGCGCGATCGTCGGCTCGCTGAAGGACGACCAGAAGATCGCGGTGCAGTGCGTGACCGCCGGCACGAACGTGCGCGGCTCGAACCGCACCTCGAACCTGTGGGCCAAGATGGGCACCGGCCGCTTCGTCGCCTGGGCGTACCTGAGCGCCCCGCGCAACATCGCGCGGTGCGCCACCACCACCCCGCAGGCCGTCCCGGTCAAGGTCAAGCCGGCCGCGGCGAAGCCGGCCTACATCGTCGGCAAGATCCGCAGCACCGACGGCGCGGTCAACCTGCGCACCGCCCCCAGCACCTCGGCCGCGGTCGTGCTGAAGCTGAACACCGGCCGCCAGGCGCTGCTCGTCTGCGCGGTCACCGGGCAGAACGTGGCCGGCACCGTGCGGACCACCACCCAGTGGGACCGCACCAGCACCAACCTCTACATCTCGCACGCCTTCGTGGTCAGCCCGGCGCTGCCGGTCTGCAAGGGCTCGACCACGCCGTCCACCGCGGCGAACATGACCACCGAGCAGTTCATCAAGGCCGCGGCGCCGGGGGCCCAGCAGGGCTGGCGCGAGTACGGCGTGCCGCCGTCGGTCACCATCGCCCAGGCCATCCTCGAGTCCGGCTGGGGCAAGAGCACGCTGTCCACCACCCACAAGAACTACTTCGGGATCAAGTGCCAGAACCGCAGGTTCGGCACCCTGGCGAACGGCTGCTCGACCTACCGGACCACCGAGTGCACCAAGGCCGGCAGCTGCTTCAGCACCACCGGGGTGTTCCGCACCTACGCCTCGATGGGCCACTCGTTCCGCGACCACGGCAACTTCCTCAAGGTGAACCCGCGCTACAAGCCGGCGTTCAAGTACACGAAGAGCGCCAACAACTTCATCTGGCAGGTCTGGAAGGCCGGCTACGCCACCGACCCGAACTACTACACCAAGGTCACCGGCATCATGGCGAAGAACGGCCTCTACAAGTACGACACCTGGAAGTGACTTAGCAGTCAGCACCCCCGTCGGCGGAACCTCGTCGGCGGGGGTGTTTCGCGCCTTAAGCTCACAAAAGTGAAGAGGCGTGACGACCCTGACACCGCGGCCATGGGGCGCCGGGGTCGGTTCGTGGGGCCTCTGCTCGCCGCGAACGTGCTGATCATCGGCGTGACCGTGACCCTGCTGGTGGTCGGCAGCCTGCGCGCCGGGCAGCGGGCCAACGCCGACCGGGTGATGGATCAGCGCACCGCGGTCGCCCGGGCGGCGGTGATCGCCGAGACCGGCCGCTACCGCGCGCTGCTGCAGTCGACCGCTGCCGGCGCGGCCATCAACGCCGAGTTCGACAGCTCCGACTTCGCCGCGGTGACCGCGCCGCTGGACGCCGCCGAGCTGCTCGGCGCCATTTCGGTGGCCTTCGTCGTGCCCAGCGCCCGCGGCCGGGACGCGCAGACCCAGGCGCTCTGGCGCTCCCGCGGCACACCCGACCTCACCCTGCGGCCCCGCGCCGGCGTGGACGAGCACTACTTCTCGATCTTCAACCGGATGCTCCAGGGAGTCGGGATCTCCACCGCCGGCATCGACGTGTCCGGCTCGCCGGAGGCCACCGCGGCGCTGGTCGAGGCACGGCGGACCGGCCGGCCGACGGTCTCCGACACGTACGTGCTGCTGCGCGACCGCGGCCTGCCGGCGCGGCAGCAACAGCTCTCCTTCGTGTTCGTCGCGCCGATCTACCGCCCCGCGCCGCAGCCCGAGTTCCGGGGCTGGATGGTGCTCGGCGTGCACGGCCAGGACTTCCTCGGCGGCGTGCTGAGCACGGCCAGCCAGAACCAGCTGGACGGCGAGCTGCTGACCACCAACGGCGACGGCCGCCGCGTGCGGGTCGCCGCCTACGCCGCCCGGGGCACCCCGGACCTGCGCCGGATGGCCACCTTCCCGGTGGCGAACCGGCACTGGACGCTGGTCACCGGCGCGGACTCGGCGCACCTGCCGGGCGCCCGCAGCGGCCTGCCGATGATCGTGCTGCTCGGCGGCGTGGCGCTCACCCTGATGCTGGCCGGGCTGGTGCACGTGCTGGCCAACGGCCGGTCTCGGGCCCGCTGGCAGGTGCAGGTGGCCACCGCCGACCTGCGCACCGCCGAGGCGGAGAGCCGCCGCCAGGCGGGGCTGCTCGGCGCGATCATGGCCAGCCTCGGCGACGGCGTCGGCGTGGTCGACGCGAACGGCGACTTCCTGCTGCACAATCCGGCGGCCAAGGCCCTGCTCGGGGTCGACGACGACGTGACCGGGCCGCAGGAATGGCAGGAGCACTACGGCCTGTTCCGGCCGGACGGGCGCACCCCGTTCCCGGTGGAGGAGATGCCGCTGGTGCGGGCGCTGGCCGGGGAGTCGTCGGACGGCGTGGAGATTCTGGTCCGCAACGCCACCCGCCCGGACGGCATCCTGCTCTCGGTCGACGGCCGGCCGCTCGACGCCAGCGCCGGCCAGCCGGGCGCGGTCGCGGTCTTCCGCGACATCACCGACCTGCGGCAGTACGAGACGGATCTCTCGGTCTTCGCCGGTGTGGTGGCCCACGACCTGAAGGCGCCGCTGGCCGTGATCCGCGGACACTGCGAGACCGCCGTCGACGAGCTCGCCGACGTGGAGTCCGCGGCCGCGGCGCCCGGCACCCGCGCCGCGCTGAACCGCATCGCGCACGCCGCCGATCGGATGGCCCAGCAGATCGACACCCTGCTGGCCTACACCACCTCGAAGGACGCGCCGCTGCGCCGGGCCACGGTCCCGCTCGGCCCGCTGGTGGACGACGTGATCATGGACCGCACCGGGCCGCGCCGGCCGGGCGACGGACCGGCCCCGGACTTCTACGTCGGACCGCTGCCGGACGTGGACGCCGACCCGGCGATGCTGCGGCACGTGCTGGACAACCTGATCGGCAACTCGCTGAAGTACGTGCCGCCGGGCCGTGCTGCCCGGGTCGACGTGACCGCGGCGCAAGCCGCGCCGGGGTGGATCCGGATCGAGATCGCGGACCGCGGCATCGGCATCCCGGACGACGACAAGCCGGACATCTTCGAGTCGTTCCACCGGGCCCGGACCGCGGCGGGCTATGCCGGGACCGGCCTCGGCCTGGCCATCTGCCGGCGCATCGTGGAGCGGCACGGCGGCGCGATCGGGGTGACCGACAACCCCGGCGGCGGAACGCGCTTCCACTTCACCATGCCGCTGGTCTCCCAGGATGCTGAGTTGATGGTCACGGCACGGCGATAATCCTGCGGCAATCGGTCGCGGGTCTGCCTATTCTTGGCAACGCCATGTCTGTGAACCCGCCCGAGCTGCGCCGCCGCATGTCCGATCTGCTCCCTCGCGACGAGCGCCGGCTCCAGCGGCGGCTCGAGGGCACCCGCCGGATTCGCGACGAGGACGCGCGCGCCGCCGCGCTGGCGACCATCGCCGACGAGATCGAGGCCGCGCAGAAACGCCGGGACGCGCGGCTGGCGTCCGTACCCGAGATCACCTTTCCCGAGCACCTGCCGGTCAGCGAGCGACGCGGCGACATCGCCGCCGCCATCCGCGACCACCAGGTCGTGGTGGTGGCCGGCGAGACCGGCTCGGGCAAGACCACCCAGCTGCCGAAGATCTGCCTCGAGCTGGGCCGCGGGGTGCGCGGCCAGATCGGGCACACCCAGCCGCGCCGGATCGCCGCCCGCACGGTCGCCGAGCGCATCGCCGAGGAGCTGGGCACGCCGCTCGGGTCCACGGTGGGCTACAAGGTGCGGTTCACCGACCAGTCCACGGACGAGACGCTGGTCAAGGTGATGACCGACGGCATCCTGCTGGCCGAGATCCAAAATGACCGGGCGCTGCGCCGCTACGACACGCTGATCATCGACGAGGCCCACGAGCGCAGCCTGAACATCGACTTCCTGCTCGGCTATCTCAAGGAGCTGCTGCCCCGGCGGCCCGACCTCAAGCTGATCATCACCTCGGCCACGATCGAGACCTCCCGGTTCGCCGAGCATTTCGGTGACGCGCCCGTCATTGAGGTGACCGGGCGGACCTATCCGGTGGAGGTTCGCTACCGGCCGCTGGACGTCGACGAGGAGCAGGACCAGATCGACGGGATCGCCGCCGCGGTGGACGAGCTCGGGGGCGAGAGCAGCGGCGACATCCTGGTCTTCCTGAGCGGCGAGCGGGAGATCCGGGACACCGCCGACGCGCTGAACAAACGCGACCTGCGCAACACCGAGGTGGTCCCGCTCTACGGCCGGCTCAGCGCCGCCGAGCAGCACCGGGTCTTCCAGCCGCACACCGGCCGCCGGGTCGTGCTCGCCACCAACGTCGCCGAGACCTCGCTGACCGTGCCCGGCATCCGTTACGTGATCGACCCCGGCACCGCGCGCATCTCTCGCTATTCCAGCCGGCTCAAGGTGCAGCGGCTGCCCATCGAGGCGGTCTCGCAGGCCAGCGCCAACCAGCGCAAGGGACGCTGCGGCCGCACCTCGGACGGCATCTGCATCCGGCTCTATTCCGAAGAGGACTTCGAGTCCCGGCCGGAGTTCACCGAGCCGGAGATCCTGCGCACCAACCTGGCCAGCGTCATCCTGCAGATGACCAGCCTCGGCCTGGGCGATCTGGCGAAGTTCCCGTTCCTCGACCCGCCGGACAAACGCAACATCACCGACGGCGTCAAACTGCTCGAGGAGCTGGGCGCACTCGACGGCCGGGCGCTGACCCCGCTCGGCCGCCAGCTCGCGCAGCTGCCGGTGGACCCGCGGCTGGGCCGCATGGTGATCGAGGCGGACAAGCACGCCTGCGTCGCGGAGGTGATGGTGATCGCCGCCGCACTGTCCATCCAGGACCCTCGCGAGCGGCCGGTGGACAAACAGCAGCAGGCGGACGAGAAGCACGCTCGCTTCACCGACAAGGAATCCGACTTCTTCAGCCTGCTCAACCTCTGGAGATACGCGCGGGAGCGGCAACGGGAGCTGTCCGGCAACCAGTTCCGCCGGCTCTGCCGGGCCGAATTTCTCAACTACCTGCGGGTCCGCGAGTGGCAGGATCTCTACGCGCAATTGCGGCAGGTGGCCCGTACCCTCGGATTTGCGGTGACCGAGGACCGTGAGGGACTCGCCCCGGCCCAGGCCGTGCACACCGCTCTGCTCGCGGGTCTGTTGAGCCACATCGGCTTCAAGGACCCGGAGAAGCGCGAATATCTGGGCGCGCGGGGTGCGAAGTTCGCGATCTTCCCGGGCTCGGCGCTGTTCAAGAAGCAGCCGCGCTGGGTGATGTCCGCCGAGCTGGTCGAGACGTCGCGGCTGTGGGGCCGGGTGAACGCCCGGATCGAGCCGGAGTGGGCCGAAAAGCTGGCGCCGCACCTGGTCAAGCACAGCTACAGCGAGCCGCACTGGGAGAAGAATCAGGGCGCGGTGGTGGCTTTCGAAAAGGTCACGCTCTACGGCCTGCCGATCGTGCCGCGGCGCAAGGTGCAATATTCGCGGATCGACCCGGCGCTGTGCCGCGAACTGTTCATCCGGCAGGCGCTGGTCGAGGGCGACTGGGAGACGCACCACAAGTTCTTCGCGGAGAACGCCAAGCTGATCCAGCGGATCGAAGAGGTGGAAAATCGTGCGCGGCGCCGCGACATCGCGGTCGACGACGAGACGATCTACGCGCTTTACGACGCCCGGATTCCCGCCGACGTGGTCTCCGGCCGGCATTTCGACTCGTGGTGGAAGAAAGCCCGCCACGAAAATCCGGACCTGCTCACCTTCACCCGCGAACTGCTGGTCAATGCCGGGCGGGACGCCGTCGACCCGGGCGCCTATCCGGACGCCTGGCTGGTGGCCGGCGGCATCCGGCTGCCGCTGACCTACCGCTTCGAGCCGAACGCGCCCGACGACGGGGTCACCGTGACCGTCCCGCTGCCGCTGCTCAACAAGCTCGACCCGGACGACTTCGGCTGGTCGGTGCCGGGCCTGCGGCAGGAGGTGGTGGTCGCGCTGATCCGCGCGCTGCCCAAGCACCTGCGGACCAGCTTCGTGCCGGTGCCGGACTGGGCCGCCGCGGCGCTCGCCCGGGTGCCGGCCCGGCGCGGCGCGCTGCCGGACGCGATCGGCGACGAGTTGCGCCGGCTCACCGGCACCGTCGTGCCGCGCGACGCCTGGCGTCCCGACCAGGTGCCGGACCATCTGCGGATCAACTTCCGGGTGGTGGACGAGGACGGCGCGCCGCTGGGCTCGGGCCGCGACCTCGACGTGCTGCGCCGTCAACTGGCCCCGCGGGTCCAGGCCACGATCTCCGCCGCGGCCGGCGACATCGAGCGCTCCGGGATCAAAACCAATGACTTCGGTACGCTGCCGAGCCGCGTCGCCCAGGTCCGAGGCGGCATCGAGGTGGCCGTGCATCCGGCGCTCACCGACGAGGGCGACAGCGTCGCGATCCGGGTTTACGAGACCGAGTCCGAGCAGCGACTAGCGATGCGCGCGGGCACCCGGCGGCTGCTGATGCTCACGTTGCCGCCGGCCGCCCGCTACCTCCAGGGCCGGCTGGACAACAAGGCCAAGCTCGAGCTGTCCCGGGGCAACCCGTACCGGTCGATCGCCGATCTGCTCGACGACTGCGCCGGCGCGGCGGTCGACCGGCTGGTGCAGGACGCCGGGGGACCGGCCTGGGACCAGGCGGCCTTCACCGAGCTGCGTGAGCAGGTGCGCGCCGACCTGGTGGACGCCACCGCGGCCGTGGTGCAGCAGGTCAGGGCCGTGCTGTCGACCACCTGGGAGGTCGGCCAGCGCCTGTCCAGCACCCGCGACCCGCAGCTGGTGGCCGCGCTCGCGGATATCCGGCAGCAGCTCAAGGGGCTGGTGCATCCGGGCTTCGTGACCGAGACCGGCTGGCGGCAGCTGCACCACCTGCCGCGCTACCTGAAGGCGATCGCCTATCGGCTGGATCGGCTGCCCGGCACGCTGGCCCGCGACCGCCAGCTGATGGCCCAGGTGCACGAGATCGAACGCGAGTTCCGCGAGCTGCGCGCCGAGACGCCCGCGGACTCCCCGGCCGTCGAAGGGCTCGAGGAGATCCGCTGGATGATCGAGGAGCTGCGGGTCGGGCTGTTCGCGCAGTCGCTGGGCACCGCGTACCCGATTTCGGACAAACGGATCTACAAGGTCATGGACCAACTGCCCGCCTAGCACCCTCTGTCCCGTTCCGGTCTGCTTCGGCGGTCCTGCATGCGACCGTGGATCACGTGCGGCGCTGGTGGCTCTGGTACCTGGCGGGGATGGCTCTCCTCCTCGCCGGCGGTCTGCTGAGCCCCGACCCCGCGGTCCTCGCGACGGTGCAAACCGCGGGCAGTCTGACCACCGTGCCCGCGATCTGGCTCGGCATCCGGATCAACCGGCCGGTGCGCCCGTTCGGCTGGTGGTCCCTGTTCGGCGCGATGGCCGGTGCGCTGACCGTCAACCTGATATGGGTGGCGCTGGGCTCGATCGTCGGCCAGCTGCCGTCCATCGACGTCCTGTACTTCCTCACGGTGCCGCTGCTCGGGTTCGCCTTCGCGGTGCTGCCCGGCCGCGGCGTACGCTTCGCCGGCTTCACCGAGGCCGGCATCATCGCCAGCGGTGCGGCGGTGCTCTGGTGGACGCTGCTGGTCGACCCGTTGGTCACCGACATGGATCGGACCTTCGCCCAGGGGAGCGTGCTGATCTATCCGCTGCTCGACATGGCGCTGCTGGCTCTCGGCGTCCGGCTGCTGCTGCTCGGCGGCCGCAGCTCGGCCTCCTTCGCGATGCTGGCGCTCGGCACCGCGGCCACCCTGGCCGCCGACACCACGCTGTTCGTGGCGTCGCTGACCGGCGCGGACCTCTCGGCACTGAGCCTGGTGGGGTGGTTGACCGCCGCGGCGCTGGTGGGTGCGGCCGCGTTGCACCCGGCGATGGCACGGGAGCTCACGCCGCCGACCGCCGACGTCTCCTCGCACGTTGTCGGCGGCGCCCGGATCTACATCGCCACCGTGGTCGCCACGCCCTTGCTGACCGGCGCGTTCCTGCTGCACGAGGTGGCCACCAGGCAGGTCTCGCGGGCCGACATCGTGGTTCCGGTGGGCGCCACCGCGCTCACCGCCGCCCTGGTGGTCACCCGGATGCGCCAGCTCACCCAGATCGCCCGCCGCCGGGCCGCCGCACTCGAGCAGTCGCTGCACACCCAGGACGCGCTGCAGCAGGAGTTGCGGCGCCGGGCCCAGCACGACGTGCTGACCGGCCTGCCCAACCGCACGCTGCTGCACGAGCGGATCGCCGCAGCCCTGGCGGCCGGCGCCGGCGGTGCCCTGCTGATCGTCGACCTGGACGACTTCAAGGAGGTCAACGACCGGTTCGGGCACGCGATGGGCGACGACCTGCTGATCGCGGTGGCGGGCCGGCTGGTCAAGCGGCTCGACGGCCGGGCGCTGGTGGCACGGCTGGACAGCGACGAGTTCGCGGTGCTGGTGGAACGGGAGACGGCAAGCGAGGTGCTCGACCGCGCCGAGGAGGTGCTGGTGTCGCTGCGGTCGCCGGTGCGCACCCAGGGACACGAGCTGTTCGCCACCGCCAGCATCGGGGTGCGGGCGCTGGACGACGACCTGCTGACCGGCGACGTGCTGCGCGACGGCTATCTGGCGCTGCACGCCGCCAAGGCGGCCGGGCGCGACCAGGTGGCAATCTTCGACCGGACGATGCGCGAGGAACGGCTGGCGCTGGCCCGCACCATCGAACGCCTGCGCGGCGCGATCACCCGCGACGAGCTGGTCGTCTATTTCCAGCCGCTGGTCCGGCTCGGGGACGAGCGGATGTTCGGGGTCGAGGCGCTGCTCCGCTGGCAGCCGGCCGGGGAGCGGATGGTGCCGCCGGACCAGTTCATCCCGGTCGCCGAGGACAGCGGCCTGATCGTGCCGATCGGCGCCCACGTGCTGCGCGAATCGTGCCGGGTGGTGTCCGAGTGGCACCGCCGCCACGGCGCCGTGGTCTCCGTCAACGTATCGCCGCGCCAGCTGCGCGAACCGGACTTCGGCGCGATGGTGCTTGACTGCCTGCAATCGTCGGCGCTGCCTCCCGAAGCCCTGATCCTGGAGATCACCGAGGGCGTGCTGGTCGCCTCCGGGCAGGTCACCGAACAGGCGATCGGCCATCTGGCCATGCTGCGCTCGCACGGGGTGCGGGTGGCCGTGGACGATTTCGGCACCGGCTATTCGTCGCTGGCCTACCTGCGGGACCTGCCCATCGACCACATCAAGATCGACAAGTCCTTCATGCCCGCGCCCGGCCAGGCCGACGACATGGCCGCCCGCACCATGGTGAAGGCGATCATCGACCTGGCGTCGGGTCTGCGGCTGGGCACGATCGCCGAGGGCGTGGAGACCGCCGAGCAGGTCCAGTTGCTGCGCGAGCTGGGTTGCGAGAAGGCCCAGGGCTACTATTTCGCGCGCCCGCTCCCGGCCGCCGAGGCCGCCACCCTGCTGGCCGAGTCGGCCGCCGCCCCACACCGGGTCTAACCCCTCGGTCTGCTCCCACGGCCTGCCCCTCGGCTGCGCGCTGGGTCTGGCCTCGGCCGCTTGGCGGTGCCGGGTCTGTTCATTGACGGGCCGGGTTTGGTTCCTGGCGGCGCGGTGGGGTGTAGGTCGGATGGCGCTCGGGTGCCGTTCGGTTACCCCCCTGCCGTTGCCGCCCGGCAGGCCCTAGCGTTCTCCGCATGACGAACGACTTCCTCGCAATCGCCCCGGTTTCCGCCGTTCCCGCCGCCGGCTCCGAGCTTCCGGCCGGTCTGCCCGCCGGCCTCTCGGCCGGTTTCCCCGGCGGTCTCTCGGCCGCGATGCCCGCGGACCCGATGGTCGTCGTTCCGGCCGACCCGGCGGTCGCGCTGCTGGACGAGATGATGGCGCGGGTGGGCGTGGACGGGCTGGCCGCCGCGCTGGCCGACCCGGGCCTGCTGGCCCAGGTGGACCAGCACGCCGCCGCGGTGCGGGACGCGCTGCGCGAGGCCGGCCGCGAGGTCGACGCCGAGGGCCTGGCTTCCTACGCCCGGTCGATCGTCTTCGCCGCCAAGCGCATGGGCCGCCCGGTCCCCGAGATCGGCGCCGCCTACCAGTCCGGCGCCGCCTGGCACGCCGCCGAGTGGCACCTGCTGCGTCTGGTAGCCGTTTGTGCGATCGCAGAGTCAGCCGGTCTACTCTGAATTCCACCCGAACCGCCCGTCACGTTGGTTTGGTGTTTTCTGCCGCAAAACGTACTTTCAGGACATGAAGCTTTCCGCCAGGGTTCTGACCCTCGCCCTGATCCTCGCGCCGGCCGTGCCCGCGCTGGCGGCCACCACCAGCGCCCAGGCCGCTCCGGCAGCCGTCGTCGTCGCCCGCTATTCCTTCGACGCCACCTCAGCGGGCAAGGTCCCGGACCTTTCCGGCCGCGGCGCTCCGCTCACGATCCGCTCCGCCGACAAGGGCGTGGTCCGTTTCGTGGCAGCCGGCACCGGCCGCTACATCGGCCTCCCGCTGCGCTGCGCCGCCACCGCGAAGACCTGCCCCCGCGCCCTGCTCGAAGGCGCCGACGACCCGGACCTCGATCCCGGCACCCGCAACTTCCGCTGGGGCGCGAGCATCAACATCACGAAGAGCCAGCTGGCCGGCTCGTCGAACGTCCTCCAGAAGGGCGTGGCCACCACCGAGAGCCAGTGGAAGATGCAGGTGGGCGAGACCCACGGCCGAGCCCAGTGCGTAGCGGTCGGCCGCGGTTCCACCAAGGCCTACCTGGTCCGCTCCTCGGTGGCGGTAGCCGACGGCAAATGGCACAAGGTCCTCTGCCTCCGCACCGCCACCACCCTCAAGATCTACGTGGACGGCGTAGCTCGAGGCTCGGTGGCCGTGCCCGCCTCGCTGAGCATCCTGAACGACAAGCCCCTGCGCATCGGCGGCCCCAACTTCAACACAAGCAGCGACATGTTTCACGGCCATATCGACGACGTCTACGCCACCCTGGGCTGACCCCCGGTCGCTCGCCCCGGCCCCTTTGCTCTGCACACATATGCGCAACGCCCGGACGCCCGTTCTGAGCCCGTGGACGAATATCTGCTGCTCGTGACCACGGCCCGGGACCCCAGAGAGACGCCGGCCCCCCGGGACCACCGGACCACTCCAAGCACAACGTCGAACATCTGCTGGGCATGACGAAGCCCGGAACCTCCAGGTTCCGGGCTTCGCGCGCGCCAGGCCGCCGGAGGCGGCCGCGCGCTCGGGTGGAGCGTGCGCCCGAGCCTTTAAGCGCAGCGGGTTTGTCGCGCTGAGCGGCTCGCTCCCGCACCGCGGTTGGTCACGGTGAGCGTCGCTCCCGCGCCGCGGTTGGTCCCGGTGAGCGGTTCGCTCCCGCGCGGGTCGAACACCTGCAGCGCGGGTCGATCAGCTGCGGCGGAACGCATAAGAACGACCCGAACCGACCCCCGAAGCCCGGCTCGAATGCTCCCGTTCGGAACGCTGACGGGCGGCCAGCCGCTCGTCGGCCGCTCCGTGCTTGGACTTCGACTTGGACTTCTGCCGCCGTTCCCGCCGGGACGTGGTCTCGGCCAGGACGGACGGAACGGGCACTGCTTCCGCCAGATCCCCGATGGCGAGTTCCTCGGGATCGACGTGAACGTTGAAAGATCGCGCAGGCATAAAGCGCCCTCCTCGTGGTGAAGCGAGGCGGAGTGCCGTGGTCAGGCTGAGAGGAAAGAGGTCCCAAGGGCCGGCACGTGGCTAGTCCCACGGCTGACGAATGCCACCGGCGCACCCGGAACAGGGATGCGGAAGGAAGTCGGGCATTCATCAGAAGCGCATGGGAGGACGCTAAAACAGCCTTCGGGGCTGCGCAACTCGATTAATGCGAAGAGCCGAGCTGTGCCGTGCTCGCATCGAGCATCGCGCACGCTGCGGGGTAGTCGCGGAGCTGGTCGCGTACCAGTCGGAGGCCGATCGCCAGAGCCGGCGCCGGGACGCCTCGCGCGGTCAGCACCTCGGCCGTCCATTCGACGAAGTCGAGGAAGAGCCGGTCGTCGCCCACATAGAGCGCCGCCGCCAGGAAGTCGACGATGTGCCCGACGTCCTCCGCCGTCGCGTCGCGTTGCCGCTGGTCGTAGTCGTGCACGCCGGGATATTCCGAGGTCAGCCTGGTCAGCGCCGCCCCGATCAGCTCGCTGCGGTGGCGGACCACGAACGTGTATTCGTCGTCACCCAGGAACGGTGACGCCGACGGGTCGTCCATCGCGGGCGGCCAGTTGCCGGACAGGCGGGTCGCGGCGCCCTGCGCGGTGGCGGCCCACGCGTCCGCGCCCAGGCGCAGCGCCCAGCGGCCGTCGGGTCCGAAACCCCGCCCGCCCGCGATCACCGGCACCCCGGCCCTCCGGCAGGCCGTGATCGCCGCGTGCGCGCGGGGCAGCCGGGCCGGGATCATGCAGCTCAGCGCCACCGCGTCCGGGCCGGTCTGGTGCAGGTGGGTGACCAGGTGCGGGCCGGGCACGCTGGCGCCGAGGAAGTCGACGCGCCAGCCGTCCAGCCGCAGCGTCTCGGCCAGGATGCGCACCGGCAGCGCGTGCCACTCGCCGTCCACGCAGGCGATGGTGATCCGGCCGCGGATCGGGCGCACGGTGGTGCGCGCCGCCACCGCCGCGAGGGCGCGTTCGCTGATCGCCGTCGCCGCGTGCTCGCGGGCGATGGTCCACTCGTTGGCCGCCCACAGCTCGCCGACCCGCTTCTGGGTGGCGGCGATCAGCTCGGTCATGATCCGCTGCGCCGGCACGCCGCTGTCCAGCAGGTCGGTGACCACTTCGACGGCGCCGTACTCATCGCCGTCGCCGACCAGGCGCAGGTAGTGGCCGGCGAGCTCGGGGTCGTCCAGCGACTGTGGGCCGGCCGTGGTGAAGACGGTCACGAGCGCTGCCTCTGCCGCCGATCGCCGCGCCGGGAGTCGATCGCGAACGGGGACGTGTTCGGCGTGCCACCGTCACGCAGGCTGAGCGGGGTGCGGTTGGGCGCGCGCACGGCCAGCATCGCGATGTCGTCGCGGACGCCGCCGTGCACCCAGTCGGAGACGAGCTGGCGCACCCGCTCGACGGTGGCCACGCCGGGCATGCCCTGGCAGGAGGCGAGCGCGTCGCACAGGCGGTCCTCGCCGTACTGCTCGATGCCGGACGGGCCGCCGCGGGCCTCGGTGAGCCCGTCGCTGTAGAGCAGGCACAACTCGCCGGGGCCGAGCTCGATGGTGGCCGGGCGCACCACGGTCTGCGGGACCACGCCGATCAGCGTGCCCGAGGTCGGCACCTCCTCGACCGTGCCGTCGGCGCGCAGCACCAGCGGCGGCGGGTGGCCGCCGGAGGCCAGCGTGAGCCGCACCCGGCCGTGGTCGGTGCGCAGCACCGAGCCCACCACCAGCGTGACGAAGCGGTGTTGCCGGCCGGATTCGAGCAGCGCCTGGTTGAGCACCGAGAGCATCTCCACCGGCGACGACTCGACCAGCCGCAGGGCGCGCAGCGTCTGCCGCACCTTGCCGGTCAACACCGCGGCCTCGGGGCCCTTGCCACACACGTCGCCGAGGGCGATCACCGTCTCGGGGCTGCGCCGGGTCGGCCCGAACACGTCGTAGAAGTCGCCGCCGATCCGCAGCGCCTCGCGGGCGGCCTGGTAGGACCCGACCAGCTCGACGCCGTCGGGTTGCGGCAGCTCCGGCGGCAGCAGGTCGGCCTGCAGCACGGCGGTGGTGTCGACCTGCTCGCGATAGAGCATCGCGGCGGAGACGGCCGCTCCGGCCCGGGCCGCGAAGATCCGGGCGAGCATCTCGTCCTCGTCGCTGAACGCCGCGGTCTCGCCGCGGCGGGCCAGGATCAGCGCGCCGGCCGGCTCGGCGTTGCCGGGCAGGGGAGTGACCAGCAGCGCGCCGATCGGGCCGAAGCCGTCGGGCAGCAGCCATCCGGGCGCCTGCGCCGCGTCCAGCCAGCGGCTCGGGATCGGCGGGAAGCCGCCCAGCGCCTCGACCAGGCCGGGCGCCTCACCGAGCACGTGCTCGCGCAGCATGCCGGACTCGAGCACGCCGCCGTCGACCAGGCGGATCCATTCGGCCTGCCGGCGGGTCGCCGGCAGGACCACGACGGCGGCGTCGGCCAGGTGCGAGACGGCAAGCTCGGCCGTCGTACGCAAGCAGCGCCGCTGATGCAGGGACGAGGAGAGCCGCCGCCCCGCCTCGGCCAGAAAGGCCGTGCGGGCCCGCTCCTGCTCGAGCCGCGTGACGTCCTGCAGGTACCACCCGCAATGCTCTTCATCGAGCACCCGCCGGGTGCCGCGGATCTGCCGGCCGGCGTATTCCCCGGTGAAGCTCTGGTGCTCCTCGGCGATGGCGTGTGCCAGCCCGGGCAGCGCGCCGCCGAGCGCGGAGCCGCCCGGCCGCAGGTCCGGCACCAGCAGTTGGGCGGCCGCGTTGACCAGCAGGATCCGGTGACCCACGGTGCACAGGACGACGGCCTCGGAAGAGGCGTCGAGGGCGGCCCGCAGCAGCGCGGGAGCGGGCGCGAGGGCACTCCGGTCGCCGGCCTGGGCAGGCACGTGTGCGGTCATCGGCACCCCCTCTCGTCGGTTACAGACTACGTGCTCGTGATCCTGCCGTGGCTGCTCAGCCCCGCTCGGTGGGCGCGTCACCGGTCCAGATCGACGACGATCGGGGCGTGGTCGGACGGTCCTTTGCCCTTGCGGGCCTCGCGGTCCACCACCGCATCTTTGACCGTGCCGGCGATATCGGCGGTGGCATAGACGAGGTCGATCCGCATGCCCATGTTCTTGTGGAACATCCCGGCACGGTAATCCCAATAGGTGAACGGGTGATCCCCCTTGAGAGGACGCGCCGGAACGTCGACGAACCCGACCCCACGGATCGCAGCCAGCGCCTCACGCTCCGGAACCGTGACGTGGGTGCTGCCGGCGAACGCCGCCCGGTCCCACACGTCGGCGTCGGTCGGCGCCACGTTGAAGTCGCCGGCCACCACGACCGGGCCGGCCGCGACGTCGTCCGCGAGCGCGACCCGCAGGGCGGACAACCAGGACAACTTGTACGTGTAGTGCGGATCGTCCGGAGTGCGGCCGTTCGGCACGTACACCGACATGAACCTGACCCCGTCGCACACCGCGCTGATCGCACGGGCCTCGGGATCGGGATAGCCGGGTTCGCCGGCGAAGCCGTGGCGAACGTCCTGAAGGTCGGTGCGGGCCAGCAGGGCGACGCCGTTCCATCGGCCCTGGCCGAACTCGGCGGTCCGGTAGCCGAGGTCAGCGACCTCTTTGCTGGGGAATTCGCCCTGCGCGACCTTGGTCTCCTGCAGGCAGAGGACGTCGGGCTTGGTCTCTTCGAGCCACTCCAGCAGCCGGGGCAGCCGGGCCTTGACCGAGTTGACGTTCCAGGTGGCGAAGCGCATGCGTCACAGAGTGCCGCATCGGCTCAGGATGCGCTCAGCGGGTGCGGCGTTGCGGCAGTCCGGCGCGGACCGCGGCGAGCAGCGCGCCACCCAGCCCGAGCACGAGCATCAGCAGCCCCATCACGAGCCACACATTGCACTCGCCGCCGATCAGTCCTGACATGCCGCCTCCTGCCTGCTCGCCCCGTGCGTGACCGTTCTGTTACCTGTCTAGTCCATCGGACGGTGTTCGCGCCAACCCGAGGATTTCGGCGCGGCGAAATAATGCCCGAATCGGGGAGACCGCACCAGAGCGGATGCCGGGTTCGTCACTCGGCGGTGAAACCCGGCCGGGTGATCGGTTAACGTCGATCGTGCGGACCGGGGGGTGACGTGCATGCGGGTAGATGTGCTGCCGGAGTTGCCGGCGGCGATGCTGGACGAGGCGTGGGAGTTCTACCATGCGACGTTCTCGCCACTGCGCAACCGGGCGGTCACCCGTCATCTGATGACCCGGTCGGCCGAGTTCGAGCCGATGATGGCCGACCAGCGGGTGCTCAAGTTCGTCACCCGTGACGACCGGGGCCTCACCGGCCTCGCCGCGATGACCGACGACCTCGACGCGGTTCCGTTGATCTCACCGCCGTTCTTCGCCCACCGCTGGCCGGTGCTCTATGCGGAGCGCCGCATCATCTATTGCGTGTTCATCGGGGCCCGGCCCGGCCGCCGCGGCGACGGCGTCTTCGTCGGACTCCAGCAGGAGATCTACACGCGCGTGGTGGAGCCGGTCCGGGGTTCCGTGGTGCTCGACATCTGCCTGTGGAACGAGGAACAGCTCAACCTGCCGTGGGCGGTGGAGAGCATCGTCTCGGACATCTCCGGCGGTCGCGCCAAGGCCACCCGGATCGACAGCCAGTCCTACTGGCTCTACGAGTTCTCCGCGGCCAGCTGATTGCGGCCCTTGGTGACCGGGCCGGTGTTGCGCTGGTTCTTCCCGGCCGGACCGGCTGACGCGGTCGCCGCGGCGCGTGCGGCCGGACCGCCCGCGTGCCAGTGCGCGGCGAACTCGACGGGTGGCACCGCCGGACCCCACAGCCAGCCCTGGCCCTGGGTCACCCCGACCGCGCCCAGCGCGTCGCGCTGACCCCTGTTCTCCACGCCCTCGGCGACGATGCTCAGCCCGAGCGCGTAGCTCATCGCCACCACCGCCCGGACGATCTCCTCGTCCTCCAGGCTCTGGCCCAGGCCGGAGACGAACGAGCGGTCGATCTTGACCCCGGTGACCGGGAACTTGCGCAGGTAACCCAGCGCCGAGAAGCCGGTGCCGAAGTCGTCGACCAGCAGCTTGACGCCCAGCTCGCGCAGTTCGAACAGCACCCGTGAGGTGACGCTGGAGCCGTCCACCATCACCGACTCGGTCATCTCCAGGGCCACCGCGCGGGCCGGCACACCGAAGCGCAGCAGCTCGGCGGAGACCACCAGCGGCAGCTCGGCGTCGTTGAGCTGGCGCGGCGAGACATTGATGGAGAGGTAGAAGTCGTCGGCCACGGTGCCGTCCGCGCGCCACTCGCCGAGCTGACGCAGCGACTCCTCGCGCACCCAGGTGCCGATCTGCGCGATCATCCCGGACTCCTCGGCGATCGGGATGAACGCCATCGGCGGGATCGCCCCGCGGGTCGGGTGGTTCCACCGGATCAGCGCCTCGGCGCCCAGCGGCCGCCCGGTGTCCAGCTGCACGATCGGCTGGTATGCCACGTGCAGCTGCCCCTCGGCCAGCGCGGTGCGCAGGGCCGCCTCGAGCTCGATCCGCTCGCGCACCCGGTCGTGCATCGAGGTGTCGAAGATGGTGGACCGGCCCGGCCCCTCGGACTTCGAGCGGTACATCGCGGTGTCCGCGTCCCGCATCAGCGCCTCGGCGGTCACCGCCGGGTCGCCCTCCGCCGCCGCGTGCGCGATGCCGATGGACGCGCTGATCACCACTTCGGTGTCGTGCACCGCGAGCGGCCGGATGAAGCACGAGCGGATCTCGTCGACCAGCCGCAGGGCGCCGGCCTTCTCACCCACATAGGCCAGCAGGAACTCGTCCCCGCCGGTGCGCGCCACCATGATCCCGGAGGGCACCGCGGCCCGCAGCCGGGCGGCCACCTCGATCACCAGCTGGTCGCCGGTGTCGTGGCCCCACGAGTCGTTGACCCACTTGAAGCCGTCCAGGTCGAGCAGGTAGACCCAGACCCGGCGGTCGGCGAGCGGCGGCACCTCGATCAGCAGCCGCTCGATGTGCGCGGACATCATCCGGCGGTTCGGCAGCCCGGTCAGCGGATCGTGCATGGCCTGATGCTCGGAGTGCCGCTGGGCGGCCACCTGCGCCTGCACCGCGGACACCGCCCGGAGCAGCAGCAACAGCGTCATCACGCCGCCGGTCACGCCGATCGTCAGGCGGACCGCCGGGGACTCGCCGCCGACCGCCACCAGCAGCACGAAGGGCGTCGCCACGGCCGGTCCGAGCAGGAGCATCCGGCGCCACGACCAGGCCTGCACCGGCACCCGGGCGGCGCGGCTGAGCCGGACCGCCGACGGGTGCAGGGCGGTGACCCCGAGCAGGGTCAGCGCCAGCAGGAAGGGCACGTCCAGCAGCGGTGACCCGTAGATCCGGCCGGAGAGCCCGATGATCGCGTAGGCCAGGTCGCCGATGAACAGCATCGTCATCGCGCCCAGGAACGCGGCCAGGCTGGCCGGCCAGGTGGTCGCGGTGAAGGTCAGATTGATGACCAGCAACAGCAGCACCACGTCGAAGAACGGATAGGACGCGGCCAGCATCGACACCATCAGGGGGCGGTCGCTGATCGCCCCGGCCGGCGCCGCCAGCAGCAGCGTCGTGACCAGGCCGCCGGCGAGGCAGACGATCAGGCCGTCCAGCACCGCGAGCCAGTCCAGACTGCGGCGGGCGCGCAGCAGGATCACGAGGCAGGCGGCCAGGCACGCGTATCCCGGGATGATCACCGCGTCGGCGAGCAGGGGGAGGGGCAACGGCTCGCCGGCCACCCCGGCCCGCACGATCACGCCGACCAGGAAGCAGAGCGCCATGAGGCCGAGCAGCAGCCAGGCGGAGCGCGGCTCGGCGCCCATCCGGCGCGGGCCGACGAAACAGGCCCACACGGTGGCTGCCCCGATCACCGCGAAGGCGAGCAGGCTGATCTCTAAGGACACGTTGAGGACGTAGACCCCGGTCGCGACGAGGCCGGCCGCGGCGAAAGCCCGCCACAGCCACGAACCGGCGAGCGGCACGCCCGCGGATCCCACCACATCGCCCCCCGGCGGGGACCGTTCACCCCCGGGCGATCATGAGCCCGGGCTACCCGCCGAAGGCACCGTACCCGGTGACCAATGCCCCGGGGCAGTGGTTCCGTGCACAAACAGAGTCGGGCAGGCTCCGCGGCGCAACAACTCCAGCGCCACCGGCCCCAGCAGCTGCGTTCCATCACTTCCGCGCGGGCCGACCAGTAGCATGCGCGCGCTGCGGGACGCCCGCACCAGAGCGACCGCCGGATCGCCGATCAGCAGTCGTTTCCGGACATCGCCCAACTCCGGCACGGCGGCCAGTGCGGCGTCCAGCAACCGGCGGCCGGCCTGCTCGCCGCCGCGCTTGGTGACCACGTGCGCCACCTCGATCGGCACCGCGCGCCGGGCCGCCTCGTCCGCGGCGAACTGCAGCGCCGACAGCGACTCGGGGGAGCCGTCGACGGCGGCCAGCAGCGGGCCGGAGGGCGGGCGCGGGCCACGCGCGATCACGGCCGGGCAGAACGCCCGGGACGCCGCCTGGAACAGCACCGAGTCGACCGAGACGCCGTCGTCGGTGGCGAGATGGTCGTCGCCGAGGATGAGCAGCACCGCGCCGCGGCTCTGCTGCAGCAGCACCCGGATCGGGAGGCCGTCGGTGACCACGGCGCTCGCCCGGACCCCCGGGGTCGCGCGCTGGGCGGCGCCCACGGCCCGGTCCACGATCCGGCCTGCTTCGCGGCGCGCCTGCGCGTAGGTCTGATGGGGTTTGCCGAATCTCGGGTCCGGCCACGTGAAGGCGTGCACTACGCGCAACTTCCGGCCTCGGGCCACGGCCTCGCGGGCGCCCAGCCGCACCGCGGCGAGCCCCGCCGAGGTGCCGTTCACGCCGACCACCACGGGGGCTGATCTCGGGGTCTTCATCGACTCCCACCTCCACGCACCATTATCTATGGTCTGCGGCCTTCCCCGGCGCCCCGTGATCTATTCCTCAGAGCATCGGGCGGCTGATGACCCATTCAGGTTGAGGGTTTACGGTGAAGTTCAGGTTCTTGGGGACATCTGCCGGTGAAGTGAGGGAAATACATGACGGATGTCAAGCTCGACCACCCCGGTGGTCAGTTGTCGATGCCGGTGCGTCCGGCGGTCGAGGGTCCGGGCGGCATCGAGATCAGCTCCCTGCTCAAGGAGACCGGCTTCGTCACGCTGGACACGGGGTTTGTGAACACGGCCTCGTGCACGTCGTCGATCACCTACATCGACGGCGACGCGGGCATCCTGCGCTACCGGGGATTTCCGATCGAGCAGCTCGCGGAGAAGGCCTCCTTCCTGGAGGTGTCCTATCTGCTGATCCATGACGCGTTGCCGACGCCGGCCGAGCTGGCGAAGTTCGCGGACGAGATCCGGATGCACACGCTGCTGCAGGAGGAGATGCGCAACTTCTTCTCCGGCTTCCCGCGCGACGCGCACCCGATGGCGGTGTTGTCCTCGGCGGTGACCGCGCTGTCCACGTTCTATCAGGACGCGCTCGACCCGACCGATCCCGAGCACGTCCGCATCTCCGGCATCCGTCTGATGGCGAAGCTTCCGACGATCGCGGCGTATGCCTTCAAAAAGAGCATCGGGCACCCGCTGCCCTACCCGGACAACTCGCTGGACTACGTGCAGAACTTCCTGCGCATGACGTTCGGCCTGCCCACGGTGCAATACGACGTGGACCCGGAGATCGCCAAGATCCTCGACATGCTCTTCGTGCTGCACGCCGACCACGAGCAGAACTGCTCGACCTCCACGGTCCGCCTGGTCGGCTCGGCGCAGGCCAACCTCTACGCGTCGGTGTCGGCCGGCGTGAACGCCCTCTCCGGCCCGCTGCACGGCGGCGCCAACGCGGCGGTGCTCGAGATGCTCGAGCTGATCCGCAAGGACGGCGGCGACGTCGGCACCTTCGTGAACCGCGTGAAGAACAAGGAGCGCGGCGTCAAGCTGATGGGCTTCGGCCACCGGGTCTACAAGAACTACGACCCGCGGGCGGCGATCGTCAAGAAGGCCGCGCAGGAGATGCTCTCCAAGATGGACAAGCCCGACCCGCTGCTCGAGCTGGCCTTCCAGCTCGAGGAGATCGCGTTGTCCGACGACTACTTCGTCTCCCGCAAGCTCTACCCGAACGTCGACTTCTACACCGGTCTGATCTACAAGGCGATGGGCTTCCCGACGAAGATGTTCACGGTGCTCTTCGCGCTGGGCCGGCTGCCCGGCTGGATCGCCCAGTGGGGCGAGATGATGACCGACCCGGCCACCAAGATCGGCCGCCCCCGCCAGCTCTACACCGGCGAGGCCGAACGCGAGTTCGTGGCGATCGACAAGCGCTGACCGTTTCTGATCGGAGCCCCGCCGTCCTGCCCGACGGCGGGGCTCCGTCGGTCTACCCTGCTGGGGTGACGCATCCGATCATGTTCGACGACGACGATCCGATGCTGGCCCGGGTGCGCGACCTGGCGCTGGCGTTCCCCGACGCCGCCGAGAAGGTCTCCCACGGCCGCCCGGCTTTCTACACGACCAAGGTCTTCGCCTACTACGGCGGCTCGATCAAGGTCGACGGCGCCTACCAGCGCCACGACCAGGCGGTGATGATCCTGCCCGACCCGGCCGAGCGCGAGGCGTTGCTGGCGGAGGAACACTGCTTCAGCCCGGCATATCTGGGCCCGAGCGGCTGGGTGGGCGTGGATCTCACCGCCGACACGGACTGGCCCGAGATCGCGGAACTCCTCGACGCGAGCTACCGCCACACCGCCGGGAAGCGCCGGGTGGCGGCCTTGGACCAATCAAGATCAAAATCATCCTGAGATACGCCCGGCAGACCCCGAGGCGTGGCACACACGCCGGTCCGTAGCCACTCACCCTCCGCGCCCGCCGCCGGGCGGGCCTGCCACTCGCCGGGCGGTTATGCGAAGTGGGGTGCCGATGGATCAGACTGCGGCGATGTCGGTGACCGGGTGCGGACGGTGGTCGGCGACACGCAGGTCGGTGGCGTCGGCTCGCCGGCGGTGATCGAGGCAGGTGGCGCGGGAACTCCCGGCCGAGCGCGTTCGGCGCCGCTGATACGGTCCGTTACCGCAAGTCCGCGGTGCCCGCTGCTGCTGCCCCGCCCGCCGCCGTTCCCGTCCGTGCGGTCCGCGGCCGCGCGATCCGCGCCCGTGGTGCGCGCCGCGCCCGCGCCCGTGGTGCGCCCGCGCCCGTGGTGCGCCCGCGCCCGTGGTGCGCCCGCGCCCGTGGTGCGCCCGCGCCCGTGGTGCGCCCGCGCCGCGCCCGCGCCGCGCCCGCGCCCGTGGTGCCCGCGCCGCGCCGTGGTGCCCGCGCCCGTGGTGCCCGCGCCGCGCCCGCGCCCGTGGTGCCCGCGCCGCGCCCGCGCCCGTGGTGCCCGCGCCGCGCCCGCGGTGCCCGATCCGCGCCCGGGCCGCCGCGGCGCGCCGCCGGGCGAATTGCGCCGCGCTCGCGGCGCCCGCCGCCGCCCCCACCCCGGCACTGGGTGGGTCTCAAGGTAGGGCGGGGGTACGACGGTTTTCGGTTGTCAGCATTCTTTCTGTGGACAGCCGTCGGGTCTGTGGACAGCCGTCGGGTTAGGGACCAAGGGCCCTGTTGACGGCGCTGACGATGCTGTCCGAACCGCCCCCGCAGGCCCGCACCGCCGGCCTCAGTCCGTTGAAATCTGCGCCGCCGCCCCGTCCTCGAAGTCTGCGGCGATTTCGGCGTTGGTCTGCGCTGAATCCCAATCGCCGTCGAGGTCGAGCTGCCCGAGTGAGCCGACGGCAACACGATCAGTTCGAGCCACCGGCCGACCGCGTGGGTGTTGCGTATATGTGTGCAGAGTAAAGGGGTCCCGGCCGGGCTCGTGGTCGTCCACACCCAGATGATCCGCCGGCGCTCCCGGCGCCTCAAGCCGAATCTGGCGGGCGGGTCAGGTCAGGGGCGGCCGTTGATGGTGGCTCGGGCGCTCGGGGCGAGCGGGTTGGTGGCGGTCAGGTCGCGGGGGGTCAGATCGAAGCCCTGCCAGTGGACGTGCATCGGGCTCTGGTCCTCGTCCCGGGGGACGTGGTGGAAGCCGATCCGGACCCAGGCGACCGGGTCGGTCAGTTGTTCGCCGTTGTTGTATTCCAGGATCGAGCGGGCGCCGCACTCCGGGTCGAGGTTGAACGTGGCGAACTTCTCGCACGCCCGCGCCTGGGTGAACGAGATGTCCGGCACGGTCTCCGGGCGGCTCTCGTAGACGTCGCCGGGGCCGGGGGTCACCTCGTAGGAGCGGGGGTGGCCGTCGGTGTTGGGGGCGGCGGTGCTGACGACCCGCCACCAACGGCGGTTCGCCGTGGTCAGGTTCGCCTCGGTGGTGATCGGGGTGCGGGTGGCCTCCAGGATCGCCGAGCGGCGGCCGCGGGCGCCGGTCGGGGCGCTGTCGTACTGCTCGATCCGCTCGCCGCCCAGGCCCGGGTCGACCCGCCAGATCGCGTTGTGGTGGTGGCTCGTGGCGTGATCCCGGTCGCCGGCGCCGAGGGGCCAGCCGGCCTTCGGGATCGTGTAGTCGCCGGGGGAGAGGTCGCCGGTGGCGCCGAGCCGCGCGGTGATCCGTCCGTCGTCGCCGAAGCGGTACTCGGTCAGGTACTCGTACCAGCCGATCTTCGATGTCGATCTCAGGACCAGGTCGTGACCCTGCCTGGTGTAGAGCGTCTGTGCCCGCTCGTCGTTGACGCGCTGGGCCGGGCCGGTCGCGTCGGCGGTCACGCACAACACCTTGATGCCGGAGAAGGCCGCCCGGCGTGAACCACCCGGGCACTCTCGGGCCGCGACCGCCTGCATCGCGTCGCCGCCGAAGCCGAACGACGTGATGTCGTTCCATTCCGTGGCGCCGGAGTCGTACGGCACGTTGAGCTGGGCCAGGGTGATCGAGTCCAGCACCGGCACGGGTTCGGGCCGGCCGCGGAACGACACCGCGACCTTTTCCAGCACCAGGCCGGTGTGCGGGTCGACGTGCCAGCACATCCGCCAGCGAGTGCCGCCGGGCAGCGTCTCCGCGACTGTCGCCGCCTCCCCGCACCAGGCCGTCCGCGGGGGATCGGCGTGCGCGGCGACGGCGGGAACGAGGGCGATCGAAAGGACCAGCGCCGTAACCAGAGTCTTCATCGGTTCTCCAGGCGCATGACGGTGCGGGCGGACAGGTCGACGACGATGTCGGTCAGGTCGATGAACGGCCGGCCCGGGGGCTGCGGCAGCAGCGTCACGCAGCGGTGCCGGCCGCACTCGCCCGGCGGGCCGGTGAACGTCTGCGCCGCGAACGAGAGCTGTTCGGGGCCGGTCAGCGACGTGCCGGTGGCGGTGTGGAAGCGGTCGTGCAGGACGTCGCCCAGCGGATCCGCGAGCAGCAGCTCGGTCGCCACCCGCACCTCGCGGGCGGTGGCCGGCGGCTGCATCCCGGACGCGGCGAACGTGCCGGTCACCCGCCCGGCCGGCAGGTTCACCACGCGCTTCACCAGCCGGTCGGTGCGGTAGTCGTAGAGCAGGACGTCGGCGCGGCGGTCGGTGCCGTCCGGCTCGGCGAGCGCCACGGACAGCACCTCGGGTCCGGGCCGGCCGTCGACGTCGCGCGTCTCGGTGAGAGCGGCGGCGAGGTCGCGGGCCGTGCTGGTCTCGGCCGGCGTCAGCGGGTCACGCCCGGTGCCGGCCGCGGGCACGGCCTGGTCGGCCGGATCCGAGATGGACGGCGTCCCGGGGTCACCGGGACCGGCACTGGCCGCCACCGCGGGCCGGTCCGGGCCGCCCGACGACCCCAGCACGAAGCCGAGCGTGCCGACCGCGACGACGGCGAGTGCCATGGCCGTCAAGGTCCGACCCGACGGCAGGCGCCGGCTGATTCCTCTCACGTGATGCCTCCCCAGGGACAGAACCAAAGTGGCGGGGGGGGGGGGGGGGGGGGGGGGGGGGGGGGGGGTGTGGGGGGGGGGGGGGGGGGAGGTAGTGGCCCTCCCACCCCGGAGA
>NZ_JBVJIP010000027.1:0-98986 GCF_055586225.1 Actinoplanes sp. NPDC051388 | reverse complement strand
TCCTGTGGGGGGGGGTGGGGGACCGTGAACAGGGAGGGGGGGGAAGGGGAGCCGGTTCCCACCCACCCGGGCCCTGTGTTGTTGGCTCGGGGGGGGAGCCCCCCCCCTCCCCCCCCCCCGCCGGGGTTTTCGGTACCGGACGACGGGGTACCCCGTGTCCTAACTAGACGATGAGGAGTAGACGATGCCGATCGCCCAGATGCTTGCCAACGAGGCCACGCCCGGCCCCACCTGGATCGGCATCGTCTTCGCCGTCCTCGTCGTGATCGGACTCGTGTTCCTGCTGATGATGCTCAAGCGCCGGGGCCGGTGACCCCGCCGGTCAGAACTGCCACTGACCGCCCAGGCTGCAGCCCGGGGCGCCGGCCGCGAACCCGTACTGATCGTTGCCCTCCAGGTCCTCACTCACCGCGACCCCCGGTCCGGCCTGGCAGGACCCGCTGGTGGAATAGCCCTCCTCCAGGTTTCCGGGCATCGCCTGGTAGCCGAAGCCGCGACCGGCCGGGAAGCCGACCCCGGCCGAGAAGTTCAGCCCCCAGTCGCCGGTGTCGTCCTGGGAGTAGCCGACCCCCAGGCAGATCCCGAAACAGCCCTGGAAGCCGATGGTCTCGGTGAGCAGGCCGGTCGGGTCGGTGTTGTTGATCGGGTTGTCGCCGGCGTAGGCGTACCGGTTGCCGGTGCCGGGGTCGCCGATCACGTTCAGGCTGTCCTGCTGGGTGAAGCGGCCGGTGTTCGAGTCGTACCAGCGCTTGCCGAACTTGATCAGGTTGCCGTTGCGCAGCCCGCCGGCAAAGCCGAGCGCCACCTCGTTGATGAACGGCTCGTTGGCGGTGACGTTCGTGGTGCGGCCGTACGGGTCGTAGGTGTAGTGACCGGCCAGCGAGCCGTCCTCCTTGATGAAGCTGACCACCGAGCCGAGCCCGTCGATCGTGGCGAAGTAGGTGGCCCGCTCGTTCGTCGACTTGGTGTAGACCCGCAGCCCGACCACCGAACCGCCGCCGTCGCGGTCGACGAAGTGGTCGTCGTAGCTGGTGGTGGTGTACTCCTCGAGAGCCGGCTGACCGCCCGCGTCGGACCGTCCCCAGGAGAAGTAGGTGTCGTCCTCGCCCTTGGTGATCATCTCGAGCTCGGTCTGGTCACCGCCGAGGTACTCCAGCTCCTTGGTGTCGGCGCCGGTGCCGAGGGTCAGCGTCTGACCGGCCCCGTTGTAGGTGGCGCCGGCCGCGATCGAGCCGTTCGTCTGGTTGCCCGCGCCGTCGTAGCTGTAGCCGCTGGTGGTGATCTGGTTGCCGGAGTTGAAGGTGAGCCGCTGCGTCTCGGTGCCGTTGAGCTTGACGCTGGTGCGGTTGCCGTTGCTGTCGTAGGTGTAGTCGTAGCTGCCGCTGGCCAGGTTGGTGGCCTTGGTCAGCCGGTTGCTCTTGTCGAAGGTGTAGACCTGCACGGCCCCGCCGCGGTGGTGCTCGGTCTGCCACTGGCGGATGCCGGTGTCGTCGGCCTTGGCGGTCGAGCAGGCGGCCGTGCCGACCCGCTTGGCATAGCAGTAGGACACGTCGTAGACGACGAACTCCTGGTCCGCGCCGTTCACCTTCTGCCACCGCTTGGTGGTGGTCCGGGTGAGCCGGCCCGAGTCGTCGTACGCGTTGTGCGTGGACGCCGCCGTCTCCGGAGCACCCCACTCGCCGGCCATCTTCGTGTCGGTGCGGCGCCCCTCGTCGTCGTAGCTGAACGTGTACTCGGTGAACCGGTCGACCACCATCTTGGTCAGCAGGTTCCGCTTGTCGTACGTGTACTCGGTGTCCCCGCGCCAGTCCCCGTGCAGCCTGGTCAGGTTGCCCACCGGGTCGTACGTGTACTGGAAGGCGTAGTACTCCGGCCCGCGCTGGGTCAGCCGGTTCATCCGGTCGTAGACGAACGTCTCGTCCTCGCCGTCGTGCGAGCGTCGGATGGTGTTGCCCGCGCCGTCGTACTCGAGCTCGACCGGGCTGGTGTCGTCGGAGTACGAGACCCTGGTGGTGCGGTCGTCCAGGTCGTACTCGAACGTGGTGGTCCGGCCGCCGCCGTCGGTCGCGGTGCGAAGGCGCCCGAACGCGTCGTACGTGTAGTCCCGCTTGCCCAGGCTGTTGCCGGTCGGCGGGGTGACCGAGGTGAGCTGCTTGTCCCCGTCGTAGCCGTACCGGCTGGGGTTGCCGGTGTTCATCGGGTCGGTGGCCGTCTTGACCGTGCCGTCGCTGTTGTAGTCGACGTCGGCCTGGGCGGCGTCGGCGTTCTTGGACGACGTCCGGTTGCCCGCCCCGTTGTAGGTGTACGTGCTCTCGTTCTTCTGGCTGTCGGTGCTCGACGACGGCTGGAACGAGCCGGTCGGGTTGGTCGGCGTGGCGGCGTTGCCATAGGCGGCGGACGCCCCGGCGCCGGTCGGCGAACTGGTCCCGGTGATCGACTGGCCGCCGTTCGCCCCGTACGTGTTGGTCGAGACTTTGCCCATGGCGTCGGTCGACGTGGCGACGTCGTGGTAGGGCGTGTAGGTCGTGGACCGCTCGTGCCCGTCCGGGTCGACGGACTTGGTGACCCGCCGCTCGTCGTTCACGGTGTACGTGGTGTGCGCGACGTCCGAGACCCGCTTGGTCAGGTCGGTGTTCGCGTCGGCGAGCTGCGTCTCGGTCGACGACAGATAGGCCCACCGGGTGACCGCGAGCCGGCCGTCCGGGTTGTCGGTCGACTCGTTCGCGAGCACCCGGGTGATCGCGGAGACCCGGTGCTGGCTGTCGTAGTCGATGCGGGTCTCGGTGCCCGGCTCCGAGCTCAGCCCCGCGGTGATCTTGTTGACCCGCTGCGACGAGTCGTAGCCGAACCGCACCGCGTGCCCGGACGACGGCAGGATCTGCGAGAGGTTGCCCTTGTTGTTGTACGTGTACTGGATCTGTCGCGCGTTCGAGGCGTCCACCGACTGCAGCAGCCGGGTGATCTTCCCGTTGGCGTAGTTGACGACCACGGTCTTCGCGCCCGTGGCGCCCCGGTCGGAGACCACCTTGGTCAGCTCGTCCGACCCGTTGTACGTGTAGTCGGTGACGTTGCCGTTGCGGTCCTCGATCTTGTCGAGAATCCCGGCGGACGTGAAGAAGAGCTTGCGCCCGGCCTCGTTCTCGGTGAACTTCCAGCCGTCGCCGTTCTTGGTCAGCGTGCCCTTGAACTGCTTCGGCGTGTCGTAGCCGGTGCCGTTGACGGTGAACCGGCCGACCACGCCGTCCGCGGCGACATAGGTCAGCGAGTTGTCGTCGGCCTTGATCAGCTTGACGTCGGCGCCCGCCCGGGCCCGCCACCCGCGCCCGTGCGCGCCGATCTCGATGTCGCTGCCGACCAGCAGGCTGTTGTACGCGGCCCCGAGCACATGGTTGCTGGAGACGCCCGGCAGCACCAGATCGGTGGTGCGGATCAGCAGGTTGCCGGACCCGGCGTTGACCTGGATCTTGACCCGGTCGGTGACGTCGAACGAGGTGAACGTGGCGCTGTTCTCCGGCCCGGTGCCCTTCGGCGTGGAGATCGGCCCGGCCATCAACGGCACGGTTCCCTTGCTGGGCCCGAGCGCGATCCGATCGCCGGATCGGGGCGAACCGGGCTGGCTCGGCGCGGCGGACCTGGACTTCGGCCGGTCCGGCGCCGGTGCGGCGGCGGCCGGTCCGGAGACCGGCACGATGACGGCGGCCGCGGCCAGCAACGCGGCGCCGAACAGCATGGACTTACTCACTCACTGCCTCCCCCGTGATCACTGAATGAAGTCATCAGAGAGTGTCAAACGCCACAGTGGAGGGTGGGGACGCCGCCGAGAAATTCAAGATGGTGAGCGCATTGCCGAACGGGTCACACGGCGCGACCTGTTTGCGCTATGGCAAACGTTTATCCATGGCAGCGCAGCCGGGTTCCACTGTGCTCAGTGCAATGAGTCCAGCCAGCTCACGACGGGAGCGACGCCGTCCTCGGCGCCCAGAACGGCGGCCAGGTGCCTCGCGCGGGCGCGGCGGTGCGGGTTGCCGGTGGCCTCGGTCAGGGCCGCGGCCAGCGTCCCGGACGTCAGGCGGCGCAGCGGGATCGGGCGGGTGGCCGCGCCCAGCGCGTGCAGCCGGCCGGCCCAGAACGGCTGGTCCGCGAGCACCGGCACCGGCACCGCCGGAACCCCCGCGCGCAGACCCGCCGCCGAGGTGCCCGCTCCGGCGTGATGCACCACGGCCGACATCAGCGGGAAGAGCCGATCGTGCGGCGCCTCGCCGATGGTCAGCACCTCGGCGGAGGAGGCCGGGTCCAGATCGGCCCAACCGGCCTGGACCACCGCCCGGACGCCGGCCGCCCGGACCGCCTCGCGGATCACGCCGGACAGGTCCGCGCCGGGCCGCATGCTGCCGAAGCCGATGAACACCGGCGGCGCCCCGGCCGCCAGGAAGTCGCTCAGGCCGGCGGGCGGCTCCCAGGGCGATCGCGCCGGCCACCAGTAGCCGGTGATCCGCAGCTGCGGGCGCCAGTCGGACGGGCGCGGCACCACCGCCGGGCTGAAGCCGTGGAACGTCGGATGCCGGCCGCCGTCCTGCCACGCGCGCAGGCTGCCGATCGGCTCGTGCGGCAGGCCCAGCTCGCGGCGCAGGTCGCGGACCGGGCCGGCATAGAGCACCTGGCTGACCCGGCCGGCCAGGGCGGTGACCGCGTGGTTGCCGCGCCGGCCGATCCAGCGGCCGCCGAGCAGCACCGAGCCGAAGTCGCCGGTCGGGGCGATCGGCTGCAGGAACACCCCGGCCCACGGGATGCCGAGCGCCTCGGCCACCTGGTAGCCGAGCGGCGCCACCAGCGTGGACAGCAGCAGGACGTCCGGGCGGAACGCCTCCGCCGCGGCCGCGATGCCGGCGCCCAGGTCGGCGATCAGCGGCCGGGCCAGGCGCAGCAGGCGGGTCAGCGCGCGTGGGCCGGTGCCCGGAACGGCCCGCGTGAGCAGCTCGCGGAGATCTCCCGGGATCGGGGTGAAGGGGAGGCCGGCGGCCTCGAAGGCGGCGGCGAACGGCGCGTGCGAAGCCACCGCCACGTCGTGGCCGGCCTCGCGGAGACCACGACCCAGACCGGTGTACGGGGCCGCGTCGCCCATCGACCCCGAGGTCACGATCAGCACCCGCACCCTCGAAGAATGTCACGACCCAGCATGCCTTGACAGTTATATAACTGACCTGGCATGTTCGGGGCATGGCGCTGGATTCCTTGACCGTGCTGGCCGAGCCGTCCCGGCGGCGCATCGTGGAGGTGCTGCGGGCAGGCGAGAGCAGCGTCGCGGGGCTGGTCGCCGAGCTGCGGATGAGTCAGCCGGCGGTGTCCAAGCATCTGCGGGTGCTGCGCGACGCCGGTGTGGTGAGTGCCCGGCCGGTCGCCCAGCAGCGTCTCTACCGGCTCGAGCCGGGGCCGTTCCAGGAGCTCGACGCGTGGCTGCGGCCGTACCGCGAGCTGTGGAGCCGGCACCTCGACCAGCTCGAGCGTCACCTCGACCGCAACCCCTGACTGGAGTGATCATGTCTTTGGATCTTGGCGAGCCGGGCGGCGCCACCGTCGTCCCGGCGGACGACGGCTGGACCCTGATCTTCGTGCGCGAGCTGCGGCACCGGCCCGAGCGGGTGTGGACCGCGCTGACCGACCCGGCGGAGATCGACCGGTGGGCGCCGTTCGCGGCGGCGCGACCGCTCGGCGCGACCGGCGACACCACGCTGACCATGGTGGACGGCGACGAGCGCACCGACCTGCCGGCCACCGTGCTGGCCGCCGACGAGCCGCGCCTGCTCGAATACACCTGGGGCGAGGACCGGCTGCGGTGGGAGCTGGAGGCCGTCGGCGCGGGCACCCGGCTGACCCTGCGGCACAGCTCGCCGAACGCGGGCATCGAGCCGATGGTCGCCGCGGGCTGGCACCTCTGCGTCGTGGTCCTGGGCCGGCTGCTGGACGGCGACCCGGTCGGCGTGATCCGCGGCCAGGATGCGAAGAACCACGGCTGGGAAGACCTCCGGGACGGGTACGCGAAACTGCTGCAACCTTCCTGACCCGCCCGGTGTCCTGGAGAGTGACACAACGGGGGAGGGCGACGGTGGGCGGCGACTTCGACGAGTTCGTGCGCACCCGCAGCACACGACTGCTGCGGGTGGCCTACCTGCTGACCGGGGACCGGCACGCCGCCGAGGACCTGCTGCAGGAGGTGCTCGAGCAGATGTACGTGCGCTGGCGCCGGATCGGTGACTCCGCTGAGGCGTATGCCCGCCGCGCCCTGGTCAACCGCTCGACCAACCGCTGGCGCCGCCGCGGCCGCCGGCCTGAGACGCCGCTCGACCATCACGACGTGCCGCAGCGCGACCACAGCGACGACGTGGCGATCCGCGCCGCCGTGCTCGACGCGCTGCGCGAGCTGCCACCCCGGCAGCGGGCCGCCGTGGTGCTGCGTTACCTCGACGACCTGCCGATCGCGGACGTGGCCAAGGCCCTGGACTGCTCGGAGGGCGTCGTCAAGAGCAACGCCTCACGGGGCCTCGCCCGCCTGCGCACGTCCCTGGGGATCCACGAGGGGAGCCTGCGATGACCGATCTCGACGTCCGCGACGCGCTGGAGCGCGCCACCGGGCACCTCGACGCGCCGCCCGACCTGCTCGACCGGGTGCGGGCCGGTGGACACCGCCGGGTGGTCCGCCGCCGTGCCGTGCTGGGCGCCGGGCTGGCGGCCGCGGTCGCGGGTTCGGCGGCCGCGATCCGCTGGCACCCCGGCGGGCCGGACGCGGTGCCGCCGGCCTCGGACCTGCTCGACCTCCCGACCCGCGGCGACCTGGCGGGCGACAAGGACTTCCTCCGGCAGGTCCGCGCGGCCTGGCCGGCCGACATCGGTGAGGTCCGCACGGTGGGCCCGCCGCACGTGGCGTGGGCCGGGCAGACACCGGCCGGGCCGGTCGCCCTGGTCGCGCAGCGCATCCCGATCCGCGAGGTGCCCGGGGCCGGCGTGCAGGAGTTCGGCATCATCGGGTTCCTCGAGCGGGTCGACGGCCGCCTGGGGAAGGCCTCGTTCGAGGGACTGTCGACCGCGTCGGACCACAGCCGCGCCTTCCTCGCCGGGCCGCGGCGCGATGTGCTGGTCGTGATCGACGACGGGCGGCCGGTGGACTACTCGCCCGAGCTGCGCTGGGACGACGAGGGCCGGCCCGATCGCAGGTTCACGCGGCTCACCTTCCGCGACGGCGCTTCGGTCACCAGGGTGCCCGCGCAGGCCGGCGGCATGACCATCGCGCTGCGCTCCGGCGGCGACGGCGGTCCCGGGCTGGCGAACGTCACCACGATCACGAATGTGCGAACCGATCCGATGCCCACCATCGTGCGGCAGCTCGGCCGCGTCGATATCGACTGGGACCCGGCGGTGGGGGAGGACTATCACGACCGGTTCGGCTTCCCGGTGCCGCCCGAGGTGATCACCTGGCGGATCACCGGCGCGTTGCCGGGCGGCAGCCCGTTCGTGGTTCAGACGGTCGCCGTCAAGCGCACCGTCCGAACCTACGCCTACCTCGGCGGCAAGTCGTTCTTCTTCGGCGTGACCGAAGGGGACCCGGCGCAGCCGGCGAGCCTGCGGGTGCGGTTGCCCGGCGACCGCGGCTTCGTGGTCGCGACCGAGAGCGCGAGCCTCGCCTACCGCGTGGGCAACGGCGACTGGCTGCCGGTGCAGGGCGACGCCGCCCTGCTGCCGCCGGCAGCCTCGTCGCTGCGGGTCACCCGGGGCGGCCGACCGGCGGTGGAGGCCCTGCCCGATTAGGGTCGGACCATGGACGTCGTGATCGGGATCGACACCGGGACCACCGCGACCAAGGGCGTCGCCGCCGGGCTGGACGGCGAGCTGCGGGCGCTGACCAGCGTGCACTACCCGCTGTCGGTGCCCGCGCCGGGCCGCGCCGAGCTCGACCCCGACCAGCTCTGGAAGGCCGCCGTCAAGGCGATCGTCGACGTGGCCGCGGAGTGCACCGGGCGCGGCGACCGGGTGGTGGCGGTCAGCCTGAGCGCGTTCCTGCACGCGCTGGTGCCGATGGACGACGCCGGTCGCCCGCTCGGCCCGCTGGTCACCTGGGCGGACGGCCGGGCCGGCGGGCAGAGCGAGAAGCTGGCCGGGCGGGCGAAGGCGCTGCAGGCTCGCACCGGCACCCCGGTGCACCCGATGTCGCCGCTCACCAAGCTGGCCTGGTGGCGGGAGAACGACCCGGACACGCTGCGCGAGACCCCGCGCTGGGGTGGCGTCAAGGAGCTGGTGCTGGCCGCGGTGGCCGACGCGCCGTTCCTGGTGGACCTCTCGATCGCCTCCGGCACCGGGCTCTACGACATCCACACCCGGCAGTGGGACCCGGAAGCGCTGGAAATCGCCGGCGTGCGGGCCGACCAGCTCGCCGAGGTGGTCCCGACCACCACGAAGCTGACCCTGAAGCCATCGGTCGCGGACGCCGCCGGCCTGCCCCGGGACACCCCGCTGATCATCGGCGCCGCCGACGGCCCGCTGGCCAACCTGGGTGTCGGCGCCACTCCGGCCGGCGTCGCCGCGGTCTCGCTCGGCACCAGCGGCGCACTGCGCACGGTGGTGAACGCGCCGACCGCGGACGCCGCCGGCCGGCTGTTCTGCTATGCGCTCACCGAGGACCGCTGGGTGGTCGGCGGCGCGGTGAACAACGCCGGCTCGGTGATCCGCTGGGCCGGGCAGAGCTTCGCCGGCGGGTTCGCCCGGCCGGCCGCCGAGGGCGAGGACGCCGACGAGACCGACGCCGCGCTGCTCACCGAGGCGCAGACCGCGCCGCCCGGCAGCGAGGGCCTGCTCTGCCTGCCCTATCTGCTGGGCGAGCGGGCGCCCTGGTGGCGGGCCGGGATGCGCGGGGCCTATATCGGGCTGCGCCGCGAGCACGGCCGGCCGCACCTGGTGCGCTCCGCGGTCGAGGGCGTGTGCCAGCAGTTGGCGCTGGTCAGCGACTCGTTCGCCGCCGAGGGCTTCCCGCTCACCGAGGTGCGGGCCACCGGCGGCGCGGTCGCCTCCGAGCTGTGGGTGGGCGTGCTGGCCGCCGCGCTCGACCTGCCGGTGTCGATCGCGGACACCCCGGAGGGCACCGGGCTGGGCGCCTGCCTGCTCGGCTGGCACGCGCTCGGCGACCTGCCCGACCTCGATCAGGCGGCGGCGCTGGTCAAGATCGCCGAGCCGACAGTGCCCGACCCAGACAACGCCGCCCTCTACCGCCGGATGCGGCCGCTGATCGAGCGGTCCGCGCTGGCCGTGGCCGATCTGGTGGCCGAGCTGGACAAGATCGCGCCCGAGCCGCTGCCCGGCACCGAGAAGGCCGTGTCGACCCGCGGCGGAAAACAGACGGAAGACGGCGTCGCGAACGCATCACATTGACGGTGCACCTTCCCGTCGGGTTGAGTGGCGGTCGAGCGGTAGTGGAGGAACCCGGTGCGAATCCGGGACGGTCCCGCCACTGTGACCGGGGATCCTGCTGATCCCGGGAGTCAGGAACTCCAGCCGCTCGATGCACCGGAGCGCGGGCGTGGACACCCGCCGGAAGGGATGACCGTGCTGCCGCCGTACCCGTTCTCGGCCGTCGTGGGCCTCGACGATCTGCGCCTCGCGTTGCTGCTCACCGCCGTTTCCCCGGCCGTCGGCGGGGTGCTGGTCCGCGGCGAGAAGGGCACCGCGAAGAGCACTGTGGTGCGGGCGCTGGCCGCCCTGCTGCCCGAGGTCGAGGTGGTGCGCGGGTGCAGGTTCGCGTGCGATCCGGGCGCGCCGGACGCCGACTGCCCCGACGGCCCGCACGACGCCGACGCCCCGCACGGCCCACGGCCCGCGACGCTCGTGGAGTTGCCGGTCGGCGCCACCGAGGACCGTGTCGTCGGCACCCTGGACATCCAGCGCGCGCTGGCCGACGGCGTCAAGGCCTACGAACCGGGTCTGCTGGCCGCCGCGCATCGCGGCGCGCTCTACGTGGACGAGGTCAATCTGCTGCCCGACCACCTCGTCGACCTGCTGCTGGACGCGGCGGCGATGGGCCGGGCACACGTCGAGCGCGACGGGGTGTCGGTCAAGCACGCCGCCCGGTTCCTGCTGGTCGGCACGATGAACCCGGAGGAGGGCGAGCCTCGCCCGCAGCTGGTCGACCGGTTCGGCCTGGTGGTCACGGTCACCGCGCCCCGGGACGCGAAGCAGCGCGCCGAGGTGGTGCGCCGGCGGCTGGCCTACGAGGCGGATCCGGTCGCGTTCGCGGCCCGCTTCGAAGGGTCGGACGCCGAGCTGGCGGCCCGGATCGCGGCGGCCCGCGCGGCGGCGCCGTCGGTCCTGCTGCCCGATGCGGAGCTCGACCGGATCGCGCGGGTCTGCCTGGCCTACGGGGTGGACGGCATGCGCGCGGACATCGTGGTGGCGCGCTGCGCGGTGGCGCTGGCCGCGTGGCACGGGCGAAACCGGGTGACCGGCGAGGATGTGCAGGACGCGGCGCGGCTGGCGCTGCCGCACCGGCGCCGCAAGGATCCGCTGGACCCGCCGGGCAGCGACGAGCAGAAGCTGCAAGACGCGCTCGACGCGGCCGGCGACGGCGAGGACGACGAGGACCCGCCCCCGCCGCCGCCACCGCCCGGTGGGGGAGACGGGCCCGAGCCGTCCGACGGCCCGCCGCCGGAGAGCGGCGACGGAACGAACCGGACCGAGGAGCAGGTGGAACAGGACGGGCAGCCGGTCCGGGACCAGCAGCCGGCCCAGGACCAGCAGCCGGCCCACGACCCGCAGCCGGTGCCGGTCGCGGCGCCCGCCGCGGCCGGGCCCGCCTACCGGCCCCGCACGTTGACGATCGCGAAGCGCGGCGCGGTGGCCGGGCACGCCGGGCGGCGGTCGCCGTCTCGCGCGCGGCGCGGCCGGGTCACCGGGTCGCGGGAGCCGGTCGGCAAACTGGCCGGGGCGCCGCACCTGCCCGCGACGCTGCGCGCGGCGATCCACCGAGGATCGCGCACGGTCGAGCCGCGCGATCTGCGCGAGGCGGTGCACGTCGGACGCGAGGCCAATCTGGTGCTCTTCGTGGTGGACGCGTCCGGCTCGATGGCGGCGCGCAAGCGGATGACCGTGGTGAAGACGGCCGTGCTGTCGTTGCTGCGGGACGCGTATCAGCGCCGGGACCGGGTCGGCATGATCACGTTTCGGGGCAAGACGGCCGAGCAGGTGCTGCCGCCCACGTCGAGCCACGAGGTCGGGGTGCTCCGGCTGGCGACTCTGCGCACGGGTGGGCGTACCCCTCTCGCCTTGGGTTTGCGGGCCGCGGTGACCACCATCGCGACCGAGCGACGGCGCGATCCACGACGGCGGCCGCTGTTGATCGTGGTGACCGACGGGCGCGCGACCAGCGGGCCCGACCCCGCGCTGATCGCGCCGAGCCTGGCCGGGGTGGCCGCCGTGGTGGTCGACTGCGAGTCCGGGCCGGTGCGGCTCGGCCTGGCCGGTCGGCTCGCCGCCGCGCTCGACGCCGACCTGGTGCCGCTCGACGCCCTGGAAGCCGCCTGATGCCGCAGGGAAGGGTCGAGGTCGTTCCCGACGACGGGCTCACCACCCGCCAGCGCCGCCGGCAGGCCGTGCTGGCCGTCCACACCGGACACGGCAAGGGCAAGTCGACGGCGGCGTTCGGGATGGCGTTGCGGGCCTGGAGCGCGGGCTGGGACATCGGCGTCTTCCAGTTCGTGAAGAGTCCGAAGTGGAAGGTCGGTGAAGAGAAGGCGCTCAAGGCGCTGGGCGAGCGGATCACCTGGCACAAGATGGGCGAGGGCTGGTCCTGGATCCAGCGGCCGGGCACCGAGCGCGACCACGCCGCCGAGGCGGCCGAGGGCTGGGCGCAGATCAAGCGCGACCTGGCCGCGCAGACGCACGCGTTCTATGTGCTGGACGAGTTCACCTATCCGATGAAGTGGGGCTGGGTGGACGTCGCGGACGTCGTCGACACGTTGCGGAACCGGCCGGGCACCCAGCACGTGGTGATCACCGGGCGGGACGCGCACCCGGACCTGATCGACGCGGCCGACCTGGTCACCGAGATGACCAAGGTGAAGCACCCGATGGACGCGGGCCGCAAGGGCCAGGCGGGCATCGAGTGGTGAGCGTCCCGCGGGTGGTGATCGCCGCGCCCGCCTCCGGCCACGGCAAGACCACGGTGGCGACCGGGCTGCTGGCCGCCTTCGCCGCCCGCGGCCTGACCGTGGCGCCGTTCAAGGTCGGGCCGGACTACATCGACCCCGGCTACCACGCGCTCGCGGCGGGCCGGCCGGGCCGCAACCTCGACCCGGTGCTGTGCGGCGAGGAGCTGATCGGGCCGCTGTTCGCGCACGGCTCGGCGGGCGCGGAGCTGGCCGTGGTCGAGGGCGTGATGGGCCTCTACGACGGGCGCACCGGGGCCGGCGAGACCGGTTCGACCGCGCAGGTGGCGGCGCTGCTCGAAGCGCCGGTGCTGCTGGTCGTGGACGCCGCCGCGCAGGGCCGGTCGGTGGCCGCGCTGGTGCACGGCTTCCGCAGCTTCGGCAACGCGCGGATCGCCGGGGTGATCCTCAACCGGGTCGGCTCGGAACGGCACGAGGGCATCCTGCGCGACGCCTGCGAGGAGGTCGGCACGCCGGTGCTGGGCGCGTTGCGGCGCGCCGATGCGGTGGCCGCGCCGTCCCGGCATCTCGGTCTGGTCCCGGCCGCCGAACGCCGCGCCGAGGCCCTGGCGTCGGTCGCCGCGCTCGCCGACCTGATCGCGGCCGCGGTCGATCTCGAGGCGGTGCTGGCGGTCGCGCGATCCGCGCCCGCCCTCTCGGCCGCGCCGTGGAGCCCGGCGGCCGAGGATCCGGTGCCGGGCCGTCCGGTGGTCGCGCTCGCCGGTGGTCCGGCCTTCTCCTTCGCGTACGCGGAAACGGCCGAACTCCTGGCCGCCGCCGGCGCCGACGTGGTGACCGTGGACCCGCTGCGCGACACCGCCCTCCCGCCGGGCACCCGGGCGCTCGTGGTGGGCGGCGGCTTCCCCGAGGTCTATGCGAGAGAACTGTCGGCCAACACCCCGATGCTCGAGGCGGTCGCCGACCTGCGCGGCCCGATCGTCGCCGAGTGCGCCGGCCTGCTCTGGCTCTGCCACACCCTGGACGGCGCCCCGATGTGCGGCGTGCTCGACGCGGACGCCTCGATGACCCCGAAGCTGACCCTGGGCTACCGGGACGCGGTCGCCCTGACGGACAGCCCGCTGGCGCCGGCCGGCACCCGGGTGACCGGCCACGAGTTCCACCGCACGAGCGTGCACCCGCGGTCCGGTCTGCTGCTCTCACCGGCGGGTGGCGCGGCCTGGCAGTGGCGCGGCGACGACCCCGAGGGCTTCGCCACCCGCGCTCTGCACGCGTCCTATCTGCACCTGCATTGGGCCGGGCATCCGGCCTTCGCCCGCCGGGTGGTCGCCGCGGCAGCGGCGGTCTGACGGGCCCGCCCGGCGCCGGGGCGGAGGGGGTGACCCGCGACGGCCCGGCGGGTGTGCCACGCCGGATTCTCCGTCGCGCGTAGCCGTCTGAATTTGATCTTGACGTTAGGGCAGTGGCCACTCGTGGACGGGGATGTTCTCGTGCATCGGCGGCAGGTAGCGGCGCAGCATCTCGTGCAGCGCCTCCTGCCGGTCCAGGCCGTCCGCCTCCAGCGCGTGCAACGTCGCCACCTGCCACGAGGCGCCGTTGCGGTGGGTCAGGCAGCGCTGCTCGATGATGCCTAGCATGCGGTCGCGCTCGCCGGCCGACACTCCCCAGCGGTCCAGGCCCTCCTTGGCCATCGGCAGCAGCCGGCGCAGCACCAGTTCGGTGACCGGCACATAGCCCAGGCCCGGCCAGAACACCGAGGCGTCGATGCCGTGCCGGGCGCCGGCGTGGAAGTTCTCCTCGGCCGCGCTGAACGACATCTGCGTCCACAGTGGCCGCTCCGCCTCGGCGAGGACCCGGACCAGCCCGTAGTAGAAGGCGGCGTTCGCGATGGTGTCGACCACGGTCGGGCCGGCCGGCAACACGCGGTTCTCCACCCGCAGGTGCGGGCGGCCTTTCACGACCGCGTAGATCGGCCGGTTCCAGCGGTAGACCGTGCCGTTGTGCAGGCGGAGCTCGCTCAGCTCCGGGGTGTCCCCGCGCTCCAGGATCTCGGACGGTTCGTCGTCGTCACAGATCGGCAGCAGCGCCGGGAAGTAGCGGACGTTCTCCTCGAACAGGTCGAACACCGAGGTGATCCAGCGCTCGCCGAACCACACCCGCGGGCGCACCCCCTGGGCTCTGATCTCCTCCGGCCGGGTGTCGGTGGCCTGTTCGAACAGCGGGATCCTGGTCTCGCGCCACAGCTCGCGGCCGAACAGCAGCGGCGAGTTCGCGCCCAGCGCCACCTGCACGCCGGCCACCACCTGGGCGGCGTTCCAATAGGCGGCGAACTGCTCGGGGCTCACCTGCAGGTGGAACTGGGTGCTGGTGCAGGCCGACTCGGGCGCGATGGTGTCGGTGGTGACCGACAGCCGGTCGATGCCGTCGATCCGGATCTCCAGGTCCTCGCCGCGGGCCGCGAAGATCTGCTCGTTCAGCAGCGCGTACCGCGGGTTGGCGGAGAGCGCGTCCGCGGTCATGTGCTCGCGGCGCAGCGTCGGCAGGATGCCGATCATCACCATGTGCGCGCCCACCGAGCGGGCATGCTCCTCGGCGTTGTTCAGGCTGGCCCGCAGCGTGCGCTCGAGGTCGGCGTTCTCCTCGCCGGCCAGTCGCCGCGGCGGCAGGTTGATCTCGACGTTGAACTGGCCGAGCTCGGTCTGGAAGTCCGGGTCGGCGATCGCGCCGAGCACCTCGGCGTTGCGCATCGCCGGGTCGGCGTTCGCGTCGATCAGGTTGAGCTCGATCTCCATGCCGGTGAGCGGCCGCTCGAACTCGAAGCGGGACTCGCGCAGCATGGACGCGAACACGTCCAGGCTGCGCCGGATCTTGTGGCGGTACTTCGCGCGGTCCTCGCGGGTGAAAACGCGCTGCTCGACCTCTTCGCCCACCGCGTACCGCCCTCTCACGCACTGTAGTTGCCCGACCTATGATCTCCCGCTGACCGGGCCCGCGCCAGCGGTGAGGCGTTGTTACACGCTCTTTACAGCGGCCTCCTAGACATCGAGACTCATGCATGTCTGCCATGCATAGGGGGAGTTCAATGCGAGGTAAGGGACTTATTGCCGCCGGAGTCGTCGCGGCGACGCTCGCCTGGGGGTCGCCCGCTCAGGCCGCGGGGGCCGGGGATTGGACCACCACGTGGGCCACCGCGCCGGCCGCGGCGGTCGGCGGCAACCAGCAGGGGTACGTCGGATTCACCATCCGGAACGTGGTGCACACGACCGTGGCCGGCACCAAGGTCCGGGTGCACCTGTCCAATCGGTTCGGCACCGCGCCCGTGCTGATGGGCCACGTGACGGTTGCCGTCTCCGCGCACAAGGGCGGGCAACGCACCGGCGCCATCGACCAGAGCGACGGCGCGGCGGTGCCCGGCACGATGCGCGACGTGCTGTTCAACGGCCGGTCCACGTTCACCATCCCGGCCGGCGCCGACGTGGTCAGCGACCCGGTCGCGCTGCGCGTCAAGGCCGACCGTGACCTGCTGGTCAGCACCTGGACCCCGCAGCCGTCCGGCACCGTCACCTTCCACCCGGCGGCGATGCAGGACTCGGTGTTCAGCCGCGGGCCGGCCGACCACGCCGGCGACGAGGCGGCCACCGCGTTCGCCGAGCGCACCCAGGTCTGGCACTACGTGAGCGGCGTCGACGTGCAGGGCGGGCCGGGCACCGTGGTCGCGCTCGGCGACTCGATCACCGACGGCGTCACCTCCACCTTCAACGCGAACCGGCGCTGGACCGACTACCTGGCCGCGCGGCTGGCCCGGTCGCCGGTGCCGGACTACGGCATCGCCAACTCCGGGATCAGCGGCAACCGGGTGCTGCTGGACAGCAACTACCCGAACTACAACATCTTCTCGACCTTCGGGCGCAGCGCGCTGGTGCGCAACGGCCCGGACGTGCTGGACCGGGCCGGGGTGCGCACGGTGATCATCTTCGAGGGCGTGAACGACATCCAGCAGGACCCGCACCAGACCGACCCGCAGCAGATCATCGCCGGGCTGGCGCAACTGGCCGCGCAGGCCCGAAACCGTGACGTCCGGGTGATCGGCGCGACCATCATGCCGTTCCGGGGCTGGTTCTCCTGGTCGCCCGAGCTGGAGGCCACGCGGGTGGCGGTCAACGAGTGGATCCGCGCGGGCGGCGACGGCGCGTTCGCGGGAGTGGCGGACTTCGACGCGGTCACCCGCGACCCGGCCGACCCCACGCGGATCCTGCCCGTCTACGACAGCGGCGATCACCTGCACCCGAACGACGCCGGCGACGCGGCGATGGCCGGCACGGTGCCGCTCGGGAAGCTCTGACCGCCGCTATCTGATCCAGGCCGCGGTCACGCCGATCGCGATGGTCACGCCGAGCGCGGCCTGGATCAGCAGCGCCGGGCCCAGGTGCGACCAGAGCGTCGGGATGCGCGGCGTGAGCGGCTGCATGGTGGTGAGATTGACCATCCGGGTCAGGCGCGCCGGCAGCTTGGGGTCGGCCTGCGGCTGCGTGGTCACCTGCACCAGGTCGCCGCGGTGCAGGGCGGACGCCGCCAGATGGCCGTGCATCTCCACCTCGTAGACCTGGCCCAGGTCGTCGCGCAGGCGCACCGGTGTGACCAGGAACTCGGGACCCTTCTTCAGGTCCTTGAAGCGGCGTCGCACGCCCCGGAGCCGGATCAGCGCGCCGATCAGCCGGGCCACGGTGGCGGAGACGAACACGGCCAGCACCAGCGGCTGGCCGACCTTGATCTCGCGGGTGTACGAGGTGCGGAAACCGAGGAACCGGCCGGTGATGATCGGGCCGGCGTGCCGGAGGATCTGCTCGCGGTGCAGCTCGGTGTCGTCCATGCGTTTTATGGTACGAACGGTCACTGTCTGATCACAGAAAGTGAATTTCGGGGATTCACGTGACTGTTTGATCGTTCACCGGGCGGGCATTCCGCGCCGCATGAAGCTTCCGTCCTCACGAGGGCCGGTCTCCGAGGCCCTGATCCGGGCGCTGGCCGCCGCCCCGCACGATGTGTCCGTCCCGATCTCCGCCCCGGACGAAGACGACCTGCAGCTGTCGCTGTTCCTGCTCTACGAGCTGAACTACCGCGGCTGGGACGGGGTGGACGACGCCTGGGAGTGGCAGCCGTCGCTGATCGCCGTGCGTACCGGTCTCGAAGTCGCCTTTGAAGAGCGGCTGACCGAGCTGGTCGGGCCGGTGCGGGCGCCCGATGGGCCGATCGCGACCGAACTCGTCGCGCTGACCAGCGCGGACACCGGCCCGTCGCTGTCGAAATATCTGCGCGGGCGGGCCACCCGCGCGCAGTTCCGGGAGTTCGCCGCGCACCGCTCCGTCTATCACCTCCGCGAGGCGGACCCGCACACCTTCGCGATTCCCCGGCTGGGCGGTGCGGCCAAGGCCGCGTTGATCGAGATCCAGATCGACGAGTACGGGTACGGCCGCGCGCCCCGCATGCACCAGGAACTGTTCAAGCGGACGATGATGGCGCTCGACCTGGACACCACCTACGGCGCCTACGTCGACGCCGTGCCCGCGGCCACCCTGGCGACCAACAACGTGATGTCGCTGTTCGGGCTGCACCGCCGCCGGCGCGGGGCGCTGCTCGGACATCTGGCGGCCTACGAGATGACCTCGACGACGCCGAACCGGGCCTACGGCAACGGATTGCGGCGCCTCGGCGGCGACCCCGAGGCGACCGCGTTCTACGACGAGCACGTGGAAGCGGACGCGGTGCACGAGCAGATCGCCGCCAACGACATGTGCGGGACGTTCGCCGACGCGGAGCCGGAGCTGGCCGGGGACGTGCTGTTCGGGGCGCGCTGCGCGCTGGCGCTGGACGACGCTTGGGCCGCGGGGGTGCTCGCGGCTTGGAAGGCGGGCGGCTCGTCGCTGCGCGAACCCCTGCTGTGACCCCTTTGCTCTGCTTCCTCTGAGGGAGCGGCCGTCCTTGCTCTGCTTCCTCAGCGGGAGCGGCCGTCCTTGCTCTGCTTCCTCAGCGGGAGCGGCCGTCCTTGCTCTGCTTCCTCAGCGGGAGCGGCCGTCCTTGCTCTGCTTCCTCTGAGGGAGCGGCCGCTCTTGCTCTGCTTCCTCTGAGGGAGCGGCCGCTCTTGCTCTGCTTCCTCAGAGGGAGCGGCCGCGCACGCCGGAACGATCCCACGGCCGGCTCAGTCGCGGGGCGGGTCGCTGTCGCGGGTGGTGCCGGCGCGGAAGCCGATCGCCTTGTGGGTGCCGTCGCAGAACGGCTTGATCGCCGACTTGCCGCACCGGCACAGCGCGACCGTGCGACGCCCCGGCTCGATCTCCTCGCCGTCCGGGGTGAGCAGGGTGAAGTCTCCGCGAAGCAGCAGCGGCCCGTCCTCGTAAGGGGTGACGGTCGCGCCGTGGCCGGGTTCACTCATGGCGGGAGGCTGCCCTCCGCCCGGACCGCTCAAACCCGCCGGTGCGCGAGAGGCCGGTGGGACGGATGTCCGCCATGGGGTTACCGATTGCGCGAAACCGGCACGGAGCCGCGTACGAGACGGTGAACTTGGGCTTGACGTGTGTTCTCCCGGCGCGGCCGGGCGGCGCGCCGACGGGTTCGACGGGGGATGAGGGCAGGATGGCATCGACTGGCACTTACGTGAGGCCGGACAGCGTGCTCGCGCGCACCGCTCGCGAAATGGTGGAGGCGCACGCGGGCGGGGCCGGCCCGCGCGAGGGCATGATGATCTGCCCGGTCTGCGGGGAACCGCTGCCGTGCCCGTCCGGGCGAGCGGCGGCCGAGGTGCTCTTCGCCGCCGGGCTCGCCGAGTCGTCCGGCCTGGTCGAAGCGGCCCGCGCCCAAGGCCTCGGGGCCAGCACGCCGCTGGGCCTCCCCGATCTGCCGGCCGCCGGCTCCGACGCGGCAAGATCCTCCGGGTACGCCCCCACCGGCGCCGCCGTCTCCTTCACCACCCCGGCGCCCTCCTTCACCACCCCGGCGCCGGCGGAGAAGCCAGGTGACGCCGCGGCCCTGTCGTCCGGCGAAGTCCCGCCGCCAGAGGCTTCCGCAGAGGATTCGGCCGCGTCGGACGATTCCCCGACCCGGCGCATCGGCGGCGATCTCGTGGAGGCCGCCGTGGATCCGGAGCCGACCCGTGTTGGTGCGAGCGGCGACGGGTCGAGTGCTTCCTCGCACGGCAAGCTGCCGGGCCTGTCCGGTCCGGCCGCGGAGGTCGCCGGGGCGCCGGTCGGTGAGGACGAGCCGAGCGGCCTGGCATCGGAGGGAACACCGCCCCGCCCGGCGGCCGGCCCCGAAACCCCGGCCGACATCGCGAACCCGGAGAACGCGGATCCAACGGGTCTGAGCCGGACCGGTTCGGCGCCGACTGGCTTGGGTCAGGCTACTTCGGAGTCGACCGGTTCGGAGTCGACCGGTTCGGAGTCGACCGGTTCGGAGTCGACCGGTTCGGAGTCGACCGGTTCGGAGTCGACCGGTTCGGAGTCGACTGGCTTGGGTCGGGCTGCTTCGGGTTCGACCGATTTGCAGTCGACCGGCTTGGGTCGGGCTGGTTCGGAGTCGGCTGGTTCGGAGTCGGCCGGGTCTGGGTCGATCGGCTTGGGTCGGGCTGCTTCCGAGTCGACCGGATCGGAACCGACCGGCATGGGCGGGGCCGGCTTGGAGTCGACGGGCGTGCAGTCGACGGGCGTGCAGTCGGCCGGGGTGCAGTCGACCGGCTCGGATCGGACCGTTTCCGGACCGGCAGGGTGGCAGCCGACCGGGTTGGACGAGGCGGGGTCGGAACCGACAGGCCTGCCGCCGGCCCGGATGACACGTCCCGACCTGGATCCGACCGAGCCGGAGCCGGCCGTCGCGCAGCCGGAGCCGCCCGCATCGGAGCCGGTGATCGATCCGCTGCTGCTCGGCCCACCGCTCTTCGACCGCCAGAACCGCCCGCTGGACGCCCCGGCATTCCCGCGGGCGCCGCGCCCCGCCGAAGCCCCGACCGCCGCGGCACAGTCGGCGTTCGCTTCCGCACCGGCCGCCGCGGATCCGCCGCTTCCCGACCCGAACCGCCTCGGCCAGCCCGCCCACGGCCCGCAAGCCGCGCGCGGCCAGAGCGGGTTCCCCATGGCGAGCACTCCGCCTGCCGCCGCGCCGGCGACACCGGCCCAGCCGTCACCCGCACCGCAGGCCGCCCAGCCGGAGAGCCCGTTCCTGCGCTCCCAGCCCGCGCACCCGGGCGCAGGCCTCCTCGGCGCGGGCCAACCGGGTCCCGCAAGCACCACCGCCCCGACGCCCGCTCACCCATCCGCCACGCACCCGGCCGGCGCGCAGCCCGGTCAGCCCGGGGGAGCGCGGCTCGGCCAGGCCGGGGGAGCGCAGCCCGGTCAGACCGGCACCGCCAAGCCGGGTCAGCCTGGGACAAGTCAACCTGGGACAGGTCAGCCTGGTCAGTTCGGCGGCACTCAGCCTGGCGACGCACAGCCCGGCCGGCCCAGCGGCATCCACTCCGGTCAGCCCGGCAGCACCCAGCCCAGCGGCACCCAGCCCGGCAGCAGCCAGCCCGGCAGCAGCCAGCCCGGCAGCAGCCAGCCCGGCAGCAGCCAGCCCGGCAGCAGCCAGCCCGGCAGCAGCCAGCCCAGCGGCGCGCAGCCAGGCCAGCTTGGAGAAGCCCAGCCGGGTCAGTCTTCGGGTCCGCAGTTCGGCCAGTTCACCGCACCGCCCACCGAAACCCTCCCCACCGGCCACCCGCAGCAACCCGCCGCTGCCACAGCGCGCCCACCCCTGGAACCCCCGCAGATGGGCCAGCTCAACCGCCCGCCGACGACCCAGGACCCGCACACCTCGGCCACACCCGGAAGCCGGCCACCCACCGCGAGCCAGCCGGGAGCCACCCACCAGTCGAGCACCGTCTCGAAGCCTCCGGCAGGCGGTCAGCCGAGCGCCGGTTCCGACAGCCCGTTCCTGCCTCGCGCAAGCCAGCAGCCCGGCGCGTCGTCCCAGCCCGGCGCCGGCCACCAGCCGCCGCCGGCAAACCAGCCCGGCACCGCCTCCCGGCCCGGCCAGACCCAGCAACACCCCGGCGCGGCAGCCCAGCCCAGCGGCACCCACCAGCCCCCGACCGGCATTCAGCCCAGCGGAACCCACCAGCCCTCGACGGGCAATCAGCCCGACAGCGTCTTCCTGCCTCGCGCGAGCCAGCAGCCCGGCACGACGCAGCCACCGGCAGGCGGCCACCAGCCACCGAGCGCCAACCAGCCGGCCACCGCCTTCCAGCCCGGCGCGGCCCTTCAGCCCGGCCAGGGCCACCAGCCGCCCTCGGGCCACCAGCCGACCGGCGCCTTCCAGCCGGGCCCCGCGCAGCACCCGGTCGGCGTCCACCAGCCTCCGACCGCCGACCAGCCAGGCACCGCAGTGCACTCCAACCAGGGTCACCAGCCGCCCACGGGCAACATGCCCGGCACGGCGACGCACCCCAACCAAGGTCACCAGCCGCCCAGTGGCATCCAGCCCAGCGCGGCGCAGCAGCCCGTCGGCGGTCACCCTTCGCCCACCGGAACCCAGCCCGGTTCAGCGTTCCAGCCGGGCGCCTTCCAGCAGGCCGGCACCGGCCACCGTGGACCCGAAGGCCACCCGGGCGGCACCCAGACCGCATCCGCGCAAGGGCACCAGGCAGCCACCGCACCGCAGGGCCGTCCCCCACTCGAACCCCCGCAGATGGGCCAGCTCAACCGCCAACCCGCCATGCCAGACGCCGTAACCGGGCCAGCACCGTCGGGCCTGATGCCACCCGCCCCCGCCGCGGCCCCGACCCCCGCCGCGGCCCCGACCCCCGCACCGGGCACCGAAGACCCGGAAGCCGCCCCGAGCGGCCTCACCGGCCTGCCCGCCGCCCCACGCGTCCCCGACCGCCCCGAGCCGGAGCTCCCGCCCGAGGACGCCCCCAGCGGCCTCCCTCGCCGCCCCGGCCCGGACCAGCACTAACAGCAACCTGCGACCAAAAACCGAACGCCGCCGGCCCCGAAAGGCCGGCGGCGTTCGCCGTAAGCGGGTGTTGCGGATATGTGTGCAGAGCAAGGACAGGTCACGCCACGACGAGGCGGGTCCACACCACCTTGCCGTCGGAGAAGGGCAGCACGCCCCAGGACTCGGTGAGTTCGCGGACCAGGCGCAGCCCGCGCCCGCCCGCCGCGTCGAGACGAGGGTCGGCCGGCCGCGGAAGACCGCGGCTTCCGTCGCGTACGGTCAGACAGATCTTGTTGTCCCGCAGCCCCAGCGTGAACTCCATTGTGGTGTGCGCATGCCGCACCACGTTGGCCACCAGTTCGGTCGCGACCAGCGACGCCGTGGCCGCCGCCTCGGACAGCTGCCATGTCCCGCACGCCTGTGTGACCAGCTGCCGCACCTGGCGGCACGCGTCCGGCACCGGCCGCAGCCGCACCCGGATGCGCCGCGGTTCCGGCTCGTCGGCGATCGCGGCCATCGCGTCGTCGCAGCTCTCGGCATAGGTGATCTGCGCACAGCCCAGGTCGTGGCCGGCCGAGCCGGGGCCGCAGACCACCATCGGCACGTTCGGCCACTCGGCGGTCTCGGTCATCAGCGCGGGCAGCACGCGCAGCCCGCGCGGGTCGGTGATGCGGACCTTGCCGAGATCGACCAGCAGGGCTTCGGGCTGCGGGGCGACGATGCGGGCGACGGCTCGGCGCAGTGCGTCGCTGGTCTGCAGGTTGAGCTCCCCGCGCACGCTCAGGACGGCCACCGGCAGGGCTTTCTCCGGCCGGCAGACCAGATGGCTCGCCATTCGCCCCCTCCCACCGATGCGTCCGGGCAGCCCTCGATGCCCGCTGCGGACCATTGATAAACCCTCAGCCGGACCCGAGTCGCTGGTAAAGCCGCTGGTAGGACGCGGCCATCACGGCCGGCGTGAAGCGTCGCGCCGCCTCCGCGCGGCAATCCCGCGGCGACAGGGCGGCCGCCTTGTGCACGAGTTCGCCGAGTTCGTCCTCGGCCGGGGTGAGCAGGCCGGTGTGGTCCTGGTCGATCAGTTCGGGCAGGCAGCCGCGGGCGATGCCGACCACCGGCGTGCCCAGGGCGAGCGCCTCGACCACCGCGGTGCCGCCCGGTTCGTCCCAGCGCAGCGGGAACAGCGCCGCCCGCGCGGTCGCCACCAGGTCGTCGCGGTCGCGGCCGTGCACCATGCCGACCCAGCGCACCCGGTCGCCGTCCACGTGCGGCGCCACCTCGGTGCGCCAGAAGCGCACGTCCGGGTTGTCGTCGTCGCCGGCCGCCGCAAGATCAACTTCATTCTGGTACGGGCCCACGGGCCCCGCCAGCACGAGGTCGAACCCGTGCTCGTGAGCCAGCCGCGCCGCCAGGTCCTGACCCTTGCCCGGGGTGATCCGCCCGAGCACCACCGCGTGCCCGCCCTTCGCCACGTCCGGTCGCCGGTCCGCGTCGGTGGCCAGCGGCGTGGCCAGGTGCACGTGCCCGGCCGAGTGTGCCCGCAGCGCCGCCGGGGCGTGCGTGAGCTGGTCGGCGGAGACCCCGTTCACCCGCAGCCGCGGCCCGGCGTCCAGGCTGCCGTACAGCTCCGGGTGCTTGGTCAGGTCCCAGTGCAGGGTGTGCAGGACCGGCGGGCCGTCCGGGTCGTAGGAGGTCAGCCCGGCCGCCTCCACGTGGTCGTGCACCAGGTCGATGTCGCCGTCGCGCAGCCGCCGGCGCACCCGGTGCTGATGCGCCGGCACGATGCCGCACACCTGGTTGTACGGCCGCTGCAACCGGGCGAACTGGCCGGCCGCGAACACCGACACCCGCTCCTCCACCGGCAGCTCGCTCTCGCCGACCGTGGCCAGCACCACCTCGACGCCCAGCCGGCGCAGCTCGGGCACCAGGGCGGCGATCACGTTCTCGATGCCGCCGTAGCCGCGCGGCGGCACCGCCAGCCACGGCCCCGCGTTGATCAGAACCCGCATGCCGGCACTCCCCGCTGCAGGGCGGCGAGCGGCGGCCGCTCGTCCACGCCGATGTCGCCGACCACGATCTCGCGGTTCAGCCCGGGCATCGCGTGCTCGCCACCGCGCCGGAACTGGGTGAGCACGGTGGACGGTGGCCGCTGGTCTCGGGTCAGGCCGGCCCGGTGCAGCCGGGACCACGCGGTCACCATGATCTGCGCGGACATCCTGCCCAGCGCCTCGGTGTCCTGGTGGCGGTGGTGCCGCTCGCCGAGGTCCACCTGGGCCAGCGCGTCCAGCCCGACCAGCTCGAGCAGGTCGATCAGCATGGCGAGCTCGACGCCGTAGCCGGAGACGAACGGGATCCGTTCCAGCGTGCGGCGGCGGCCCGCGTACTCGCCGGCCAGCGGCTGGACCAGGCCGGACAGTTCCGGCCAGCACAGGCTGATCAGCGGGCGGGCGGCCAGCTCGGTGACCCGGCCGCCGCCGTCCGGCTCGGTGCCGGACGCGTGCCGCAGCGGGCGGTGGTAGAAGCCCTTGACGAACTCCACCGACTGATCGGTGAGCAGTGGCCCGATCAGCCCGGTGACGAAGTGTGCGGAGAAGTCGCGCAGGTCACCGTCGACGAAGGCGACCACGTCGCCGCCGGCCGCCGCGAGGCCGGCCCACAGCGCGTCGCCCTTGCCCTCCATCCGCGGCAGGCCGCGGGTCATCTCGTCCTGCGAGACCACCCGGGCGCCGGCCGCCTCGGCCACCTCCGCGGTGCGGTCGGTGGAGCGCGAGTCGACCACCACGATCTCGTCGACCAGCCGCACCCGGTCCATCAGGCACCGCCGGATGGTCGCCACGATCGGGCCGATGGTCGCCTCCTCGTCGCGGGCCGGCACCACCACGCTCACGGTGGTGCCGCCTTTGGCCCGCACCAGCTGTGCTGCCGGCCAGTCGCCGGCTGAGCTGCTGCGATAGGCCGCCCAGGCCTCCACCACCGGGGAAACGGTCACGTGCGAAGGCCGCATGGCCACCACCTCCGATTCGATGAGAGTCGCTTGGTCGATCGGGGACCGAGTTCCCTGTCCGGACGTCGTCAATCTGAACGGCACATAACAATGTCGATCTCGGGTAAGCGATGACGATGCTGACTCGAGTGGGGATGATCGGCGCCGGTGGCGTCGCGCAACGACATGCGCGGGTGCTGTCCGGGCTGGCCGGAGTGCGCCTGACCGCGGTGACCGACGTACGGCCGGAGTCCGCCGCCGCCCTGGCCGCCGAACACGGCGCCGCGGCCGTGCCGGACGTGCCGGCCCTGCTCGCCGGGGAGCCGGACGTGGTGTACGTGTGTGTGCCACCGTTCGCGCACGGGCCGGCCGAGCGGGCGGTGATCGCGGCCGGGCTGCCGATGTTCGTGGAGAAGCCGATCGCCCTCGACCTGGACACCGCCACCGACCTGGCCGGCCTGATCGCCCGGCGCGGCATTCCCACCGCGGTCGGGCACCACTGGCGCTACCTGGCCGTCGTGGAGCAGGCCCGGGCGCTGCTGGCCGACCGGCCGATCCGGCTGGTCACCGGCGCCTGGCTGGACAAGGTGCCGCCGGTGGCCTGGTGGGCGCGCCGGGACCGCAGCGGCGGCCCGGTGATCGAGCAGGCCGCGCACGTCCTCGACCTGGCCCGGCACCTGGCCGGCGAGGTGACCGAGGTGTGGGCGGCGGGCAACGGCACGCCGCCGCCGGTGGACGGCGCGGACGTGGACGGCGCCACCGCGGCCACCCTGCGGTTCGCGAGCGGCGCGGTCGGCAGCCTGGCCACCACCAGCGTGCTCGGCTGGAAGCACCGCGCCGGGCTGGAGATCTACGCCGACGGGCTGGCGCTGGCGATCAGCGAGACCGAGCTGGTGATCCGGGATGCGGACGGCACGCGGACCGTGGCGGCGGATGCCGAGGCGGCCCGGGTCGCGGTGGATCAAGCGTTCATCTCGGCCGTGCGTGGTGAGGGGGACGAGGTGCGGGTGCCCTATCCGGAGGCGCTGCGCACCCATGCCCTGGCCGTGGCCGTCGCCGAGTCCTCGGCCGGCGGCGGCGTGGTCCGCCCGCGTACCCCGGAGATCTCTCTTGTCTGACGAGCTGACCGTGATCGTCGCCGCGCCCGGCCGGCCGGAGATCACCACCGCGCCCGAAGAGGCCGTGCCGGATCGCGGATTCCGGGCCCGCACCCTGTTCAGCGGCGTCTCGGCCGGCACCGAGCTGAGCTTCGTCAAGGGCGTCCACCCGGCGCTGCACCACGGCTTCGACCCGGAGCTCGGCCTGTTCGGCGGGCCGGTCGGCGAGCCCTATCCGGTCGGCCGCCTCGGCTACATGGAGGTGGCCCGGGTGGAGGACAGCCGCACCCCGGCGTTCCGGGACGGCACCATGGTCGCGATGGCCTACGGGCATCGCACCGCCTACCCGGCCGACCCGCTGCGCGACCGCGTGGTGGTGCTGCCCGCGGACCTGGACCCGATCCTCGGCGTCTACGTCGCGCACATGGGTCCGATCTGCGCGAACGGCCTGCTGCACGCCGCGGCCGACGTGCACGGAACCGAACTCGGCGACGGGGTCCGCGGCCGGCGCGTCGCGATCACCGGCGCGGGCGTGGTCGGCCTGCTCACCGCCCTGTTCGCCCGCGCGCACGGAGCCGCCTCGGTGGTCGTGCTCGACCCGGACCCGGAGCGCCGCGCGATCGCCGAGGCGCTCGGCCTGACCGCGATGGACACCGCCGACGACCCCGCGACGACGCTGAAGACCGCGTGGCGGCACCACGCCGGGGACCGCGGCGCCGACGTCGTGTTCCAGTGCCGCGGACAGGACTGGGCGCTGCACCTGGCGCTGCGGCTGCTCCGGCCGCAGGGCACCGTCATCGACCTGGCCTTCTATCAGGGCGGCGCGGACCAGGTGCGGCTCGGCGAGGAGTTCCACCACAACGGCCTGGGGGTGCGCTGCGCACAGATCGGCCGGGTGCCGCGCGGGCTGGCCCCCGCCTGGGACCGGGAACGCCTCTCCGCGGCCACCGTGGACCTGTTGCGCGCGGACGGCCCGGCGATCCGCAAGCACCTGATCACCGCGGTGGTCCCGTTCGCGGAGGCGCCGCGGCTGCTCGCCGATCTGGCCGCCCGGCGCAGGCACGAGTTGCAGGCCGTGCTCGCGGCTACGCTTCCCCCATGGGGGACGACGACATAACCCGGGTCGGACTGCGAGCGCTCGGTCCCTACCTGCGCATCCATCGCGGCACGCTGATCGTGGTCGCCGTCCTGTCGCTGCTCTCCGCGCCGTCCGCGCTGCTGCAGCCGCTGCTGATCCGCGAGCTGCTGGACGCGATCGGGGCGAGCCGCCCGGTGGCCCGGCTGGTGCTGGCGCTGATCGGCCTGCTGCTGGCCGGCGCCGCCCTCTCCAGCGTGCGCGACTACCTGCTGCAGCGCACCGCCGAGGGCATGGTGCTGACCACCCGGCGGCGGCTGGCCGCGCACCTGCTGCGGCTGCCGATCCGCGAATACGACGCCCGGCGCACCGGTGACCTGCTGTCCCGGGTCGGCGCGGACACCACGCTGCTGCGCGCGGTGGTCACCTCCGGGCTGTTCGAGGTGGCCAGCGGCGCGGTGATGGTGGTCGGCGCGACGATCGCGATGCTGGTGCTCGACCCGCTGCTGTTCGCGGTGGCGGCGGTCGGGCTGGGCGCGGGGCTGACCGTGGCGATCGTGGTGTCCCGGCGGATCCGCCCGCTCTCCGAGCAGGCGCAGGCCCGGCTGGGCGAGATGACCTCGGCGGTGGAGCGGGCCATCTCCGCGGCCCGGACGATCCGGGCCAGCGGCGCGGAGGAGCGCGAGGCCGAGACGGTCGGCGTCGGCGCCAACCGGGCGTACGAGGCCGGCCTGCGCGTGGCCCGGCTGCGGGCGTTGATCGGCCCGGTCGCCTCGGCCGCCACCCAGGGCGCGTTCCTGCTGGTCCTCGGCGTCGGCGGGGCCCGGGTGGCGGCCGGCGCGATCGGCGTCGGCGACCTGGTGGCGTTCATCCTGTTCCTGTTCTTCCTGGTGATGCCGCTGGGCCAGGCGCTGAACGCGTACACCCAGCTGCAGACCGGCCTCGGCGCCCTGCAGCGCATCGAGGAGATCCTGGCGCTGCCCGCGGAGAGCTTCCTGGACGCCACCGGCGACGTCTCGGACCGGCCGGGCCCGGCGATCGTCTTCGACGCGGTCACCTTCGCCTATCCGGGTGGCGAGCCGGTGCTGCGCGACGTGACCTTCGAGGTGCCGCGAGGCAACCGGGTCGCCCTGGTCGGCCCGTCCGGCGCGGGCAAGTCGACGGTGCTCGCGCTGATCGAGCGGTTCTACGAGATCGGCGCGGGCACGATCCGGGTCGGTGGCACGGACATCCGTGAGCTGCCGCGCGACGCGTTGCGCCGCCGGCTGGGATATGTCGAGCAGGAGGCGCCGGTGCTGGCCGGCACGCTGCGCGACAACCTGCTGCTGACCGCGCCGGACGCCGACGACGACCGGCTGCTGGCCGCCCTCGCCCGGGTCAACCTCACCGGCCTGATCACCCGCACGCCGGACGGCCTGGACGCGCAGGTCGGCGAGGGTGGCGTGCTGCTCTCCGGCGGCGAGCGGCAGCGGCTGGCGATCGCCCGCACGCTGCTCGCCGACGCGCCGATCCTGCTGCTGGACGAGCCGACCAGCAACCTGGACGCGCGCAACGAGGCGGCGCTGCGCTCGGCGATCGGCGCGGCCGCCCGGGAACGCACCCTGGTGGTGGTCGCGCACCGGCTCAGCACCGTGATCGACTCGGACGTCATCCTGGTGCTCGAGGCCGGCCGGGTGGTGGCGAGCGGCCCACACGACGTCCTGCTCACCACCAGCCCGCTCTACCGCGAACTGGCGGCGCACCAACTGCTCCTCCCGGAGACGGAGGAGTCGGCACCAACCGTCCAGGAAAGTGAAGTACCGTAGCGCACCATGGGTGTGTCGCAGCGATTCAAGAAGCGCTTCCGCAAGTTCCTGCAGCGTCCGGGCACGACGGTCGATCTCGGCCCGTTCGAGAAGCGGCTGCCCGCCATCGAGGCGCGCGAGGAAGCCCTCAAGGAGCTGGACGACGCGGCGCTCACCGAGGCGGCCGGCAAGGCGAGCGACTTCACCGAGATCTGCGCCGTAGGCCGGGAGGCCGCCCGGCGCGCCCTGGACGAGCGGCCGTTCGACGTGCAGCTGCTCGGCGCGATGGCGCTGCTGGCCGGCAAGGTCGCCGAGATGGCCACCGGTGAGGGCAAGACGCTGACCGCCACCATCGCGGCCTACGGTCATGTCCGCCTCGGCCACGGCCCGGTGCACGTGGTCACGGTGAACGACTACCTGGCCCGTCGCGACGCCACCTGGATGGAGCCGATCTACACCCTGCTCGGCTGCACCGTCGGTTGGGTCACCGAGACGTCCACCCCCCAGGAGCGCCGCGAGGCCTACCTGGCCGACGTCACCTATGTCTCGGTCTCCGAGGCCGGCTTCGACTACCTGCGCGACCAGCTGGTCACCGACGTGGCCGACCGGGTGCAGCGCGACCTCGCCACGGCCATCGTGGACGAGGCCGACTCGATCCTGATCGACGAGGCCCGGGTGCCGATGGTGCTGGCCGGCAGCCTGTCCTCCGAGGCCGACCCGGTGCACGAGGCGGCCGAGCTGGTCCGCGAGCTCAAGGCCGGCAAGGACTACGAGGCCGCCGACGACGGCCGCAGCGTCGCCTTCACCGAGGCCGGTCTGCAGAAGCTAGAGGCCAGGCTGGGCATCGACCTCTATGCGGACGACCAGACCGAGCACCTCTCCGCGCTGAACGTCGCGCTGCACGCGCACGCCCTGCTGCGCCGCGACGTCGACTACATCGTGCGCGGCGGCAGCGTCGAGCTGATCGACGAGATGCGCGGCCGGGTGGCCCAGCGCCGCCGCTGGCCGGACGGCCTGCAGGCCGCGGTCGAGGCGAAGGAGGGCCTGACCGCCACCGCCGAGGGCGAGGTGCTGGACACGATCACCGTCCAGGCCTATGTGGCTCTCTACAAGACCGTCTGCGGCATGACCGCGACCGCCGTGCACGTCGGCGAGCAGCTGCGCGAATACTTCAAGCTCGAGGTCGCGGTGATCCCGTCGAACACCGAGAACATCCGTGAGGACGAGCCGGACCGGATCTACTCGGCACACGACACCCGCGACGAGGCCCTGGTCGAAGAGATCAAGATCGCCCACGACAAGGGCCGCCCGGTGCTGATCGGCACCCTCGACGTGAAGGCGTCCGAGCTCCTCGCCAAGCAGCTCGCCGCGGTGGGCGTGCCGAGCGTGGTGCTCAACGCCAAGAACGACGACGAGGAAGCCCAGATCATCGCCGAGGCGGGCGCGCTCGGCGCGGTCACCGTCTCGACCCAGATGGCCGGTCGCGGCGTCGACATCCGGCTCGGCGGCAGCGACGAGAAGGACCGCGACAAGGTGGTCGAGCTGGGCGGGCTCTTCGTGGTCGGCAGCGGCCGGCACGACAGCCGCCGGGTCGACGACCAGCTCCGCGGCCGCGCCGGCCGGCAGGGCGACCCGGGCGGCTCGGTGTTCTTCGTCAGCCTCGAGGACGACCTGGTGGTCCGGCACGCCGGCGACATCCTGCCGGCCTCGCCGCGGATGGACATGGACGGCGTCGTGCACGACGACGCGGTGGACTACGCGGTCGAGCACGCCCAGCGGGTCGCCGAGGGCGTCAACCACGAGATCCACCGCAACACCTGGCGTTACAGCGTGGTGATCGAGCAGCAGCGGGTGGCGATGGCCGAGCGCCGCGAGCGGCTGCTCACCTCCGAGGTGGCGACGATCATGCTGCTCGAGCGCTCCCCGGAGAAGGCCAAGGAGACCGACGAGGACGTGCTCTCCGACGCCGCCCGGTCGATCGCGCTCTTCCACCTCGACCGGCTCTGGGCCGAGCACCTGGCCGAGCTCAACGAGGTGCGCGAGGGCGTGCACCTGCGGGCGCTGGGCAAGCTCGACCCGCTGGACGAGTTCCACCGGGCCGCGGTGCCGGCGTTCCAGAAGGTGTTCACCGAGATCGAGCAGCGCACCATCGCCACCTTCGAGGAGGTCGACCTCTCCGACGGGTGGCAGCCGGACCGCGCCGAGATCGTGCGGCCCAGCGCCACCTGGACCTACCTGGTGCACGACAACCCGTTCGGCTCCGAGCTCGACCGCCTGATCGCCGCGGTCGGCCGCCGCCTGACCTCGACCGGCAACTAGCTGTGTGACGGGCCCGCATGGTGGGCGGCGAGGATGTCCCCGCCGAACTCGCCGTGCGGGCGCCGCAGCACACTGTGCGCGTGGTTGCCGTCCACAGTGGTGTTGTCGAATTCGATGAGCAGGTCGTCGCCCTGGATCCGGTAGTAGTGCGCGGTTCCCGGGCCGGGCGGGCCCTCCCACGCGAAGTGCAGATCGCCGGTGCCCAGCGGGATCGCGGACCGGCCGAGATAGACACCGACCAGCTCGTCGAGCATCTCCCGGGCGGCCGGCGGCAGGTCCGCCCGCGGCACGCCGAGCGGCTCGATGGCCGCCGCCGACGGCCGCGGTCCGGAGTGGATGTCATAGGGCGCCGCGTCCGCCACCACGGCCCGGTCACGCAGCCCGGCCGGCAGGGCGAGCAGCAGTTCGCGGCCCAGGTCCTCCTCGACGCCCAGCGGGCGCAGCACCGGGCGGCCGGCCAGGTCGACGCGGGCCGGGTTGGCGCCCAGGAAGATCGGCGCCGGTGACACCACGCCGTTCACCACGGTCATCGTGACCGACAGGTGGTGGCCCTCGAACCGCCACGCCCAGCGGTCGTCGCCGGGCGTGCCGAACAGCACCACCCGGTAGTCCTCGCTGTGCCGGCCGCGCTGCCACTCCTCCCGCCGGTCCAGCACCTCCTCGAGGGCGATCACGGCCATCGCCTGCGCGTAGGCCGGCGGGCTCAGCGCGGTGGCGAGCAGCCGGTGCGCGGCCTTACGGGCGGCCGGGCCCATGTCCGCGAGCAGCAGCCCGGGCCGGTACTGCGGGCGGTACTCCAGCCAGCGGCGCTCGCCGTGCTCGAACGGGCGGCAGGCGTCCTCCCGCTGCGCGTCGTCCAGCAGGGTGAGCAGGGCGGTGGCCTCGGATTCCTGGAGCACCACCGGAGGGTAACCTTCCGGGCTGTGGGTGACAGCGTCTACGTCGGCCAGGCGGGTGCGGACGGTGCCCGTAACCAGGGCTGGTTGCTCGGTCATTTCATGCCGCCCGGGCATCTGCTCCATTCCGAGGACGTCGAGATCAAGTGGGGTGTGCACCCGCCCGGCGACCGGCGCGCGGCGTGGGCCACCGACGAGACCCGCACCGCGCTGCTGGTGCTGATCCACGGCGCTTTCGACATCGAGTTGCGCGACCGCACGGTGTTGCTGCGCAAGCCCGGCGACTACGTGGTGTGGGGGCCGGGGGAGGACCACTCCTGGCAGGCCGGTGACGAGGAGACCGTCGTACTCACCGTGCGTTGGCCCTCGGTTCCCGGCTGGCGTCTGCCGCGTGACGATTAAACAAACGTCGGATTGGTGACGGAAATCGCACTCGGAAACGCGTCTTACCCGACTGCGGTTCGTAGCACGATCGCGCTACTGTTTGCGCTGCCACGGGTGGGGAAATGCATTTTCCCCACCATTCTGGTTCGCCAACGGGGAGGGCACGACCATGCCGGTCACGGCAGTCAAGCGGCGGCACAGCACCCGGCCCGCGCGAGTGCCCGCCGCACGTCGTGCGGCCGACCTGGCGAGTGCGGCCGACACCGAAACCGCCACCGCGACCATCGAGCCGCCGGCGGTGACGCTGACCATCAGCATCCCGATCACCGACGACGCGCTGAGCCCGCAGGCGCAGCGGCTGATCGACGCCGTGCGTGACCTGGCCGCCGTCGGCGGCCGCGTGGTCACCACCGAGGCGCCGGCCGTGCCCGCGCCGCGGCACCAGGAGCAGCCCGGCGACGGCCCCGAGGTGCGCCTGCTGACCGCGTCGCGCCGCGTGCTGGTCGACGGCGAGGCGTTGCCGCTGACCCGGCTCGAGTTCGAGCTGCTGCACTTCCTGGCCGGCAACCCGCGCCGGGTGTTCTCCCGGGCCCAGCTGCTGACCGGCGTGTGGGGTTACGAGCACACCGGCGAGCGCACGGTCGACGTGCACGTCCGCCGCCTCCGGCTGAAGCTCGGCCCCCAGGTCCCGCTGATCACGACGGTCTACGGCGTGGGCTACCGCCTGTCCGACGACGCCCACATCGTGGTCCTCCCGCACGACTAGGTTTTGCGGGTCCGCCCGGTCTCGCCCGAGACCCTCACCGAGGAAGTGGCCACCCGCCTGGCCGCCACCGACCCCGGTGCGTTCGTCCGGGTGGCCGTGGACGGCGCTCCCGCGGCCGAGCCCGCGGCCTTCGCCGACGCCCTGGTCGACCCGCTGCGAGTCCGCGGCCGCCCGGCGGTGCGGATCAGCACCGACGACTTCCTCCGTCCCGCCTCCGTGCGCCTGGAGTTCGGCCGCACCAACCCCGACACGTTCTATGCCGGCTGGGTGGACGAGGCCGGCCTGCGCCGCGAGGTGCTCGACCCGGCCGGCCCGGGTGGCTCCGGCCGGGTGCTCACCCGGCTGTGGAACGCGGCCACCGACCGGGCCGCCCGGGAGCCCTACGTGGCGTTGCCGCCCGGCGCGGTGGTGATCGTCAGCGGCGCGCTGCTGCTCGGCGCCGGGCTGCCCTTCGAGTTCACCGTGCACCTCGACGTCTCGCCCGCGGCACTCGACCGGCGCACCGCCGCCGACCAGCGGTGGACGCTGCCGGCGTACGTCAGATATCGGGACGAGGTGGACCCGTCGGCCTTCGCCGACCTGGTCGTGCGGGTCGATGATCTGAAGCATCCGGCGGTCGTCGAAGAGGGATTCTAGGTCCTACGTTCTGGACGTCCCACACGTCCGTCACCTGCGATGCGAAGACGCGTTCGCGCGGTCCGTAGCGGAAACCCACACGGACAGTTATGCTCCGACTACTTTTCAGCGAAGATCCCGTTTGGGAACTTCCGCGGTGGGTATCAGGCGGCTCCACGGTGCGGGAGCTCGGCTGCGGGGGAGCCCACCGGCAAGGGGCAGAGGGAAGGGCAGGGGGAACGCATGCTCGTCAATGGAGCAGTGATCGCGGGTAAGGGTGCCGAGACCGCCAAGGGGCGTTCCGCGGAGGACATCGAGCAGATCCGGGTGGTGCTGCGGGAGCGGTTCGACGCCCTCGACAGCGAGTACTCCCAGGCCGTGGCGGAGAACCAGAAGTTGCGGCTGGTCGAGATCGGCGACGCGGCCGGCGACGATCAGGCGGACAGCGGATCCAAGACGGCGGAACGGGACGCGGCCACTTCGCTGCTGCGCACCCTGCTGGACCGCCGCGAGCAGGCCGAGCTGGCCCTGCAGCGGCTGGACGAGGGCACGTACGGGAACTGCGAGGGGTGCACGAAGCCCATCCCGGTGGCCCGTCTCGAGGTCTTCCCGTCCGCCACCACCTGTGTGGCCTGCAAGTCGACGCGCGAGCGCCGCGCCGGCTGACCCCGACCGACGTCAACCGGTCCGTCGCCTGCGAAGGTCGGCGGACCGGTTTAGATTCCAGGTCATGGGCGAGATCGAGGTCGGCACGGCCTCCTGGACGGACCGCACGCTGCTGGACTCGGGCTGGTACCCGCAGACCGCGGACAACCCGGAGAAACGCCTGGCCTATTACGCCCGGCAGTTCCCGGTGGTCGAGGTCGACTCGACCTATTACGGGCCGCCGAGCGAGCAGACCACGCGGCTGTGGGCCGAGCGCACGCCGGCCGGCTTCACCTTCAACATCAAGGCGTTCAGCCTGCTCACCGGGCATCCGACCAAGGTTTCCGCGATCTACAAGGATCTGCGGCCGGAAACGGACAAGAAGAACGTCTACCCGGCCGACCTGCCCCCGCAGACGTACGAGGAGATCTGGTCCCGCTTCCTGAGCGCCCTGGACCCCCTGGTCGAGGCGGGCAAGCTGGGCGCCCTGCTGTTCCAGTTCCCGCCGTGGTTCGGCATCCGCAAGTCCAACAAGGAGTACATGCTCGAGGTCGCGGCCCGGTGCAAGCCGCTGCGCCCGGTCTTCGAGCTGCGCAACGCCTCCTGGTTCGAGGGCGCCAACCAGAACGAGACGCTCGACTTCCTGCGCGCCCACCGGCTGCCGTTCGTCAGCGTGGACATGCCGCAGGGGCATCGCTCCTCGATCCCGCCGGTGGTGGAGGCGACCGCCGATCTCGCTGTGGTGCGCTTCCACGGGCACAGCGACAAATGGACGAGCAAGGACATCCACGAGAAATTCGGCTACCGCTACTCCGACGACGAACTCGGCGCGTGGGCCCCGAGACTGAAGGAACTCGCAGCTCAGGCCGACACCACGCAGGTCTTCATGAACAACTGCTACTCCGACTACGCCCAGCGGAACGCAAGCACACTAATGGGGCTCTTGAGCGATTAGTGCACCGTTGTCGTACCGTACCCCGGGAAGTTCCGGTGAACGGAGGGAGTCGGCGCGGTGGTTTCCTGGGTCCTCGTGCCCTGTCTGGTGAGCCTGCGCGCGGAGTTCAACACGCTGTCGCCAGGTCGTGACAGGACCAGCGACGGGTCGATCGGCGATGAGGCGCACGCGGGCTCGTCGAGCGATCACAATCCCGATGAGACCGGCGTCACGCCTTATGAGGACGCTGACAACATCAACGAGGTCCACGCGATCGATGTGGACAAGGACCTGCGCAAATCCGGTTGGACCATGGACCGCGCACTGCAGGTGATCATCGGCCGGCATCGGGCCGGGCGCGACGACCGCCTGCAGAACGTGATCTACAACCGCCGCATCTGGTCCCGTTCGTGGGGCTGGACGGCGCGTGAATACACCGGTTCCAACCCACACGACAAACATGCGCATTTCTCTGCGCGTTACACGACCTCCCAGGAAAGCGACACGAAACCCTGGGGGCTCCTCGAGGAGGACGAATTGCCGCTGACCAACACGGACGCGGACATCATCCTGGCCCGCGACAACGTGCCGAATCCGTACGCGGACTCGGCCACGAATCCACGGATCACGGTGGCCACGGCGCTCAGGGCGGCGGCTCAGGCCGACGCCACCACGCGCAGCATCCTCAACATCGTGGCCGGCCTGCAGACCGAGGTCACCCGCCTGAGCGAGACACTGGGCCGGGTGGAGAGCCGGTTGACCAGCCTGGAGCAGCGGCTGGGCTCGCCGGACGTCTGAGCCGTCAGATCTCGTCCCACGGGACGGTGTCCCAGGCGGTGTGCAGGGCCTCGAGCAGCTTGTCCTGCTCCTCGAAGACGACGTCGTCGACGGCGGCGATCGGCTGGGCCGGGCACCGCGAATTGACCGCCGCCGCGGCCAGCAGATCGGGGAGCTGGTCGCGGCGCACCGGGCGCAGCGTCCACGGGATGCCGCTCATCGACAGGGCGATCTGCAGCAGCACCATGGTCACGCCCTTGAGCATCGGCGCCTGCGGGAACACCACCTGGGCGCCGTCCCAGAAGGCGACGTTCCACACCGTCCCCTCGCTGATCAGGCCGTCCGCGGTGACGAACAATGCGTCGTCGAAGCCGTCCTCGCGCGAGCGTCGTTGCGCGTACCAGAGGCCCATCGTGGCCGCGTGCTTCTGCTCCGGCCAGGGCCGCTGATAGGTCTCGGTCCGGACCCGCAGGGCCGGACCGGCGACGTCCGGCGCCGGGTCCGAGACCGTGATCAAAACCCCTTCCGACGTGTACGCGACGCGGAGCGTCGCGTCCGTCAGATCTCCGAGCGCGTGCCGCATCCAGCCCCGCAGCCGCAGCTCGTCGTCCACGTCGCCGCGCTTGCCGAAGAACGTGTCGTTGCCGTCGTCGAGCCGGGCCAGGTGCAGCGCCATCCCGCGGACCTTGGAGTCCCGCACCTGCATCGACGTGAAGTGGCCGTAGTTGGCGACGGCGATGGCGGCCAACTCGTCCGTGGTCGGCTCGCGCCCGTTCAGCTCGACATTGCGCACCGCATCAGGCTACGGCGTCCGGCTCACCGCACGATGCCGGAGGCGGGCGCGCCGAGCGAGGGTGACCGCGTCGGAGGGCGCGGCGCCGTGCTGGTCGTTGTTGAAGTAGATCCACGCGTCGCACCGGGCCGGCAGCCGCTTCAGCCAGGAGTCCAGAGCGGTGTTGCCGTAGCGCGGCCACGGCCGGGCCCGTCCCTCGTGCAGGCGCAGATAACACCAGTCCGCGGTGACCCACAGCGGCGTGACCGGGCGGCCGCGCCGATCCGCCCAGCTCAACGCCGCGTTGTGCCGTTCCAGCACGCCGCGCACCTCGTCCGTCCACCAGGACGCGTGCCGCGGCTCGACCGCCACCCGCACCCGCGCCGGGAACAACTTGAGCGTCTCGTCCAGCGCGTCCGGCTCGGCCTTCAGCGTCGGCGGCAGCTGCAGCAGCACCGGGCCGAGCTTGTCGCCCAGCCCGGCGGCCCGGTCCAGGAAGCGCTCGACCGGCTCGGCCGGCTCCTTCAGCCGCTTCACGTGGGTGAGATAGCGGCTCATCTTCACCGCGAACCGGAAGTCCGCCGGGGTCGTCGAGCGCCACTTCTCGAAGGTGCTGCGCTCCGGCAGCCGGTAGAAGGCGTTGTTCACCTCCACGGTGGCGAACCGCTCCGCGAAGTGCTCCAGCCAGAGCCGCTGCGGCAGCCCGGCCGGATAGAAGCCCGGCTTCCAGTCGCGGTACTGCCAGCCCGAGGTCCCGATGTTCAGCACACTTGCGGGCATACCCGCTGTTGTGGTCGGCCGAACAGGGTTATCGGCGGGCCGGTGGGGTAGTTCTCCCACCGCCACTGATCAACAACAGCGCGAGGAGTGTTCCATGCGACTCAACGACGACGACATCACTTCTGGCGGAACCCCCGCGGGCGAGGGCCCGGCGGACGGCGGCGCGAACCCGGGCGGCCACGACGGCGGTGCGGACGGCGGCGCGGGCGAGGGTCCGGCGGACGGCGGCGCGAACCCGGGCGGCCACGACGGTGGCGCGGACGGCGGCGCGACGGTCGCGGGCGAGGGCCCGGCGGACGGCGGCGCGAACCCGGCCGGCCACGACGGCGGCGCCGACGGCACCGCCTGAGCATGAGCACGCCGAACGACGAGGTGCCGGGCGGGGACTCCCGCCCGGCATTGCCCCGGTGCATCGCCACCGACCGGCAGAAGTTCGCGGACGCCTACTGGGGTCGCCAGCCCCTGCTGTCCCGCGCCGACGAACTGCCCGGCGACTTCACCGACCTGCTCTCCCCGGACGGCGTAGACGAGCTGCTCAGCCGCCGCGGCCTGCGCACACCCTTCCTGCGGGTGGCCGACCGTGGCACGGTGCTGCCGGCCGCGCGGTTCACCGGCTCCGGCGGTCTGGGCGCGGAGGTGGGCGACCAGGTCGCCGACGACAAGATCATGCAGCTGTACGCCGACGGCGCCACCCTGGTCCTGCAGGGCCTGCACCGGATCTGGCCGCCGCTGATCGACTTCGCCCGGCGACTCGGCGCCGAGCTGCGCCAGCCGCTGCAGGTGAACGCCTACCTGACCCCGCCCGGCAGCCAGGGCTTCAGCACCCACTACGACACCCACGACGTGTTCGTGCTGCAGGTCGACGGCACCAAACGCTGGCGCATCCACCCGCCGGTGCTGCCCGACCCGCTCGAGCGCCAGGCCTGGGGCGGCCGCAAGGACGAGGTCTCGGCCACCGCCGACGGCGAGCCGGCCATGGACGTGGTGCTGGCCCCGGGCGACGCCCTCTATCTGCCGCGCGGCTGGCTGCACTCGGCCGAGGCGCTGGGCGGCCGCTCGCTGCACCTGACCGTCGGGATCCGCGCCCTGACGCGCTATGCCCTGGTCGAGGAGCTGCTCGGGCTCGCCGCCGAGGACCAGCGCCTGCGCGCCACCCTGCCCTTCGGCCTGGACGTCACAGACCCGGACGACGTCACGCCGGAGCTGACCGAGACGGTCGAGGCCCTGCGCGACTGGCTGCGGACCGCGGATCCGGCGGTGGTGGCCGACCGGCTGCGCGAACGCGTCTGGCCGGCGAGTCGACCGGCACCGATCAGCCCGTTGGCCCAGCTCGACTTCGCCGGGCTGCTCAGCCCGGACAGCCGCATCCAGGTGCGCGGAGGCCTGCGCTGGCGGCTCGCCGAGGACGGCCCGGAGCACGTGGTGCTGCGCCTGGACGGGCGCACGCTGCGCTTCCCGGCCTACTGCGCCGCGGCGCTGCGGTTGGTGCTGGGCGGTGCCGCGTACCGCGTGGGTGACCTGCCCCTCGACGACGACCCGGACCGTCTCGTCCTGGCCCGCCGCCTCCTCAAGGAGGCCCTGGTCGTGCCGGCCTGACCGGTTCCGGCCAGCGCCCACCAGCGGGTGCCGCTCGGCGCGAGGCTGATCCCGGCGCGTTCCGGCACGCGCCGGGAGGGGGACCCCGATGGGCGACTTCATGCACATGGACACCGACGCGGTGAGCGGTCTGATGCGGGCGCTCGGCGACGCCGGGCGCGACCTCGACGGCGTGTGGCAGGGGTTGCGCGAGGCGATCACCGGCGGCGAGGACGCGTTCGGCGGCGACCGGATCGGCGATGCCATCCGTGCCGCCTACGAGCCGGCCCGCACGACGCTGCACGAGCACGCCGACCGGATGCCGCGCGCGATGATGGCCGACGCCGAGATCGGGGAGGCGAGCGCCGCGGACTACAAAGCGGCCGACGCCCGCGGAAGCGCCGCCCTGGGCGCGGTGCTGGACTTGAACCCGTTCGCCTAGGCCTCGGTGTTCAACGGGCGAAGTGGCGTTCGCTGAGTTCGAGGAGTCTCCGCCGGGTGCCGGCGTCATGGGACACCGGCGGTGTGGCCTTTTCGATGTCGCGGTCGAAGTACCCGCCGGTCACGCCGGTCAGGCTGGGATCGGTGGCGATGCGCAGCGTGGTGTCAGCTCCCTGGGCGGGGGTGCTGAGGCTGCGACGGATCAGTGCGCGGAACGGGCGCATCGGTGCGGGTATCAGGTCGTCGACGATGCCGGTGGCGACGATCCCGGGATGCAGAGCGTTCACGGTCACTCCGTCGGCGACGAGGTCGCATGCGAGGGCGTAACCGGCGGTGACGGTCATCAGCTTCGCGCGTGCGTACGCCTCGAACGGCACGAACCCCGCCGTGGGGTTCAGCTGGGCCAGGTCGTCGACGCCGGTCAGGTCGAGGGTCGCCGGGCGGGGCCGGCCGACGAGTTTGACCTGGCGGGTGTCGTTGACGGTGTCGCTGGCGACGTTCACCACGCGCGCCCGGCCGCGCCGCAGCGGGCCGTTCAGCAGGGTCATGAGGCCATAGGCGGCGAGGTAGTCGAGGGCGATGTGCATCTCGACGCCGTCGGCCGAGACGCGGTGCCCGGGGAAGTGCGCGCCGGCGTTGTTGATCAGGATGTGGATCTGGTCGTGCCGGGCGCCGATCCTCTGCGCGGCGGTTACGACGTCCGCACGTCGGGACAGATCCCCCGGCGATGACCTCGAGCCGGTTCGCCGCCCGCGGTCCGATGCGCACGCGCAGGGCGTCCACGCGGACCGGGTCGCGGGCACGTGCGCGCCCGCGCGGGCGAGGCGGGCGGCGATGATCTGACCCATGCCACCGGTCGCGCCGGTGACGACGGCGACCTTCTGCGTCAGGTCGGGGGTCGCGTCCGGGTCACTCCGGCCGTGTTCATCGCGGCGACGGCTGAGCGGATGCCGTCCGTGCAGACGGTCGTCGGTCCCTTGCCGGCTCCGCCCAGAGCGCTGATCACGACGTCGGCGCCGGGCAGGGCGTGGTCGAGGGTCGAGGTGTCCGTGACGTCGGGCCAGGTCATCTCGATCAGCCTTTCCCGGGGCGCGAACGACCCCGGCCGGCGGACGAGCGCCACCGCCTGGTGTCCCCGCCGGAGAGCGGTGGACACCACGTGCCGTACCCACCGAAACAGGTCCTCGATTTCTGCGCAGCCGGGAAGCGATCCTGCATGCCGCGCGCGAGCTGCTCCTCCAGAGGGGCCCGACAGCGGTGACGCACGTCCTCGTCGCCGAGCGGGCCGGGGTGGGGCGCGCCACCGTCTATCGGCACTGGGCGCGAGCCGAGCTCCTCCTGGTGGAGGCGATGGCCGCGGTACCCATGCCGTTCTTCGACGAACACACCGTCCCGACCAGGGACTGGCTGCGACGAGAGCTGACCGCGATGGCCCGGCAGCTCGAGCTCGACGAGGTGCGCGCCGTGTCCGCGACCCTGGCCTCCACCGCCCTCTGGGACGAGAACATGGACGCCCGGCGCGCCCAGTTCGCAGGCGTCGTGGCCGGCCGTCTCGCAGCCGCTCTCGACGACGCCCAGACGCGCGGCGAACTCACCCTCGCCATGCCCAGCCAGCATGCCGCCGCCATGGCCATCGGGCCGATGTACTACCGCAGCACGATCGAGCGCTCGTCCACCGACTCCAGCCTCATCGAAGCCACCATCGAGGCGCTGGGCACCTGGTCCACCACCTGATCGCGAACCTAACCCGCGGGGCCGCGCAGCACCGACCAGAGCACGCCCGCGGTCAGCAGGCCGGTGATCAGCACCGTGGCGATCTTCGAGGCGTCCAGGCCGACGCCGCGGCGGTCGGCCACCCGCTTCGCGCCGAAGACGGCCAGCACCGGCCCGACCAGCATCACGATCAGCGCCAGCACCGGCAGCCCGACCGCCCAATCGCCGCCGGCCGCACGCCCGGCCCAGCGCAGCAGCTGGTGCGCCACCACCCCCAATGCCCCGCCCAGGAATCCGAACGCCGCGAACATCGCCGTCGTCACCGTGGTCAGCGGGCGCGGCGGCGGTGTGTGCCGGACCTTGGCGGCGGCCTCCTCCAGGTATTCGTGCGCGTCCCGATCACGCTGCCGGGGCACGGTCGGCGCGGGCGGCGTCTTGCCGAAACGCTCGGCCTGCGGCCCGGTGTCGTGCACGAACCCCGACCACAGGTTGTAGACGTCCGCGTCGATGGTGTCGCGGGCCTTCTGCGCGTCCCGCACCGCCCGCTCGGCGGTGCGCACGTCCTCGTCGGCCGCCCGCACCCGCTCGTCCGCGGCGATCACCTTCTGATCGTGCCAGTCGGTCGCCTCGGCGCGGTCGGCGGCGGCCCGCGCGTCCAGCCCGGCCAGCCGGCTCAGCAGCCCTCGGTATCCGGCCGTGCCCGGGCCGGGCAGCTTGGCGGTCACGACGGACCGTACGGGATGATCACCTCGGCGCCGCGGTGCACCGAGCGGTCGAAGTGCAGCGCGCGCCAGGGACGCGGATACCACGGTGGCGCGCCGGCGCCGGGGAAGTACGGCGACAGCTCGCTCCCGTGCACGTCGAGCGCCACCCACGAGCCGATCGCATCGGTGCGCGACGCCTGCCCGCCGAGCGTGTCCCGCAGCAACGCCGCCCCCCGCCACCAGCCCAGCACGTGGATCCGCCGCTCCGGACCCTGCCGCAGGATCCGCCGCACGCTCCCGCCGTGCGCCGGCGCCGCGTCCACCGCATAGAGGAAGAGGAAGTGCGGCCGGTCGCCCGGCGCCTCCTCGGACGCCGCCGCGGCATCCTCCAGCAGCCAGTCCACATCGGAGCCGTCGTAGAAACCGGTGTCCGCCGGATTGAGCTCGCCGCGCAGCGCGTCCACCGCGGCGCCCGCGTCGGCGTCCAGGCAGGCCACCGAGAAGCGCGCCGCGCCCGGGGCGAACTGCGCGGCCAGCGACCGCGCGGCGGTGCCCAGCACCGCGCACGCCTCGTCCACCCGGGTGCCCAGCACCGCCAGGTTGCGGCCCGGCGCCCGGCGCAGCGTGGTCTTCGCCGACCGGGCGGCGACGTCGATCGTCTCGCCGAGCAGCACCACCGGCGCGGGCACCGACGCGGCCGGGGCGAGCCGGTGGAAGTCGGGGCTGTCGCCGAGCTTGGGCACCGCGTCGCCGTCGAAGAGCCGCGGCGCCGCGAGGTCGTGCGGCCGGCGTCGCCAGAGCCGGTGCTGCAACTCGTTCCAGCTCTCCCGGTCACCCGCCGCGGGCACCCGGACCACCCGGTTCGCCGGATATGCGCCGGAGTCCGCGTTGACCACCGCGTGGTAGCGCGGCAGCGACTCGGCCGCCGGGTTGGTCTCGGCCAGCACCCGTTTCGCCCGCGGCAGCGCGATCCGCAGCGAGAACTGCGCGACCAGCGCCGGCCGTCCCCAGAGCGCCTCGATGCCGGACACGTCCTGTGACGCCAGGACCAGGTGGATGCCCTGCGAACGACCCCGCCGGGCCAGGTCCTCGAGCAGATCGACCGCTTCGCCGGCGACCGCGTCCCGGCCGGCCAGCAGCACCTGGAACTCGTCGACCACGGCCACGATCCGCGGCCAGTGCCCCTGCGGGTCGTCCGCGCGCAGCTCGGCGAGGTTGGTCACCTCGTGCTGCTTGGCCGCGTCGGCCCGGCGGCGCAGCTCGCCGCCGAGGAAGCGCAGCAGCGCCAGTCCGAACTCGCGGTCGGTGTTCACGTTCACCCCGACCAGGCGCACGTGCGGCAGCCAGCTCGGGTCGCGGCGGCCCGGCGCGAACCGGGCGAAGGACACGCCCTCCTTGAAGTCGAGCAGGTAGAACGCCAGCTCGGTGGGGGAGTAGCGGGCCGCGAGCGCGCCCATCCACGCGTAGATCAGGTTGGTCTTGCCGGTGCCGGACGGGCCCGCGATCAGCGCGTGCGGCGGGTAGTCGCTGAGCGTCACCCGCACCTCGGTGCCCTGCGGGCTGTCGCCCAGCGGCGCGGTCAACCCGAGCGCCGAGTCCTCCTGCCACTCCACTTCGGGCAGCAGGCTGGCCAGCGCGGTCGGCGCCGGCCCGGCCGCCACCTCGTCGGCGATCCGCCTGCTGGTCAGGGTCAGCACCCCGGCCGGCGGGCCCGGGTCGAGCTGGATCGGCAGGTCGCCGGCGCCGCTCATCCGGGCCCGGTCGCCGGCCGCGGCGTCGATCACCTCGATGCCCGGCACGGCGCGCACGCCGAGCCCGCGCACCACCAGGTGTACGCCGCACTGAGCACCGCTGCGCAGAAGCCGCTCGAGCTGCTCGCGCTCGTGCCGGCTGAGCCGTCCGGGGCGCAGCAGCACCGCCACTCGCCACGGCTCCGGGCGGCGGCCGGTGGCGGCGGCCAGCTCGCGCAGCGACGTGTGCTCGCCGGCCAGCACGGTCTCGTTGATCCGGCGCACGTGCTCGACCAGGTCGTCGAGCAGCCCGGTCAGCCCGCCCGGCCCGACGAAGGTGAGCACCCCGGCGGTGGCCAGCGGCGCGAACCCGGCCAGCCCGCCGCCCAGGTGCTCGGGGTCGTAGCCGGTGAGCTGCACGGCGCCCGGCGTGGCGGTGCCCAGCGCGCGCAGCAGCAGCGCGGCCACCACCTCGTCGCCGAGCCGTTCGTCGCCGCGCACCACCACGTGCCCGCGATCGAGCAGCGGCACCAGCGCGGGCACCTCCCCGTCATAGGGCAGCAGCAGCCGGCCGATCCGCAGCTCGGGGGCCGACTCGCCGGGACCGCCCGGGGTCGGCTGCCACCGGTCCCACGGGTCGCCGGCCGCGCCCGGCGCATCCGCCTCGCCGGCCGCCGCGGCCGCGCCGGACAGCGCCGCCAGGTCGTCGTGCTGCCGGTCGCCGATGTCCCGCAGACGCTGGTCCCGGGCCAGCGCGAGCTGAATCTTCTGCTTCTCGGCGGCGGCCGCCACCCGGTCCCGGCGCTCGATCGCGGCGACGTGCCGGCGCTCGGCGGCCTCCAGCGCGGCGTCGGCGGCGCCCAGGGCCTGCGCCAGTGCCGCGCGCACGTCGATCACGTGCTGTGCTTGCTGATCAGGCATCGGCTGCTGCGCGGTGCGGCGGCAACGGCTCGGGGGCGTGCGGGTCCAGCGTGGACGGATCGCGGCCGAGGCGGGCCAGCAGCACGCCGGCCAGCACGCCGCCGGACACCGCGGTGTCCGCCGGGTGCGGCGAGGGCTGGTCCTTCGGGGCCGGCGCCCGGCAGATCCGGGCCAGGAGCTGCTCGAGCACGGCGGGCGGCACGCCGGGCAGCAGCGACCGCACCCGGCCGTTCACCGCCGTGCGCAGCCGGCCCAGATCCTCCGGGCGCGGCTCGTGGCCCAGCAGGTCGCCGGTCAGCCGCCGCAGCACCGGCGCGGCCGCTGCGGAGAGCGACAGCCCGGTGGCGGCGTTCACCTCGTGCAGGTCCTGACCGAGCCGGGCCCGGTCGCCGGAGCGCACCCGCGAGGCGACCCGGCGCAGCAGCTCGGCGGTGTCGATGCGGGCGCGCTGCCCGGCCGCCACCGAGGTGTCGCCGATCTGCTCGTGCGGCGGCGGCGCTTCGCCGGTGAGCTGCTCGACCCGGCGCTGCCACCAGGGCCCGAGACGCTCGGGGGAGGGCTGCCGGTCGGCCTCGCCGGGCGGCGGGGCCACCTCGGCGTCCCCCTGCCGGCGCTGCTCCTGCTGCTGTTCGAGACCGGCCCGCCAGTCCCCGTTCTGACCACCGCCGCCGTCACCGGCCAGCCCGAGCGCGGACAGATAGGCGGCGATCGCGTCCTGGGCCAGCCGCAGCGCGGCGGCGGCGTGCTCGGCGTGCTCGGTGGCGTTGCCGAGCTGCGGCACGCCGATCGGGTCGACCGAGGTCTGGCGCACCCAGTTGAGCAGTTCGGTGGCGCTGCGCAGCCGCTCCATCGCGGCCACGACCAGGCCGGTGGGCAGCTCGTCGGAGGTCGCCCTGAGCTGGGCTCCGAGTTCTTGCACGAGGGACATCGGAGTTACAGCGTCGCCGTGTAGGTCTGTGCCTGCTCGACCGCGAGCAGGGTGGCGCCGAGGCACTCCTCGAGCTGCTGGTCCGCCTGCGACAGGGACGCGTGCGCGGCGCCGACCGCGTCGTTCGCGCTGCCGTCCAGGGCGGCGGCCAGGCTCTGCTGGGCCTCACCGAGCTTTTCCCGAGCCGCCTGGATGGCCGCCTGACCCTCGGTGACCTGTTGCAGCGCGGCATCGACCGCCGCGCGCACCTCGGCGACGCTGGCCACTCGCGGAGCCTCCCGTGACTGAGTAGGTGGACCTCTCGTCAGAGTATCGCCCGCCCTGGGGCCCGTGTGCCTCACCGTCCCATTCACTCACCGCATTCTTTCGGGTAGCGCAGCGTAAACCCCGCAAAGTGGTAGTTCCGGCGTGCATCGGGGCGCCGGAGGCACTGCTGGGCTACCACTGTCATCGGGGCACTGACGACGGACCGCGCACCTCGGCGCCGAGCTCGGTCACCCGGCGGCGGAGCTCGCGGTCGGCCGTGACCACCACGACCCGCCGATCGCGGTTGGCCGCGACGACCTCGACGATCGTGTCGTCACCGGAGGCGGGCGCGCGCTCCACCCGTACCCCGGGGATCGAGGGTGTGTCCCGGGCCTTTCCCTCGACCACCAGGAGCACGTCGAGCGGGCCGGGAAGATCCGTGAGCCCCGCCGACGTTATGTCAACCAGCCGGTCGCGCAGGCGGATCGCCGCACCGGCCCGGTCGCGCCACCACCCGTCGGGCACCGAGCCCACCACGTTGGCGGCGTCGACCACGAGCAGCGGCTCGGCCCCGGAAGTCATGAGATCAGCGTCTCACGCGGGCATGGATGAAACGGCCGCAGACGCTGTTGTATGACGAAGCAAACGAGGAGTGAAGACATGGCTGACAGTCCGATGGGGCCGGGGCGACCCGGCGAGTGGGACGACCTGTTCGCGCGCTTCTTCGGTGCGGCCGAGCCGCGCCGGGCAGCGCAGCGGATCGATATCACCAAGTACATGAGCGACGACGCGCGTGCGGTCCTGTCGGACGCCGCGCGCCGGGCCGCCGAGACGGCCACCGGCAGCATCGCCGACCTCGACACCGACCACCTGCTGTGGGCGTTGCTCCAGCAGGAGCCGATGCAGGCGCTGGTGCGCCGGGCCGGCGCCGAGCCCGAGGCGCTGCTGTCCGGTCTGGGCACGCCGGCCCGGGAGTTCGGCGCGGAGCTGCCCGACCGGGTGGCGCTGACCCCGGCCGCCAAGCGCGCGCTGCTGGACAGCCTGCAGATCTCGCGGGCGCTGGGTTCCTCCTATGTGGGGCCCGAGCACATCCTGATGGCGCTGGCCGTCAACCCGGAGTCCGCGGGCGGGCGGCACCTGGCCGGCCGGCTGGACCCGCAGCTGCTCGCGCAGCCCGATCAGCCGGCCGCCGCGAAGAGCATCAGCAAGACCCCGACGCTGGAGCAGTTCGGCGTGGACCTGACCGAGCTGGCCCGGCGTGGCGAGATCGATCCGGTGATCGGCCGGGCCGACGAGATCGAGCAGGCGGTCGAGGTGCTCTCCCGGCGCACGAAGAACAACCCGGTGCTGATCGGCGAGGCCGGCGTCGGCAAGACCGCGATCGTGGAGGGCCTGGCCCAGCGCATCGTGGACAACGACGTGCCGCTGACCCTGGAGGGCAAGCGGGTCATCCAGCTCGACCTGGCCGGCCTGGTGGCCGGCACCCGCTACCGCGGCGACTTCGAGGAGCGGCTGCGCAAGGTCATCGACGAGATCCAGGAGAGCGGCGACGGACTGATCGTCTTCCTGGACGAGATCCACACCCTGGTCGGCGCCGGTGGCGGCGGCGGTGAGGGCGGCGGCATGGACGCCGGCAACATGCTCAAGCCGGCGCTCGCCCGCGGGCAGATGCGGGTGGTCGGCGCGACCACGCTGGACGAGTACCGCAAGCACATCGAGAAGGACGCGGCGCTGGCCCGGCGGTTCCAGCCGGTGCTGGTCGGCGAGCCGAGCGTGGACGACACCGTGCAGATCCTGCGCGGGCTGCGGGACAACTACGAGGCGCACCACCAGGTGCGGATCACCGACGAGGCGCTGGCCGCCGCGGCGGAGCTTTCCCACCGCTACATCACCGACCGGTTCCTGCCGGACAAGGCGATCGACCTGATCGACCAGGCCGGCGCCCGGGTGCGGCTGCGGGTGAAGACGACGCCGGCCGCCTACCGGGAGCAGCTCGAGCAGCTGGTCCGGGACCGCGACCAGGCGGTGGCGGCGGAGAACTACGAGAAGGCGTCGGAGCTGCGGGATCGGCTGGCGGCGATGCAGAAGCCGGAGGAGACCCCCGGCGTGCCGCAGGTGACCGCGGACGACATCGCCGACGTGGTCTCGCGGGCCACCGGCATCCCGGTCGCACAGCTCACCGAGGAGGAGCGGGACCGCCTGCTGCGCCTCGAGTCGCACCTGCACGAGCACGTGGTCGGCCAGGACGACGCGGTGGCCGTGGTCGCCGAGGCGGTCCGGCGCTCGCGGGCCGGGCTGGGCGACCCGGACCGGCCGGTGGGCAGCTTCCTGTTCCTCGGCCCGACCGGTGTCGGCAAGACCGAGCTGGCCCGGTCGCTGGCCGGTGCGCTGTTCGGCGACCCGGACCGGATGGTGCGGCTGGACATGAGCGAGTTCCAGGAGCGGCACACCGTGTCTCGGCTGGTCGGAGCGCCGCCCGGATACGTCGGCTACGACGAGGCCGGGCAGCTGACCGAGGCGGTGCGGCGGCGGCCGTACAGCGTGGTGCTGCTGGACGAGATCGAGAAGGCGCACCCGGACGTGTTCAACGTGCTGCTGCAGGTGCTCGACGACGGCCGGCTGACCGACAGCCAGGGCCGCACGGTGAGCTTCCGCAACACGGTGCTGATCATGACCAGCAACATCGGGTCGGACCTCATCACCGGCAGCAAGCGCAGCGTCGGCTTCGACACCGGCGCGGGTGGATCCGCTGACCAGGCACTCAGGGACAAGCTGGACCGCCGGCTGGGCGAGCACTTCCGGCCGGAGTTCCTGAACCGGATCGACGAGGTGATCGTGTTCCGTCGGCTGGAGACCGACCAGCTGCGGCAGATCACCGCGATGATGCTGGACGAGACCCGGGGCCGCCTGCACGCGCAGGACATCACCATGGACGTCACCCCGGCGGCGATCGACTGGCTCGCGGAGAAGGGCTTCCAGCCCGACTTCGGGGCCCGGCCGCTGCGCCGGACCATCCAGCGCGAGCTGGACAACCGGCTGTCCCGGATGCTGCTCAGCGCCGACCTGGCGCCCGGGCAGAAGGTCATCGTGGACGTGGCGGACGGGCAGCTGTCGCTGACCGCCCTCGCGGCGGCGTCCGTCTGACGAACCGGAGCTAGGCGGCCGCCAGCGTGTGGCCGCCCAGCTGCGGGTAGTCCCGCATCCACTCGACGTACATCGGGTTGCGGGCGACGACCTCCTGATAGGCGTCGATCGCCATCCCGGTGAGCCGCGGCGCGATGCGCGCGGCCGGCGAGTCGGGGTGCCAGCCGAGCACCTGCCGCCAGCGCACCGGCGCGCCGGCCAGCGGGCGGTGGGTGAGCCCCTCCGGCGGCCGGAAGGTCGGCTGGCACAGGCCCAGGGCCAGGCCGGACTCGACCATGTCGACGACGCCACGGATGTCCGTCTCCAGCAGCCGCTTCTGGGTGAACCCGGCCCGCGCGCAGGCGGCCGCGAAACAGTCGCTGAAGCAGCCGTCGCCGGTGCCCGCGGCCCACTGCTCCTCGGCCAGCTCGGCCAGATCGATCTCGACGTCCTTGGCGAACCGGGAGTCGGACGGCATCAGCACGCACACCGCGTCCACCGCGATGGTCTGCCAGACCAGGCCGTAGTCCGCCGACGGGATCGCGTCACCGCAGACGCCGACCTGCGCGTAGTCCAGCTTTCCGGCGAGCACCATGTTGGCCAGCTCGTCCACGTAGTACGACGCGTGGGTGGAGATCTGCGCCTCGGGCTGGGCCTCGGACAGCCGGTGCACCATGCCGCCGACCACCGGTCCGCCGATCGCGCCGATCCGGTAGCGGGTCATGGTGTCGTCCGAGCCGGCGCCGGCCAGCCGGGCGGCCTCGTCCTGCAAGCCCTTCATCGCGGGCAGCAGCACCCGCGCCCGGGAGAGGACCAGTTCGCCGAGAGCCGTGGGACGGGCGCCGCGCCGGTCCCGTTCGAAGAGTGGACCGCCGAGGGTCCGCTCGATACGTTGCAGCTGAGCGGTGAGAGCCGGCTGGGCGAGCCCGAGCAGGGATGCCGCCTTCGTCACGCTGCCCGTCTCGGCGATCGCGCAGACCACCTTGAGATGCCGCAGCTCCAGGTTCATAGCGTGACGGTAGGACGTTCGCGGGATCCCGGCTAGACCTTCGGCCAGTCAAAGATCCTCCTCTTGTGACAAACGGGTTAACCAAAAGGACTAATTGGCCCAACCCGACCGCCGAAATCCCTGCGTTACGGAGCGGTAACGTCACGTAGAGTGGAATTGTGTCTACTTTGTACTTTCTTTAAAGGTCGTTAAGGTAGGTCGTCCGGCGGCCCGCGACGTCCCGGGCCTTGTCGATCATCGCGACCACCGGGTCGACCACCTTGTTCCACGGCGGACGCGACGGCGTGCCCGGGTGCGGACGGGTCGGCGCCGCCTCCGCGGCCAGCTCGACCCGGTTGCCGATCCGGATCAGATCCTCCACCGGCACCATCTGCGTGAGCAGCGGGAACAGCTCGGTCGCGTCGGCGGTCACGTGCCGCTCGACCGCGGTGATCAGCTCGTCCTTGCTCGCGTCGCCACGGTCGAGCCGCTGCAGGATGAGCAGCAGCTCGTGGTCCTCGGCGAGTTCACGATCGATCAGCGCGTCGCCGTCCGGCACCACCGTGCGTACCGCGGGGTAGAGGTATTGCTCCTCCGCGGAGAGATGGCGGGACAGTTCGGCGATCAGGACCTGCGTCTCCTTCACCGAAGCGGCACGGGACGCCAGGGCGAGCAGGTCACGATGCTGGCCGGTGAGCACATCGACCACGTTGCGGCCGGTCGTCTCGCCGCCGATCGGCGGGAGCGGGGGAAGATTCAGCGCGGACACGGCGCCGTTGGTACCCGAGACGATCTCTACACAAACGGCTGGTATGAAGTGTGGATGACCGACACCGCCGTCGACGAGGTCGCCGGAATCTGCCAGGACCTGCTGCGGATCGACACCAGCAACACCGGCGACGCCCGCACCACGGTGGGGGAGCGTGTCGCCGCGGAATACGTGGCGGAGAAGCTCGGCGAGGCCGGCCTGGAGGTCGCCCTGCACGAGTCCGCGCCGAGACGCGCGAACCTGGTCGCCCGCATCCCCGGCGCCGACCGCTCCCGCGGCGCGCTGCTGGTGCACGGCCACCTCGACGTGGTGCCGGCCGACGCGTCCGAGTGGTCGGTGCCGCCGTTCGCCGGCGAGGAGAAGGACGGCTACCTGTGGGGCCGCGGCGCGATCGACATGAAGGACTTCGACGCGATGATGATCGCCGTGGTCCGCGACTGGCACCGCACCGGTTACGTCCCGCCGCGCGACATCGTGCTCGCCTTCACCGCCGACGAAGAGGCCGGCATGGAGTACGGCTCCCAGTTCCTGGTCCGCGAGCACGCCGACCTGCTGGAGGGCTGCACCGAGGCGATCGGCGAGGTCGGCGGCTTCTCCTACACGGTGAACGACGACCTGCGGCTCTATCTGATCGAGACGGCGGAAAAGGGCATCGACTGGCTCCGGCTGCACGCCCGCGGCCGCCCCGGCCACGGCTCGTTCGTGCACGACGACAACGCGGTCACCGCCCTGGCCGAGGCGGTCGCCGCGGTCGGCCGGCACCGCTTCCCGATGGTGGTCACCCCGACCGTGCGGCAGTTCCTCGAGGAGGTCTCCGACGCGCTCGGCATCGAACTCGACCCGGACGAGCCCGAGCTGGCCATCTCCAAGCTCGGCCCGATCGCCAACCTGATCGGCGCGACCGTGCGCAACACGGCCAACCCGACCCGGCTGGAGGCCGGTTACAAGGACAACGTGATCCCCGGCAAGGCGTCCGCCACCATCGACTGCCGCACCCTGCCCGGCCAGGCCGAGATCTTCCTGGACCAGCTGCGCGAGGTGATCGGGCCGGACATCGAGATCGAGCACCTGCAGCAGCAGGCCGCGCTGGAGACCGGCTTCGACGGTCCGCTGATCGAGGCGATCGGCGCCGCGCTGCGCGCGGAGGACCCGGCGGCCCGGGCGGTGCCCTACATGCTCTCCGGGGGTACGGACGCCAAGGCGTTCACCAAGCTGGGCATCCGGTGCTTCGGATTCGCCCCGCTCAAGCTGCCCGCCGACCTGAACTTCTCGGCGTTGTTCCATGGCATCGACGAGCGCGTCCCGGTCGACGGACTAAGGTTCGGCGTGCGCGTGCTCGACCGGCTTCTCCGCACCAGCTGAACTCTCTCTCGACATTCATTGGAAGGGAACCACCCTGATGACCGACCAGAACGCCGACCTGGACGCGGCGCTGGACCGGGTGGTCGAGGCCGCCCGTGCGCACCTGACCGCGGTCAAGGCCGCCGAGGGGCGCATCGACGACGACGCGGTCTGGCAGGCGTACGTGAACCTGAACAACGCGTCCTTCGCCTATGACGAGCGGCTGCTGGACGCCTTCGGCGAGGTCACGCCGTGGGATGTCGAGTCGATCGACCCGGACGAGGCGGACCAGCGTTTCGGGCTGGGCGTCGGCGGGCTGGACGGCACCGAGGCGGCCGACCCGCACCCGCAGGTGATCTCGGTCCGGCAGCGCCGCGACTACCGCGTGCCCAGCATCGCCGCGCTGCTGCGCGTGGCCGAGTCGGCGCGGCGCACCGCGGTGCCGGAGGACGAGGACCCGGGCCCGGTCGAGTCGGTCGGCGAGGCGGTGCTCGAGCTGCTGCAGGCCGGCGACGGTTCGCTCTCGTCGCTGGACGTGCCCGAGATGGAGCCGCTGGACGGTCTCATCACGGTCAGCGAGACGGCCAAGCCGCTGGACCTGGAGGCATATGAGGACTCCGACGGCGCGGGCCCCTTCACGCCGGCCGCGGACGACCAGCTCGTCGGCCGGCTGGACGAGCACCCCTACCTGCCGGACGAGGACGACGAGGCCTAATACGAGAGACCCGGCTGGTTGGTGTCCCGCCTCTTGCGGCGGAGCATCACCTGCCGGGTCCCATCGCGGAAGAGCTGCACCCTGGCCAGCTCCCATCCGGAGAATTCCGCCTGGATGGCCAGCTGCGCCGCAGCGGTCGGACGATCGACATTCGAAGGCAACCGGAGCGGCGCGTATTCGTAGTCCATAGCCTCTAATATGCGTCAGCGATCCCGGCCCGCACCAGCCCCTCCGGCTGCTCGATGATCGCGCGCCGCCGCAGGTGATAGGCGAGGGTGGCGGCGCCCAGCGCGACCCCCCAGAGCGGGAAGAACGCGATCGGCAGGGTCGCCAGGCTGATCTCGCCGGTGAACTCGGTGAAGAAGCCGTCGCTGGTGATGAAGGCCACCGCGGCCGAGGTGACGGCCAGCGCCACGAAGGTCGCCGGGATCGTCGCCAGCCGCACCGGCACCCGCCTGCCGGCCAGGCCGATCATCCAGCGCGGGAAGACCTCGCCCCAGCGCTGGATCAGCCCGAGGGTCAGGATGGCGCCGACGAGCGCGAAGGCGCCCAGCCCGGCGCCGGCGATGATCATGCCGTTCGACTGCATCTCGTGCAGGAACTCGCTCGGGATGCCGAGCGGGATGCCGGCGAACCAGGACAGCCGGACGATCGCGTACAGGGTGGGCACGGCGACCGCCACATAGGTCGCCCAGCGTCCCCAGCGGGCCGCCCGCTCGGGTGCGGTCCAGGCGGGCGCCGGGCCGCGGCGGGCCAGTGCCGCGCGGGCCAGCAGCACCCCGCCGGCCATGCACACCGCCTGGTTGCCCAGCGTCCAGGTGAACACGTCGGCGTAGTCGATCGGCGGATAACCGAACGGCGCCCCGATGATCAGGATCGGCAGGTAACCGGCGAGGGTCAGCAACCGGGTGTCCGGCACGACGATCACCAACCCGAAGACCACGATCCAGAGGTACGCCCGCAGTGCCCCACCCACCCGCGTCGTCCCGTTCATGATCAGCAGGACCACCGCGGTGAGCAGCATGATCCCGGCGAACAGCGGGGCGCCGACCTCCGGGGTCAGCGCGCGCAACGGGCTCGCGTCGCGCCCGGGGTCGGCGGGCCCGAACGGGAAGCCGCGACCGGTGATCGTCCAGAACAGTGCCAGGGTTCCGTATCCGGCGGCGAACCCGGCCGCCTTCGCGTAGATGCTCATGCCGGCAACGCTCGTCGCTCCCCGGACGCGGCAGATCCCGCCGAGGTGGGGACGCCCTCCCCAGTCAGGGGGAGATGAACCCCGAGCGGTACGCCAGCACCACGGCCTGCGTGCGGTCGCGGACACCCAGCTTGGTGAGCACGTTGCCGACGTGCGTCTTGATCGTCTCCAGGCCCAGCACCAGCCGCGCGGCGATCTCGGCGTTGGACAGCCCCTCGGCCATCAGCCGCAGCACCTCGCCCTCGCGCTCGGTCAGCTTCGCGCCGTTGATGCTCGCCTCGCGAGGCCCGTATGCCGCCGCCAGCCGCCGCACCGCCGCCGGGAACAGCAGCGAGTCGCCGCGCGCCACCACCCGGACCGCCTCCACGATCTGGGCCGGCCGGGACCGCTTGAGCAGGAAACCGCTGGCGCCGGCCCGGAGCGCCTCGTACACGTACTCGTCGTTCTCGAAGGTCGTCACCACCAGCACCCGCGGCGGGTCGTCGAGCCGGTCGAGCAGCAGCCGGGTGGCCTGGATGCCGTCCACCCTGGGCATCCGCACGTCCATCAGCACCACGTCCGGCCGCAGCTTGATCGCGGCCGGCACCACGTCGGCGCCGTCCGCGGCCTCGCCGGTCACCTCCAGATCCGGCTCGGCGGCGAGGATCGCCCGCAGCCCGGCCCGGATCAGGTCGTCGTCGTCGACGATCAGCACGGTGGTCATCGGGCTTCACCGGGCAGTCGCGCGAGCACCCGCCACTGCCCGTCGCTCGGCCCGGCCTCCAGCGACCCGCCGAGCAGGCGCACCCGCTCGCGCATGCCGGCGATGCCGCGCCCGCCGCCGCTGGTCGTTTCGCCGGCCACCGGGTTGATCACCTCGATCGTCGTCACGTCGTGGTCCTCACTCATCCGGAATCGCACCGTGCCGGTCCCGTGCTTCGCGGCGTTGGTCAAGCTCTCCTGCGCGATCCGGAATGCCTCGCCGGAGAGCCCGGTCACCGCGATCTCGGTGTCGACACGCACGCCGCCGGACCGTACGTCGGACAGCAACCGGTCGAGATCAGCCGGGGTCGGTGGCGGCCGGTCCTCGTCACCGGTCGCCCGCAACACGCCGAGCACGTGATCCAGATCGTCCATCGCGGACCGGCCGACCTCCTCGATCGCGGCCAGCGCCCGGCGCGCGAACTCCGGGTCGCTGTCGAACACCGCCCGCGCCGCGCCCGCCTGCAGGGTGGTCGCGGTCAGCGCGTGCCCCACCGAGTCGTGCAGCTCGCGGGCCAGCCGGTTGCGCTCGGCCAGCCGCCGCTCCCGCGCCTCGACCGCCGCCATCCGCTCGGCCGGGGACGGTCCGAGCAGCACCGGGGCCATGGTCGCGGCCAGTGCGCCCAGTCCGGCCGTCGCGTAGGCCGTACCGATCAGCAGCAGGACCCCCACCGCGGTCCACCACCACACATCGGTCGCGTGCAGCGGGCCGATGTCCAGGCCCGCGAGGGCCCCGTCGGTCAGTCCGAGCCGTTCGGCAAAGGCGATCAAAGCCATGGGTACGGCGATCAGCAGCGCCGTCCCGACGACGGCGCCGACGGCGAGGTGCACGGCGAACCACAGTGCCGCGCGCAGCCGGGTCTCCAGGGCCAGCGGCGCCTGCGGATCGTGCGCGGGCAGGTCGACCCGCAGCAGCGCCCGGACCGCGGCGATCTCCAGCTCGCGGGTGCCACCCAGGAACGGCGGCAGCAGCGCGACCACCGCCGCGGCCACGACGATCAGCAGCACCGCCGCGCGATGCTCGGTGTCGTCCACCAGCATCCGGCCGAGCAGCCCGGCGAGCAGCACATAGGGCAGCAGGAGCACCGAGCCGAGCAACAGGTAGACCGCCCGTCTGCCCATTTATCCCTCTCGCTCCGGGTAGCCGAACGGGACGGCCGAGACATCGTCGAGCGCCCGGGCGATCTCCCCGGGCAGGGTCAGCTCCTCGCTGAGCAGCGCGCCCTGCAACTGGCCGGCAGTGCGCGCCCCGATGATCGGCGCGGTCACCCCCGGGCGGTCGCGGATCCAGGCGATGGCCACCTCGATCGGCGACACGCCCAGCCCGCGGGCCGCGGTGGCCACCGACTCGACGATGCTCGAGCTGCGCGGCTCGAGATAGGGCTGCACGAACGCGGACAGGTGCTCGGACGCGGCCCGCGAGTCGAGCGGGCGGCCGTCGCGGTATTTCCCGGTCAGCACCCCGCGGCCCAGCGGCGACCAGGGCAGCACGCCGATGCCCAGCGCCGCGGCGGCGGGCAGCAGCTCGCGCTCGATGCCCCGCTCGAGCAGCGAGTACTCCATCTGCGCGGCCACGATCGGAGCCCGCCCGGGCCAGGCCGCCTGCCACGTCGCGGCTCGCGCGGTCTGCCAGGCGGCGAAGTTCGAGACTCCCGCGTACCGCGCCTTTCCGCTGGTCACCGCGTGATCGAGGGCGGCCAGCGTCTCTTCGAGCGGGGTCTGCGGGTCATAGCCGTGCACCTGCCACAGGTCGACGAAGTCGGTGCCCAGCCGGCGCAGCGACCCCTCCAGCGAGCGCAGCAGGTGCCCGCGCGAGCCGTCGCGGCGGCGCCAGCCGTGCGGCGTCAGCCCGGCCTTGGTCGCGATCAGCAGCTCGTCGCGCGGCACCAGCTGGTCGAGCAGCGAGCCGATCACCGACTCGGCGTCGCCGTCGCCATAGACGTCCGCCGTGTCCAGCAGGTTGCCGCCGCACTCGACGAAGAACTTGAGCTGCGCGGCCGCGTCCTCGGGCTCGGTGTCCCGTCCCCAGGTCATGGTGCCGAGCGCGAGCCGCGAAACCGCCAGCCCGCTTCGGCCGAGCGGTCGCTGTTGCATGGGTGAACCATATTCAGACACCGCCACGCGCGACATCCCGCACCACGTCGGTTACCGGACCGAAATCACTCTGGGTGTGTCAGTAGGCTCGGGGTCGGAGACTCGTTGATCTGGAGGAGGTCGCGTGCGGCTCGGACTCAGCCTCGGCTATCAGGCGGCGTGGACCACGCCGGCCGACCATCTCGCGCTGGCACAGGAGGCGGATCGGCTCGGCTTCTCGGTGGTGTGGGCCGCGGAGGCGTACGGCTCCGACTCGCCCACGATGCTGTCCTGGATCGCCGGCCAGACGCAGCGCATCGACCTGGGCGCCGCGGTGATGCAGATCCCGGCGCGCAGCCCGGCCATGACCGCGATGACCGCCGCGACCATCGACGCGCTCTCCGGCGGCCGGTTCCGGCTCGGCCTGGGCGTCTCCGGCCCGCAGGTCTCCGAGGGCTGGCACGGCGTCCGGTTCGCCAAGCCGCTCGCCCGCACCCGGGAATATGTGGACATCGTCAAGCTGGCGGTGGCCCGCAAGCCGGTGGCCTACGACGGCGAGCACTACACGCTGCCGCTGCCCGACGGCCCCGGCAAGGCGCTGCGGCTGGGCTTCCACCCGCCGCGCGAGCACATCCCGATCTACCTGGCCGCGGTCGGGCCGAAGAACCTCGAGCTGGCCGGCGAGATCGCGGACGGCTGGCTGGCCATCTTCTTCGCCCCGGACGCGGCCGGTGAGCTGCTGCAGCACATCGAGCGCGGGCGGTCCAAGTCGGGCGCGGGCCTGACCGGCTTCGACGTGGCGCCGAGCGCGCCGGTGGTGATCGGCGACGACGTCGCGGCCTGCGCGGACGTGATCCGGCCCTACGCGGCGCTCTACGTCGGCGGCATGGGCAGCCGGGAGCAGAACTTCTACAACCAGCTCGCCGTGCGCATGGGATATGCCGACGCCGCCAAGACCGTGCAGGACCTCTACCTGGACCGGAAGATGCGCGAGGCGGCGGCGGCCATCCCGCAGGACTTCATCACGCGCACCTCGCTGATCGGCCCGAAGCCGCGGATCGTCGAGCGCATGCGGGAATATGCGGCGGCCGGGGTCGGGACGCTGTCGGTCAGCCCGTACGTGGGGGATCTGGAATCGGGTCTGGCCACGCTCCGCACGGTGGCCGAAGCGTTCGACGAGGCCGGGGTGGCGTCCTAGTGGCGACTGTTCTGCTGATGCGGCACGGGCGCACCACCGCGAACGCCTCCGGTGGGCTGGCCGGGCGCCTGCCGGTCGAGCTCGACGAGGCCGGGCGCGCCCAGGCCGAGCGGGCCGGCGAGCGGTTGCGCACGCTGCCGCTGGTGGCGGTCGTGACCAGCCCGCTGATCCGCTGCCGGCAGACCCTCGAACTCGCCCTGCCGGACGCCAAGCCGATCGAGGACGAGGGCCTGATCGAGTGCGGTTACGGCGACTGGGAGGGCCAGCCGCTGAAGAAGCTGGCCAAGGACCCGTTGTGGCCGGTGGTGCAGCAGCACCCCAGCGCGGCGGTCTTCCCCAACGGCGAGGCGATGGCCGCGATGTCGGCGCGCGCGGTGGCCGCGATCCGGCAGTGGGACACCCGGATCAACGCCGAGCACGGCCCGGAGTCGCTCTGGCTGGCCTGCAGCCACGGCGACGTGATCAAGGCGATCGTGGCCGACGCGATGGGCCTGCACCTGGACGAGTTCCAGCGCATCGTGGCCGACCCGGCGTCGATCAGCGTGATCCGTTACACACCGACCCGCCCGTTCCTGGTGCGGCTCAACGACACCAGCGACCTGTCCTCGCTCGTCCCGCCCAAGCTGAGCCCCTCCAAGAGGCCCCGCCGGCGGGCCTCCCGAGCAGCCTCTTCGCAGAGCGACGCGGCGGTCGGCGGTGGCGCCGGCGGAGGCGTCTGACGACACAGCGTGACGAAGCATTGTCGCTGGGTAGGTGCCCGTTTGCGCCCTCGGCGAACCCCGCCGGTGCGCTGCGCGTCCACGCCCATGGGCGGATAGGGTCGTTCTCATGACCCACCAGGTGCATGCCTTCGAGCCGCCGGAGCGGTTCGTCGCCGGGACGGTGGGCGAGCCCGGTGACCGGACGTTCTTCCTCCAGGCCCGGGGTGGCGGCCGGGTGATCAGCGTGGCGCTGGAAAAGGTGCAGGTGCAGCTCCTCGCCGAAAAGCTCGAGGAGCTGCTCACCGAGGCCGGCCGCCGGTTCGGCGTCGACATGCCCGACGCGCCGGTGCTGCCGCTGCACGACAACGAGCCGCTCGACACCCCGGTCGACGAGGAGTTCCGGGTCGGCACGCTGGGGCTGGCCTTCGACGTCGACACCACGACCGTGGTGATCGAGGCGATCGAGGCCGGCGAGGGCGACGCCGAGGTCGATCTGGGCGCCGAGGACGACGACGATCCGCCGGTCGACGATGACGATGATGACGAGCCCGACGACGACCTCGACCGGCTGCGGGTGCGGCTGACCCCCGAGGCGACCAGGGCGTTCATCGACCGGGCCCGCCGTGTGGTCGCCGCCGGGCGCCCGCCGTGCCCGCTCTGCGGCCAGCCGCTCGACCCGGCCGGCCACCTCTGTCCGCGGCACAACGGCTATCACCGGTGACCGTCTCGGTGCTCCCCGAGGACGATGCCGTCGAGTTGCTGACCCGCGGCGAGATGGAGCTCGAGGGGCGTCTCGTGGACGCTTCGAACACGACGCTCCGCGCCGAGATCTCCCTCGACGGCCTGACCCGCCGCTGTGTCTACAAGCCGGTCCGCGGTGAGCGGCCGCTGTGGGACTTCCCCGACGGCACGCTGGCCGGCCGCGAGGTCTCGGCCTACCTGGTGTCCCAGGCCACCGGCTGGGGGCTGGTCCCGCCGACCATCCTGCGCGACGGCCCGCTCGGCGTCGGCGCCTGCCAGCTGTGGATCGACGAGCCCGAGGACGCGGCGTCGCTGATCGGGTTCGTGCCGGCCTACGACGTGCCGCAGGGCTGGCTCGCGGTGGCCAACGCCCGCGACGAGGACGGCGACGCCTATGCGCTGGCGCACGCCGACGACGCCCGCCTGGCCCGGCTCGCGGTGCTCGACGCGGTGATCAACAACGCGGATCGCAAGGGCGGCCACGTGCTCTATGCACCGGAGGACCGCATCTTCGGCGTGGACCACGGCGTGTCCTTCCACGTGGAGAACAAACTGCGCACCGTGCTCTGGGGCTGGACCGGCAAGCCGCTGCCCGAGGAGTCGGTGGAGACGCTGACCGCGCTGGGCGTGGCCCTCGACGGCCGGCTGGGCGCGACGCTCGAGGAGCACCTGACGATCACCGAGGTGCAGCACGTGCGGCTGCGGGTCAAGCGCCTGCTGCGCGCCTCGCGTTACCCGAAGCCGCCGACCGACTGGCCGGCCGTTCCGTGGCCGCCCGTGTAAGAGGTTTGGATCACTGATCCCGGAAATTGTCGGGTGTCCTGGCTAGGCTCGCCAGCATGGATGCATGGGTGGGGCACGAGGTGCCGACGCTGCCGACTCCGGCCGGCTCTGTGCCGCTGCGGCTCTACGACTCGGCGCGGCAGGTGGTGGCCGAGTCCACCCCGGGCGAGACGGCGACGATGTATGTGTGCGGCATCACGCCCTACGACGCCACGCATCTCGGCCACGCCGCCACGATGATCACCTTCGACGTGGTCCAGCGCCTGTGGCGCGACGCCGGCCACCGGGTGACCTATGTGCAAAATGTGACCGACATCGACGACCCGCTGCTCGAGCGCGCGGCCCGCGACGGGGAGGACTGGGTGGTCCTCGCGATGCGCGAGACGGCCCTGTTCCGCGAGGACATGGAGGCGCTGCGGATCATCCCGCCGGCGCACTACGTCGGCGCGGTCGAGTCCATCCCGCGCATCGCCGCCCACGTCCGCGAGCTGCTCGCCTCGGGCGCGGCATACACGCTGGAGGACGGCTCCGGCGACGTCTACTTCTCGATCGCCGCGGCGCCGAGGTTCGGTTACGAGTCCAACCTGTCCCGCGCCGAGATGCGGGTGCTGTCCGCGGAGCGCGGCGGCGACCCGGACCGCGCCGGCAAGCTCGACCCGCTCGACCCGCTGCTCTGGCGCGGCGCCCGCGACGGCGAGCCGGCCTGGGAGGGCGGCGACCTCGGCCCCGGCCGTCCCGGCTGGCACATCGAGTGCGCCACGATCGCGCTCGGCCTGCTCGGCAACCGCATCGACGTGCAGGGCGGCGGCAACGACCTGCTCTACCCGCACCACGAGTGCTCGGCCGCGCACGCCGAGACCCTGACCGGCGAGAGCCCGTTCGCCGCGCACTACGTGCACGCCGGCATGATCGGCCTGGACGGCGAGAAGATGTCGAAGTCCAAGGGCAACCTGGTCTTCGTCTCCCGGGTCCGAGCCGACGGCGTCGACCCGATGGCGGTCCGGCTGGGCCTGCTGTCCGGCCACTACCGCGAGGACCGCGAGTGGACCGACGACGTCCTCAAGACCGGCGAGGAGCGCCTGTCCCGCTGGCGCGCGGCCGCGTCGTCGGCGTCCGGCCCGTCGGGCGACGGCCTGCTGGCCGCACTCCGCGAGGCCCTGTCCGACGACCTGGACACCCCGGCGGCCCTGACCGTGGTCGACGCCTGGGCGGACGCGACGCTGGCGGGCGCGGGCGACGACCCCACCGCACCGTCCACGATGGCCACCGCGGTCGACGCCCTCCTCGGCGTCCGCCTCTGACATGCCCTTCAGGCTCGTGCCTCCTCCTCCTCCTCCTCCTCGCCGGCGGCGAAGTGCGGCTCGGCCGACGCCTGGGCGGACGCGACGGTGGCGGGCGCGGGCGACGACCCCACGGCACCGTCCGCGATGGGCACCGCGGTCGAGGCCCTCCTCTGACATGCCCTTCAGGCTCGTTCCTCCTCGTCGCCAGCCGCGTAGCGCGGCTCGGCCGACGCCTGGGCGGACGCGACGGTGGCGGGCGCGGGCGACGACCCCACGGCACCGTCCGCGATGGCCACTGCGGTCGACGCCCTCCTCTGACATGGCCTCCAGGCTCGTGCCTCGTTGCGGGCGGCGCAGCGCGGCCCGGCCGACGCCTGGTTCTCTGCGGCGGCTGAGCGCGGCTGGGCCCGGGCCTGGTTCTTTGCGGCGGTTGAGCGCGGCTGGGCCCGGGCCTGGTTCTTTGCGGCGGTTGTGTGCGGCCCGGCCCACGCCTGCTTTTCAGCGGCGGTTGAGCGCGGCCCGACCTCCGCTTCCTTCGTGGTCGCAGATCCGCTTGGGCGGGCGCTGACGATGATCGCGGGGGCACCGCGTGAGCGGGTGGCAGCCGAGCCTGCGCTTCCTATCTGGTCGCAGATCCGCCAACCTGTTCGACCTCGCCGCGGTGACCGTGCCCAACGGGTGCACCGCCGACGGCCGCCCGGCCAGGGCGGGCGCAGACTGCGGGAGCGAGACGTCGCAGGCGGACCGCGATGACCGCGGGGGCACCGCGTGAGCGGGTGGCAGCCGAGGTCGCGGCGCGCGGCGCGGACGCCGTCGTCGACGGATGCCTGAGCCTGCTGGCCGGGCACGAGGCGGACGTCGCCCTGCTGGTCGTGCTCGGCGGGTCGCACGCGCCGGGCTACCTGGACGCCCCGGCCGAGCACCGCTATTGGTTGCGGGTCTGGGCGGCCCGCGGCCTGCTGTGGGCGCCGTGGCGGTCCCGCGCGGCCGGCCCGATCTCCGACGCCTTGAGCGACGAGGCGTGGCGAGTCCGCGAGATGGCCGCCAAGGTGGTGGCCCGCCACCGGGTCGACGAGGCCTTCGACGCCATCACCACCGCCTTGAGCGACGAGAACCACCGGGTCCGCCACCACGCATCCCGTGCCTTGCGCCTCCTGACGGTGGCCGACCATGGCTAGGCGCTATGTGGCGCGCGGCATCCCGGGCGGTTACCAGATCTGGGACAACAAGCGCCGCCGCTTCTGGGGCGAGCCCTTCGAACTGTGCCCGGACGACCTGCTCACCGAACTCAACGGCGACGCCGACCACACCAAGATCACAGCGCTCCTGAAGCACTACCGAGCCCTCAAACGCTGACCCGACCTCACGCGACCGTCTCGCGCCGCGAGGGCTTTCGAATCTCCTCGCGCGCCCCGCCGCCGCCCCCACCCCGGCACTGGGTGGGCTTCAACTTGGGCCGGCGGTACGACAACTTCCCGCGGCGCAGTGGCATCTCTGTGGATAGCCGGGCAGGCCGCGAGCACGTGCGCGGCCGGGCTTCGAACCCGACGACCGTCGGAGGGGCGGGACTGATAGTTGAGGAGGGTGAGTGGGCACGGACATGGCAGGCGACGCGCAGCGAGCCGATCTCGGCGGGAGCTGCGGCGCGCGACCACCCACCAGGGTGCGACCGAAAGAATGTGATCTTCAGGCGAGCGCGAACCCAGGGTCCGGGTCGGGGTCCGGCGTGGGCGCGGGGATGCGGTAGTCCTCGGTGAGCGTCGTCATCGGGCCCGGCCACGTCGCCTGCGAGACCTCGATCGGCTTGCGGCTCTCGTCGAAGGCCACGTGCAACAGGTGCAGCACCGGCGTGTCCGGGCGGATCTGCAGGATCTCCGCCTCGTCGCGGCTCGGCTGGCGGGCCGTGATGGTGTCGGTCGCGGAGGCGTAGCGGCGGCCCAGCGCCTCCTCGGCCTCCTGATAGAGCGGCCGCCCGAAGGCCTCGCGCCGTTCCAGCGACGTGCCGGTCACGTCCTTCACCCGGAACCAGGACGCGCCCACCTCGACCGTCGCGTCGTCGGTGCGCACGATGTGCCGCCGCACCAGCATCTCGGTGCCGTCGCGCACGCCGAACGCGTCCGCGACCTCGGGCGGCGCCGGCTCGCGGCCGACGCCCGCCAGCTGCTGGCGGTAGCGGGCCGCGAGGTCCGCGTGATAGCCGCGGTGACTGCCATATCTGCCGCGGGCCAGGCGGTTCAGTCGCCGTCTCGTTCCTCTGACGTACGTTCCGGAGCCCGGCTTGGTGATCAGGATGCCCTCGACCCGGAGCTGGTCGACGGTCCGCTGCACGGTCTGCTTCGCCACGCCGAACATCTCCGCCATCGCGGGGATCGACGGCAACCGCTCGCCCGGCTGCCAGTCGCCGCGCCGGATGCGTTCCTTCAGCTGCGACGCGATCTGCCGGTGGGGAAACTCCGCGGTGCCCGGGTTGATCGTCATGGCGTGCCCTCCAAGCCCTAGGTTCCTAGGATGCCGCAGCGAATGTGTGCGGGGCGGCAGCGACACGCCATCTCGTGTCTGAGAAGCTCTCCGGCGTGGAAGCTCTCCGGTTGATCCTTCGATACGCCCACCTGATCGGATTCGCGCTGCTGCTCGGCGGGGCGATCGCCCAGTTCGTGTCCGCCAAGCTCCGGATCAATCCGGCGATGCTGTGGGGCTCGATCATCCAGGTGCTGACCGGCATCGCCCTGGCCGCGCCGCTGCGCGGGGGCGGCGACGCCGAGCCGAGCCCGATCAAGCTCGGCGTCAAGCTGCTGATCGCGATCATGATCTTCGTGATGGTGTTCTTCTCCCGCAAGCGCGCCGACGTCAACCGCGGCCACTTCATCGGCATCATCGCGCTGACCCTGGCGAACGCGGCCGTGGCGACGTTCTGGCGCTGAATCTCGCTTGCCCGGGTCCCGGGTCTCGCCCAGTGTCGGGGACATGCTGACTTCTGAGGTGCTGGCGTACTACGAACGCGGCGGCGAACTGTCCCGCCTCGACGCCGGCAACGGGCGCCTGGAGTTCCTCCGCACCTGGGACATCCTGAGCCGGGTGCTGCCTCCGCCGCCGGGCCGGATCATCGACGTGGGCGGCGCCACGGGCGTCTACGCCGGGCCACTCGCCGCAGCGGGCTACGACGTGACCGTGGTCGACCCGGTGCCGGCGCACGTGTCGGCGGCCGGCGAGCTGCCCGGGGTGTCCGCCGTGCTGGGCGACGCCCGCGCGTTGCCGCAGGCCGACGAGTCCGCGGACGCGGTGCTGATGCTCGGCCCGCTCTATCACCTGACCTCCGCGCCGGACCGGCTCGCGGCGTGGCGGTCGGCGGTCCGCGTCGTGCGCACCGGGGGAGTCGTCGCGGGCGCCACGATCAGCCGGTTCGGGTCGATGCTCGACGGCTTCGCGCACGGCTCGCTGGCCGACCCCGAGTTCCGGCTGATGGCGATCGACGACCTGGCCGACGGCGTGCACCGCAACGTGGCGGAGCGGCCCGGGTGGTTCACCACGGCGTACTTCCACCGCCCGGAGGAGGCCGCGGCCGAGGCCCGCGAGGCGGGCTTGAGCGAGGTGCGCACGGTCATGGTGGAGGGCCCGTTCGGCATGGCGGTCGATCGGGTACGCGCATGGCTGGCCGACGCCGAGCTCACCGTGGTGCTGCTGGAAACACTGCGCCGCTTCGAGGCCGAGCCCAGCCTGCTGGGCGCGAGCAGCCACGCCCTCACCGTCGGTGTTCGCGGTTGATCGGCGCATTTCGTCTGAAACCACTCAGGCGTGAGCCGATTTGGCACATGACGTCGGCTGCACCGCAATCTGCTGTATAGCTATTACGTCCAGTTGGGCCGCATAATGAGTCCAGCGTCACGAATGGGGGCCGGAGACGAAGGAGGCGACGCCCAGCTGCAACTGAGCGCCGCCTCGGGCATCCGACCCCGGATCGGGAAGGGATGTGCCCTCTCAAAAGCCATCCTTCTCCCACGTTCCGGGTCGATGCAAGACCCCGTGCGGAAGGAGGTGAGAGTTGTGACTGACTTCTACCGAAGCCGGGAAGTGGTGATCACCCAGGACCGGATCCGGGTGCGGATCTCCGGCGGCTGGCAGGTCTGGGTGCTGTCCGATCTGAATGATCTGGGGATGATGCACGAGGGCATTCCGCCGGCCACCGGGGTGTGGCCCATCGGCACGTCCTCCGTCCTGGTCGGGCTGCTGGCCTTCCAGCTCGAGGGCTGGGCGATCCCGGTCGCGCCGGTGGTCTTCTCGGTCGCCCTGGTGGTGGCGTACTGGGAGAGGCGGCGGGTGCGGGCCCGATCGCGGTCCCAGCTGTGGGCGACCTACCACGGAGCGGACGTCGTGGTGTTCGAGTTGCCGCGCAGGCAGTTCGAGACGGCTTGCCGCGGGCTGATCAAGGCCTTGGAGTTCAGGCAGGAGTTCGGCTAGGGCATGTCCCGGAAAAGGAGGGCTCGTCGGCGTAGTGTACGGTCCGGATCTGCGGTACAGCTGGTAGTGGTACGGCAGGATTACTATCCGTGGTCATGAGGGGAACGTCGCATCGTGGCGTCGCAGGGAGAGTCGCCGGCCGTCGCTCGACGGCGGGTCCGGCTCGCCCTGCGAAGAGCGCGGGAGTCGAAAGGCATGACCCAAGGCGAGGTCGCGAGAAACTTCGGATGGTCTCTGTCGAAGGTGCAGCGCATCGAGGCCGGCGATGTCAGCGTCTCCGGCACGGACCTGCGCGCCCTACTCGATCTTTTCGGGGTCATTGACGACGAGGAAATCGACCAACTCGCGGAAGAGGCGAGGATCTCCCGCCGTCAGCGGTGGTGGACCGCTACGGAATACCGTGAGCACCTCACCCCGGGCTACCTGCAGTTGCTGCAATTCGAAGCCGAGGCGACCGCGATCCGAAGCTTTCAGATTGTGCTGTTCCCCGGTCCGATGCAAACCCCAGGCTACGCCGAGGCGCTCCTCGGGTTTTACGACCGCACACTCTCCGCTGATGAGCGAAGGGTTCGATTCGAGGTCCGGATGCGTCGGCGGCAGATGCTCGAGGCCGAGGATGGCGTGCGTTACCTGGCGATCCTCGACGAGTCGACTCTCAAGCGGGAGATCGGCGGCTTGGAAGTGATGGCCGATCAGCTCCTCTATCTCGCCGAGCTGGCGCAGCGGCCGAACGTGAACATCCGTGTCGTGCCGATGAGGGAGGGCGCGATGTTGGGCACCATCGGGCCGTTCACGGTGGTCGACCTGGGGGATGACGACCCGGAGGACGCTGTCCTCTATCGAGAGACTTTCGGGCGTGATCACATCGTTCATGAGCCGGCCGAGGTGAGATTTCATCGACAGGGATTCGAACGTCTGTGGTATCGCTCCCTCGATGAAGAGAAATCTCTCCGCGCTATTCAGGCCGAGGAAGCGTCTCTGCGTGCGCGCCGCGACCGCGAGTAAGGCCGCATTCGTCGCGGCTCGGCGGTGGTCGGGCGGCGGTTTCCCTGATGGATTCGCAGAGGAGAGGTTCGGAATGAGCAAGGCCACGATGAAGTGGGTCAAGAGCAGTTTCTGCTCTGAAGGCACGTGCGTGGAGATTGCGGTCGACGGCGACCGCATCGTTGTGCGGGATGGCAAGGACACCACGCGGCCGGCTCTCGGCTTCTCGCGTGTTGACTGGCACAGCTTCCTCGATCAGGTCGTCGCCGGCGAGGTCGTGCGTTGAGTTGAGCAGGTGAGCGGTGCGCGCCGGACCTGGTCTGGCGCGCACTCACGCTCGCTTAACCTTCGTTAAGTCTGCGACACTCACCTAGGCTGATGTGCGCGACGAGGGAGGGTTCCCATGAGTTCGACGTCTGAGAGCCTGGTCTGGACCCGAAGCAGTTTCTGCTCCGACGCCACCTGTGTCGAGGTCGCCGTCCTCGGTGACCAGGTGTTTGTTCGCAATAGTCGGCAACCCGAAAACGTGATCGAGTTTACCGTGCGCGAGTGGGAAGTGTTTCGGCTCGGGATGGTTGACGGCGAGTTCTGACGGTCACCAGGAGCCGGCGGTCGGGCCGGCCGAACCACCGCGCCGCCGCAGATATTTCTCGAACTCGCTCGCGATCTCGTCGCCGGTCAGCGGCTTGATCCCGTCGTCGCCGACGCGTTCCTCCAGCTCACGGACATATTCGCCGAGCTCTGCGTCCTGCTCCGCCGCCGCCTTGATGCGCTTTTCCCACTCGTCCGCCTCCTCGGCCATCTCGGCCATCGGCACCGGCAGGTCGAGCACGTCCTCCAGGCGGTTGAGCAGGGCCAGCGTCGCCTTCGGGCAGGGCGGGTTGTTCGCGTAGTGCGGGACGTGCACCCAGAAGCTCACCGCGTCGAGCTCGGCTCGCTCGCTGGCCTCCTGCAGGACGCCGACGATGCCGGTCGGTCCGTCGTAGCGGGTGGGGACGACCTTGTACTTCTCGGCGACCTCGCTGCGGGACGCGCTGCCGCTGATCGGGAGCGGACGCGTGTAGGGAACGTCGGCCAGCAGGGCGCCCAGCAGCACGATGCGGTTGACCTCGAGGCTGTGGCACAACTCCAGCACCTGCTCGCAGAACGTGCGCCACCGCATGCTCGGCTCGATGCCGCGGATCAGCACCACGTCGCGGTCGGCCCCGGGCGGGCTGGCCACCATGAACCTGGTGGTGGGCCACTCGATCGTGCGGGTCTCGCCCTCGGCCATCGTGACCGTCGGCCGGCTGACCTGGAAGTCGTAGAAGTCCTCCGGGTCGATGGTGGTGATCTCGCGGGCCTGCCACACCTGCTCCAGGTGCTCCACCGCCGCGGTCGACGCGTCGGCGGCGTCGTTCCAGCCCTCGAAGGCGGCGATCGCCACGGGGGAGCGCAGCAGGGGGAGGCCGTCGAACTCGGTCACGGTGTCAACCTTCCGGTATTCGTACCCCTGAGACTACGTGTCGCGTCCGGGCCGCACCCGGCGGCCGCGCCGCGCGGCGTGCCCGGCCGAGAGCCCCATCACATCGGTGCGGCACCACGGGTGACGGGTTCGGCACGCCCGCGCTCAGCGACTAGCCTGGCAAGGTGCCGAACTCCGCTGACTTCCTCGCCGCCCTGGCCGATCGTGTCCTTGTCGCCGACGGGGCCATGGGCACCATGCTGCAGGCCGCCGACCTGAGTGTGGACGAGGACTTCCAGGGACTCGAGGGCTGCAACGAGATCCTCAACGTGACCAGGCCCGACGTGGTCCGCGGCGTGCACGAGGCCTACCTGGCGGCCGGTGCCGACTGTGTCGAGACCAACACCTTCGGGGCCAACCTCGGCAACCTCGGCGACTACGACATTCAAGATCGGATCCGCGAGCTCTCCGAGGCGGGCGCGGCGATCGCGCGCGCCGCGGCCGACGCGTTCTCCACCCCCGACCAGCCGCGGTACGTGCTGGGCTCGATGGGTCCGGGCACCAAGCTGCCGACCCTGGGTCACACCACCTACACCACGCTGCGCGACGCATACCACGAGAACGCGGCCGGCCTGATCCTCGGCGGCGCCGACGCGCTGATCGTGGAGACCTGTCAGGACCTGCTGCAGACCAAGGCCGCCGTGGTCGGGTCGCACCGGGCGATGGCCGAGGTGGGGCGCAAAATCCCGCTGATCGTGCACGTGACCGTGGAGACCACCGGCACGATGCTGCTGGGCAGCGAGATCGGCGCGGCGCTGACGGCCCTCGAGCCGCTCGGGATCGATCTGATCGGGCTCAACTGCGCGACCGGGCCGGCCGAGATGACCGAGCATCTGCGCTACCTCGCGCAGAACGCGGGCGTACCCGTCTCGGTCATGCCGAATGCCGGCCTGCCGGTGCTCGCCGCCGGCGGCGCCTATTACCCCTTGACCCCCGATGAGCTCGCGGAGGCTCTCGGGCGGTTCGTCAGGGAATACGGCGTGTCGCTGGTCGGCGGCTGCTGCGGGACCACGCCGGAGCACATCGCCAGGGTGGTCGAGGCGGTGCGCGGCGATGTCGCGTCGGCCCGGCAGCCCGCACACGACCCGGGGGTGTCGTCGATCTATCACGAGACGCCGTTCCGGCAGGACGCCGGCGTGCTGATGATCGGCGAGCGCACCAATGCGAACGGTTCCAAGGCGTTCCGTGAGCCGATGCTCGCGGGCGACTGGCAGGCCTGCGTGGAGATCGCCCGCGGGCAGGCCCGGGACGGCTCCCACGTGCTCGATCTCTGCGTCGACTACGTCGGTCGCGACGGCACGCAGGACATGCGCGAGCTGGCCGGCCGGTTCGCGACGGCGTCCACGCTGCCGATCATGCTGGACTCCACCGAGCCGCAGGTGGTCGAGGCCGGCCTGGAGATGCTCGGCGGCCGCTCGATCGTGAACTCGGTGAACTACGAGGACGGCGACGGTCCCGGCTCCCGGTTCGGCCGGATGATGCCGATCGTCAAGGAGCACGGCGCCGCGGTGGTCGCGCTGACCATCGACGAGGAGGGCCAGGCCCGCACGGCGGAGTGGAAGGTGCGGGTCGCCTCGCGGCTCATCGACGCGCTGACCGGCGAGTGGGGCATGCGGCGTTCGGACATTCTGGTCGACTGCCTGACCTTCCCGATCGCCACCGGTCAGGAGGAGACCCGCAAGGACGGCCTGGAGACGATCGAGGCGATCCGGCGGCTCACCGAGCTCTACCCGGGCGTCAACTTCACGCTGGGCATCTCGAACGTGTCCTTCGGGCTCAACCCGGCGGCCCGGCAGGTGCTCAACTCGGTGTTCCTCAACGAGTGCGCGCAGGCCGGCCTGACCAGCGCGATCGTGCACGCCAGCAAGATCCTGCCGATGTCGCGCATCCCCGACGAGCAGCGCAAGGTCGCGCTCGACATGGTCTACGACCGCAGGGCAGAGGGGTACGACCCCCTGCACCGGTTCATGGAGTTGTTCGAGGGTGTGGACGTGGCGTCGGCCCGCGAGACCCGGGCGCAGGAACTGGCCGGGCTGCCGCTGAACGAGCGGCTCAAGCGGCGCATCGTGGACGGCGAGCGCAACGGCCTCGAGGCCGACCTGGACAGCGCGCTGGAAACGACACCGGCCCTGGCGATCGTCAACGACGTGTTGCTCGACGGCATGAAGACGGTCGGTGAGCTGTTCGGCTCCGGCCAGATGCAGCTGCCGTTCGTGCTGCAGTCCGCCGAGGTGATGAAGGCGGCGGTGGCCTATCTGGAACCGCACATGGAGAAGAACGAGGACGAGGCCGGCAAGGGCCGCATCGTGCTCGCCACGGTCAAGGGCGACGTGCACGACATCGGGAAGAACCTGGTCGACATCATCCTCAGCAACAACGGTTACGAGGTCGTCAACATCGGCATCAAGCAGCCGATCAACGCGATCATCGAGGCGGCCGAGGAGCACCACGCCGACGCGATCGGCATGTCCGGCCTGCTGGTGAAGAGCACCGTCGTGATGAAGGAGAACCTGCAGGAGATGGCCTCCCGCGGGATCGCCGCGCGCTACCCGGTGATGCTGGGCGGCGCGGCGCTCACCCGGTCCTACGTCGAGGACGACCTGCGCTCGCAATACGACGGCGAGGTGCACTACGCGCGCGACGCCTTCGAGGGGCTGTCCCTGATGGACCGCGTGATGACGGCGAAACGTGGTGGCGTCGCGGTGGTCGACCCCGAGCGCGAGGCGGCACTGGCCGCCCGCCGGGCCCGGCGCGAGCGCCAGCGCGCCCAGGTGACGGAAAACTTGCCCCCGCTGACCGACACGTCGGTCCGCTCGGATGTGGCGACCGGGGTGCCGGTGCCCCGGCCGCCGTTCTTCGGCACTCGCGTGATCAAGGGCGTGCCGCTGTCCGACTACGCGTCGATGCTCGACGAGCGGGCGACCTTCCTCGGGCAGTGGGGTCTGCGTGGCTCGCGCGGCGGCAGCGGCCCGTCCTATGAGGAGCTGGTGGAGACCGAGGGCCGGCCACGCCTGCGTTACTGGCTGGACCGCCTGATCGCCGACCACGTCCTCGAGGCGTCGGTGGTCTACGGCTACTTCCCGGCATACTCCGAGGGCAACACGCTGGTGGTGCTGGACGAGAACGGCGCGGCCGAGCGGGCCCGGTTCGAGTTCCCGCGGCAGCGGCAGGAGCGCCGGCTGTGCCTGGCCGACTTCTTCCGCCCGCGCACCGACGGCGAACTCGACGTCGTGGGCCTGCAACTGGTCACGGTCGGCCAGCCGATCAGCGAATACACGGCGAAGATGTTCGCCCGCGACGAATACCGCGACTACCTGGAGGTGCACGGCCTGTCGGTGCAGCTCACCGAGGCGCTGGCCGAATATTGGCACCGGCGCGTGCGGGCCGAGCTGGCACTGCCGGACGGGACGACGGTGGGTGCGTCGGATCCGGCGGACCTGGCCGGCATCCTGAAGAACGACTACCGGGGTTGTCGATACGCGTTCGGTTATCCGGCGTGCCCGGACCTGGAAGACCGGGCCAAGGTGGTCGACCTGCTGGACGCGACCCGCATCGGAGTCACCCTCTCCGAGGAGTTCCAGCTCGAGCCAGAGCAGTCCACCGACGCGATCATCGTCCACAACCCGGACGCAAACTACTTCAACGCCAAATAGCCGGCACACCGCCCTGATGGCGCCTTGACGGGGGATCTGATCTCAGCCACAAAGTTTTCTGGCGGTCCCCGCTATGTCGAACGCCAGGCCGATGAATGCGAGCCCTTCCGCTGCCACGGCCAGCAGGATCGTCAAGAAGGCGATCGTCGAGTTCGAAGCCTTTGTCGGACGCACGAAGAAGGCGTCGATCACCGCGGCGATCGCCGCAGCGCCGATGCTCGCCAAGCTGCCACGATCCAGCCAGGACACGAACACGTCGGTGACATACATCTGACAGGCGGTGGACCCGCCGAATCCCTCGAAACGGTGGGCCGTCAGGCGCCTTTCGGGCTCATTCGCCTGCCGGCCCGCCACCTCACCAGGCACCGCAGGGGGCTGGTGCCCGGCGCGGGCGTGCTCGCAGACTGGTCCTACGGCGCGGTGATTTCCCAGGTCACCGGAGCAACGAAACAGGGGTAGCCCTGATGCACATCACTCCTCGCGACGAGTGGAACGCCCGGGCCCCGCGGTCGCGGGTCACCGTCAAGGCGTCCCGTCGCCGCTTCTTCGTCATTCACCACTCCGGCGGGCCGGTGACCCAGACCGTGCGGGCGATCCAGGACTGGTGCATGGACGGCCGCGGGTTCGCCGACATCGACTACAACTTCCTCGTCCGGGCCGACACCGGCGAGATCTACGAGGGTCGCGGCTGGAATGTGATCGGCTCGCACACGCTCGGCTTCAACACCGAGGGCATCGGCGTGTGCGTGATCGGCGACAACGCGGACCTGTCCGACGAGGCGCGCATCGCGCTGCTCTGGCTGCGGGACGAGGCCGATCGGCGCTGCGAACGGACGCTGATGGTTCGCGGCCACGGGTCGCTCACCGAGACCGACTGCCCGGGCTCCAAGCTGAACGGCTTCATCACGGCGGGCATGCCCGCACCCGAGGAGGAAGAGATGACCGACGAGGACATGCGGAAGTTGGCCGGCTACATCGCCGAGGCGATCATGGGTACGCCGGTGAAGGTGGGCGAGGAGGACTGGAAGCTCTCGACCGCCGTCGGCTACCAGACCCGCAAGCTGTTCGAGATCGACAAGAACACCCAGCAGAGAGGCTGACTCCGCGGCGATGCGGCGGATCGCGGCCGGAGGAGTCAGTCGGGGAGCCGAGAGCGGATCTCGGCGGTCAGCGCGGCCAGGTGCGCCGGGTCGAGGATGCGCTGTTCCTTGCCGTAGAGCTCGCCGAAATGCGGGTCGTCGAAGACCATCCCGTGCCACGCGCGATCCCGGCGGTATCGCGGGACCACGTGCAGGTGGACCTGGGCGTCGGCGTTCATCAGGAACGCGTGGTTGAACTGGTCCGGGGTGAACAGGGCGCCGACGGCCGCCGTCAGGCGGGTGATCTGGTGGTGCAGGTCCAGCCACTCGTCCCGGTGCAGGGCGGTGACCGACTCGACCGGGCGGTTCGCGACCAGCATCGTCTTGCCGATCAGGTTCTGGTTCCAGTTGACCGTCAGGGTCCACAGCGGGCCGGTCTCGATCACGGTTTCCGACGGCAGCGCGAGAGACATGACGGTCAAGATAACGCAGCCGGATGAGGGCGTGGAATGGTGCGGCGAGTGGCCCGGGAGGAGCACCTCCCGGGCCACAGAAATGGGTTACCAATGCGTCAGACGGTGATTCATTCGGCATTGTATTGACGCTGCCGAATCAAGTCTATTTGCAGGTGGAAATGGTGCCGCGGGCCCGATTCGCGTCCGTCCGGTCCGCGTCGTCGAGCACGTGCCGGATCGTGGTCGCCAGGCCGTCCGCGGCGGCCAGCAGTGTGCGGGCCGCCCCCAGATCACCCCGCTCGGCCGCGCGCCGGGCCAGCGCGTCCGACGCGAGCACCTGCACCTCGAGGTTCTCCGCGCGCCGGGCGTCGTGCAGCACGGCTTCCAGGTCCTCGGCGGTGGCCGCCCGCAGGCATCGGGTCAGCAGAGCGCCGTCGCCGCCGGCGACCCGATACCAGTGGTCGGCGAGTTCCAGCAGGCCGCGGGCGGCGTACTCGTCCCCGGCGGCCAGGTGGATCCGGGCCAGGTGCACCCGGGCGGTCGCCGTGATCCGCGGGTCGCTGCTCTTCCGGGCGGCCACGATCGCCCGGTTCAGCGTGTCGATCGCCGCGGCGGTCTCGCCGGTGCGCTGCTGCACCCGGCCGAGCGTGGTCAGGTGCAGGGCGGCCTGACCCAGGAAACCGAGCCGGTCGGACTCCGCGGCGGCCCGGGACAGTGACCGGGCGGCGTCGTCCAGGCGGTGCTCGGCCTGGGCGACGGCGCCGAGCATGCCCTCGGCGTGGACCAGCCCCCACGAATCGCCGATCGGACCGAGCAGCCGGGCCGCCTCGTCCGCCGCGCGGGTGGCCGACGCGGTGTCGCCGAGCATGATCGAGCCGAAGGCCGCGAGCAGCAGGCTCACCGCCGTCTCCCACGCCAGGCCGAGCGGCCGATAGACGGCCAGACTCGTGGCGGACGATTCGAGCACGTCGTGCGGACGGCCCTGCTGAATGCGCAGGAACGCCAGGTGCCGGTGGGCGTCGGCGACCAGGCGCTCGTCGCCGAGCTGCCCGGCCAGGCGGAGCGCTTCGTCGAGATCCGTGGCGGCGAGCGCGACATCGCCGGCCGACGCCTCGAGCCACCCGGCGAGCAGGAGGCCGTCGAAACGGGCGCGGGCGAAGGCCAGCGGCGCGGCCGCCAGGGCCGCGCGGACCCGGGCGGCGCCGGCCACCCCGTCGCCCAGGACCACCCAGGTCCATCCGAAGCCGTTGACGATCCGCACCCCGAGCCCCGGATCGTGCTCCGCGCACCAGGCCAGCGCCGCGTCGACGTTCGCCCGCTCGGCCCGCGCGAACGCCAGGCACTCCGCCTGCGCGGCGCCCCGCACGACCTCGGACCGACGCGCGGCCTCGGCGGCGAACCACGACGCGTGCGCCGCCCCGGCCACCTCCGCGACCCCGGCTTCGCGCAGACGCGACGACGCGTACGCCCGGATGCTGTCCAGCAGCCGGTAGCGCACGACATCGCCGAACTCGGCGCTGACCAGCGACCGGTCCACCAGCCGCCCGACCACGTCGACCGCGGACGACGGCGGGACGCCGAGCGCGGCCAGCACGTGCTCGGCCGCCGCCAGCGGCGCGCCGCCGGCGAAACACGACAGCGCCCACAACCCGCGCTGGTCGTCCGGGAACAGCAGGTCGTAACTCCAGGCGATGGCCCCGGCCAGCGAACGGCGGCGCGAAGCCGGGTCACGCAACAGCGCGAAACGATCGTCGAGGCGGCGCGCTATCTCGCGTACCGAAAGGGATTTGATCCTGGCCGCGGCCAGCTCGATGGCCAGCGGCAGGCCGTCCAGGGAACGGCAGACCTCCGCCACGGTCTCCCTGGTGGCGGCGTCGAGCACGAACTGCCGCCGAGTGGCGTGGGCGCGCGCCGCGAACAGCTCCACCGAGTCGGCGATCGCCAGCGGCTCCAGCGGCAGGACCGCCTCGCCGTCCAGGCCGAGCGGCAGCTGACTGGTCGCCAGCACCCGCAGCCCGGGCGCCGCGTCCAGCAACCGGCCGGTCAGCGCCGCCACCGTCTCGACGAGGTGCTCGCAGTTGTCCAGCACCAGCACGGTCTCGGCGCCGGCCAGCCGGTCGTCCAGATCGGCCGGGGCCACCCGCAGCGTCTCGGCGATCATCCGCCGCAGCGAGGTGCCGGCGTCGGCCGCGTCGAAGCGCACCAGCCACACCCCGCCCGGCGCCTGCAGCCGGCGGGCCACCTCGATCGCCAGCCGGGTCTTGCCGACCCCAGCCGGGCCGACCAGGGTCACCAGCCGCCGGTCGCGGATCCGCTCGTCGACGGCCGCCAGCTCGGCGACTCGTCCGACCAGCGGGGAGGACAGCGCGGGCAGATTGCCCACCCGCGGCGCTGCGGCGAGCGCCGGGCTCTGCCGCAGGATCCGGCTTTCGAGGGTACGCAGCTCCGGCCCCGGATCGACGCCGAGTTCCTCGACCAGCAGCCGCCGCACGCGAGCACCGGCCGCCAGGGCGTCGGCCTGCCGCCCGGCCCGGTAGAGCGCCGTGATCAGCGTGTGCCACAGGCCCTCCCGCAGCGGGTGCTGCTCGACGAGTGCCTCGAGCTCGCCGATCACCTCCCCGCCGGCGCCCACGTCGACGCGGGCGGCGAGCAGGTCCTCGATCAGGCCGAGGCGGATCTCGCCGAGGCGTACCCGATGGGGTTGAAGCCAGTCGGCCTCCGGCAGCTCGCCGCGGAAGAGCGCCAGCGCCTCGGCGGCGAGCGTCAGCGCCGTCGCCGGGTCCGCGGACCGCCGGGCCGCGCCCACCGCCGCGGCCAGCCCCGCCACCCGCAGCGCATCGACCTGCTCCGCGCCGATGGCCAGCAGGTATCCGCCGTCGCGGCCCACCACCAGCGCCGGATCGCCCAGCGCGCGGCGCAGCTGGGACACCTTCGACTGCAGCGTGTTGCGTCCGGTGGCGGCGCCCCACAGGTCCTCGATCAGCCGGTCGGCGCGCACCACCCGCCCGGCCTCCAGGGCGAGCCGGACGAGCACCTCGGCGGTCTTGCCGGACGGCACGCTCAGCGGGGCGCCGTCGCGGTGGATCTCGAGCGGGCCGAGAACCGCCACGGTGATCACAGCGTGAGCCTAAACCCGCGCATCGCCGCAGGTCGTCAGGCCGCCGTCAGCGCATCGTCAGCGCCCGTCGCCAGGGTGTGTCCATGGCCGACGACATCGAGAACCTGATCCGCCGGATGATCGGCGGCGCCGGCGACGCCGCCACGGAGATCCTCGACCGGGCCGCCACCGACGAGACCCCGGCTCTGCTGGTCGCCTGGATCGCATTAGGAGCACGCACATGAGAGACACCCTTCGCTGGCTGGTCACCTTCCTCGGCTTCCCGGCCGGTGGGCTGACCGCCTTCCTGCTCGCCGGCCCGGTCGACGGTCCGCTGCCGGCCCTGCTCGGCGGCCTGATCACCGGCGCGATCCTCGGCGCGGCGCAGGCCTGGGGCCTCGGCCCGGGCCGCCCGCCGGTCGCACAGTGGATCGCCGCCACCGGCATCGGCCTGGCTCTCGGCCTCGGGGCGGGCGCCGCCGCGGTCGGCTACGCCACCGACCTCGGCTCGCTGGTCGTGCAGGGCGCGATCTCCGGCCTCGTGGTCGGTGCCGCGCAGGCTCTGGTGCTCCGGCACCGGGCGGCTCTGGCCTGGCCGGTCCTGCTCGCCGCGATCTGGGCGCTCGGCTGGACCGTCACCACCGCGATCGGCGTGCAGGTCGAGGACCGGTTCACCGTCTTCGGATCCAGCGGCGCCGCGGTGGTCACCGTGCTCACCGCCGTGCTGCCGCTCGCCCTCAACCGCCGCGCCCGGGTCCTGGAGCGTGCCGCATGAGCCGGCACGTGGTCTTCGGCACCGGACAGGCGTCGCCCGCTCACCTGGTTCGGAAAGGAACAGTCATGAACTCCGCCAACCGGCTCGCCGCCGCCCTGCTGTCGGCCGCCGCCCTGCTCGCCATCGCCGGGTTCACCGCCCTCGGCTCGATCCTCGACTATCCGCAGATCCTCGAGGAACCCACCGCCGACATCCTGGACCTCTTCCGCGCGCACCGGACCGGCGTCGTGAGCTGGTTCCTGGTGCTGGTGATCAGCGCCGCGATGCTGGCGCCGGCCGGTGTGCTGCTCGGCCGGATCGCCGGCCGGACGCGCGGCCGCTGGATCGCCGGCCTCGGCATCGCCGCCGCCACGGTGCAGGTCGCCGGACTGTCCCGGTGGGTGCTGTTCGTGCCCGGCATCAGCGACCACGCGACGTTCGAGCGGTTGCACTTCTGGCTGGGCGAGATCGTCGGCGAGACCATGGGTTACGCGCTCACCGCCGCCTTCACGGTGCTGGTCGCCCACGCGGTCGCGCCGCGCTGGTTGACATTCCTCGGCTACGCCTCGGCCGCTCTGATCGCGACCGGCGTCATCGTCCCGCTGGGCGCGGACTTCGCCACCAGAACCAACTTCGCCGGGTACGTGGCCTGGTGCCTCTGGCTGATCGCGATGTCGGCCGCCCTCTGGCGCTCCGCGTCCGCACCGGACGTCACTGACGAGCGAGTTCCTCGACCTGCCCGGCCTTCGGGTTCACCAGCCATCGGCCGGCCACGTGCACGGTAGGCACCGTCTCGTTGCCGTCCGCCACCGCGCGGACGGCCGCGGCCGCCTCCGCCGACTCCCAGATGTTGATCTCGGTGAACGCCAGCTTCCGGCGCCGCAGCCCCCGCCGCAGCATGAAGCAGTACGGGCACCCCGGCCTGGTGTAGACCACCACTTCCGTCATGCGTCCGCCCTCCGCGACTCCCGCAGCCGGCCCGGGAGGTCCACGATGGACCGGAGCCGGTGAGCCTCCGGGACCCGCGGGTCGTCGCCGATCAGGAACGCGTCGATGCCGGCCGCCCGAGGACCCAGATAGTCCGCGCTGACCGAGTCTCCCACGAAGACCGCCTCGGCGGCCGGCACGCCCATCGCGGACAGCGCCGTCGCATAGACCGACGGGTGCGGCTTGCGCCGGCCCACCACGACCGACAGCACCACCGCGTCGAAGTGCTCGGCGACCCCGAACCCGGCCAGCAGCGACGGCACCATCGCCGGGCTGTTCGTGTTCGACACCACCGCGAGCCGGTGCCCGCGCGAGCGCAGGTCCGTCAGGAGTCCGTCGAGCCCGGCGACCGGGGTCACCGGCGCGGACCACTCTTCGAGATAGACACTCTCGAACTCGGCCACCGCCGGGTCGTCGATCGGCCGGTCCAGGAAGACCGCCATCATCTCGGCCATCGAGGACTCCCGGTCGCCGTCGTCGAAGCCCGCGAACGTGCGGTCGAGCCGGGCCACGAAATCCGGGTAGGACAGCGACGGCACCAGCGCGTGCGACCGCGGGTAGCCCTGCGACGTGCGGCTGGGGGAGTAGTCGACCAGGGTGCCGAAGAAGTCGAACAGGATCGCCTTCATCGGGCCGGGACGGCGCCGTGCACCTGCGGGGCCAGGATGGCCGTGCAGCGCAGGTTGCGGTAGTGCCCGTGGTAGTCCAGGCCATAGCCGACGATCAGGCCGGACGGCACGTCGAAGCCGATGTGGGTCGGGGTGTCGCCGAACTGCGGGGTGTCCGGCTTGCGCATCAGCGCGCACACCGCGACCGACGCCGGGCCGCGCTGCTTCAGATTCGCGATCAGCCAGGACATGGTCAGGCCGGTGTCGATCACCCCGTCGACGATGATCACGTCCCGCCCGGCGATGTCCAGATCAAGATCCTTGAGCAGGCGTACGGACCCGGAGGCCCGGTTGCGCGTGCTGTACGACTTGATCGCCATCCAGGAGATCTCCACCTGCCCCGCATAGGCGCGCGCCAGGTCGACGGTGAACGTGGCCGCTCCGCCGAGCACCCCGACCAGCACCGGGTTGCGTCCCGCGTATTCCTCGCCCAGCTCCGCGGCCAGGGCGCCGACCCGGGTGAGGATCTGCTCCTCGGTCAGCACCACCGACTCGAGATCGTCCGCCACGTGCTCGGCGTCCACGCCAGCCCCCTGGGAGAGAACAACAAGAACAGGACCGAATCCTGACACGCCCGCTGCCGTGCACCAATTTCGTGAGACGTGCTCGTCGCGCTTTGTCCGTTTGTCCGCTGGCCCTATGCTCCCTGTCGTCTTCTGTTCACCTTCACATCACATCAGCGGGGTTGCGGCAATGGTGGAACGGGTTTCGCTGGCCGAGGTGCGCGATCGCACGTACAAGGATCGCGACGCCTGGTGGACGGTGTGGCTGGTGGACCCGCTCGCCTCGCGCCTGGTCCGGCTGGTCGCGCCGTGGCGGGCGCTCACGCCGAACCGCATCACGCTCGCCGCGTTCCTGCTCGGCGTCGCCGCCGCCGCGTGCTTCTGGCAGCAGACCTGGGGCTGGCTGATCGCCGGCGCCGTGCTCTTCCACCTGAGCTTCGTGCTGGACTGCATGGACGGCAAGATCGCCCGCCTGAACGGCACCGGGTCGGTGTTCGGCGCCTGGCTGGACTACGTCTTCGACCGGCTCCGGGTGCTGGTGTGCACGATCGCGCTGATGGGCGGGCAGTACGCGCGTACCGGAGAAATGGTTTTTCTCTGGCTCGGTGGTCTGGTCATCTTCCTGGACATGTTCCGCTACCTGAACGCCCTGCAGATGGGCAAGGTCAAGAAGGACATGAAGGACAAGCTCGCCGAGGCGCGCGGGGTCGGTTCCGTCGCCTTCTATGAGGAGACCGTCACCGTGCACCGGGAGGACCGGGCCGACACGGACGACGCGGTGGACGTCTACGGCGACTTCCGCGGCCGGTTCGGCGCGTTCGTGCGGCTCCGCAACAAGCTCGTCGGCCAGCGCATCCGGGCGCACCTGTTCAGCGGCATCGAGTTCCAGATGTTCGTCTTCATCGTCGGCCCGATCACGGGCTGGATCATCGGCACCACGCTGATCTCGGCGGCGCTGCTGATCGCGTTCGAGCTGCTGCTGATCTACAAGCTCTACACCGCGACGAAGAGCTTCGCGCGCCAGCTCGCCGCGCTGCCGCCGCTCGAGGCCGTGCTGGTCACAGCATCCGATGCAGTTGCACCAGGTCGGTGACCCTCTCGAAGCCGGCCCGCCGATAGAGCTCGAGCGCCCGGGTGTTGTCCGTCTCGGTCTGCAGCGACAGCCGGTGCGCGCCCTCGTCGTGCGCCGCCTCGGCCACGTGCGCCAGCAGCGCCCGGGCCAGACCCCCGCGGCGCGCGTCGGGCGCCACGTAGAGATCGCGGATCAGCCAGACCGTCCGCAGGGTCAACGACGCGGGTACGACGGACACCGTGCACACGCCCCGGACCAGATCGTCGCGGGCCGCCGCATAGACCCGCAGCCGGTCGGTGACCATCTGGTCGCGCATCCACTCCTCGACCGCGGCGGGCGCCGGGTTCGCGCCGTAGTGCTGCCGATAGCCGTCGAACAGCTCCACGACGTCGGCCACCCACGGATGCGACAGCGTCAGCCTCACCACCACGGTCATGTGATCATGATGTCGCATCGGCCCTGAGGCCGGGTGAAACCGGGCATAATGCGCCTGTGGATCGCGACCAGCCCGCCATCGGATCGGCCGAGGAAACGGCCGTCTTCGTCCAGCCGCGCGGCCAGGTCTTCGTGACCATGCTCTGGGTCATCGCGGCCGCCCATGCGATCTGCCGCGGCCTCCTGCTGCTGGCCACGCTGCTGGCCGGGGCGCGCCCGCGGGCCGACGACATCGCCCCGACCGTGACCAGCCTGATCGTCGTGCCGGCCGTGGCCGCCGCGGTGATCGTGCTGGTGGCCTGGAACCGCCTGGGCTGGCTGCACAGTTCGGCGCACGGCCTGGAGTTCGCGGCCACCGGCCGGCGCGGCGTGGCGATCCCGTGGTCCGGCGTGGCCTCGGTCGCGCTGCGGCACCGCGGCGTGTTCACCGAGCTGGTGGTGACCCCGGCCGGCCCCGAGGCGGTCACCGAGCTGTCCGGCCCGGGACGCCGGCCGCGCCGCCACCGCGGCGCCTACCTGGTCGACATCGGGCTGATGTCTCCCGGCCCGAAGACCCTGCTCGCCGAGCTGCATCGCCGCATGCCGAGCAAGGTGTAACGTCCAGCGACCATGAGCGACCTGATCATCACGCGGATCTTCGACGCGCCGCGGGCGGAGGTCTACCAGGCCTTCGTCGACCCCGGCCGGCTCGCGCAGTGGTTCGGTCCGGTCGGCTGGACGGTGCCGCCGGACACCGTCGACATCGACGCCCGCACCGGCGGGCATCAGCGCTTCACCATGGTCAGCCAGGAGGACCCGAGCCAGACCTCGGTGGTCGAGGCGACGTTCCTCGAGGTGGTCGAGGACCGGCTGATCGTCGGCGAGGCCGGCGGCATGCGGCTGAGCATCGAGTTCCACGACGAAGAGGGCGGCCGCACCCGCCTGGAGCTCACCCAGGGGCCCTATCCGGACGAGTTCGAGGCGCCCGCGCGCGAGGGCTGGAGCTCGAGCTTCACCAAACTCGACAAGCTGCTCAGCCGGGGTCGCTGAGCACCGGGTCGCTGAGCACGGCCGGCGCGCCGAAGGTGACCGCCACGCCGGGGGAGTGCAGCACGCTCACCGGCGGCCCGGCCGGCGCGGGCAGGCCGGTCGCCGCGATCAGCGACTCGTCCAGGTGCACCAGCGAGGCCCGGTGCAGCGGCCAGCGCGGGTGCTCGTTCGGCAGGTGCAGGGTCTTCCCCCAGGCGCGGGTGTGCAGGCCCCAGCGGGCGGTCACGAAATGATCGACCGGCGTGGGGTCGGTCAGCTCCGGGCCGCACTCGACCGCGAACGAGCCGGCCGCGTCACGCCGCCGGCTCTGATAGGTGAGCACGTCCCGGTCGCGCACCACACTCATCCGCGCCCACCTGTAGGGCAACCGCAGCGTCGCGCGCGCGACCAGCACCGGGATCAGCCGCTCGGCGTCCAGCGACAGGAACACCACCGCGCGCCGGCCGAGGTCGTCCACGCTGTAGAGCCGCACGTTGGTCTCGCAGAAGGTGCCCAGCCACGGGATGCCGGGCCCGCGCAGCAGCCCGAGCCCGACCATCCGGAAGCCGATCAACCCGACATAGGTGGCCCCGTCGAGCACGTCCGGCCGGGTGCCCGGCGGCAGGAACGGCGCCACCACCGCCGGATCCACCGCCCAGTGCAGGAACGCCAGGTCGTGCCACGACTGCACGAGCCATGGGCGGCGCACCGGGCGGGACGTCTCCGGCGTGACGTCCTCGATGGGGGTCACGCAAGCCTCATGAGTGGAACCTACGCTTGTTCCGGGTTCGTAGGCTCGCGGCGTGACGAGACTCGCGCACCTGGTCGGCAGCGTCCCGCTCGCCTCCGCGGAAGAGGTGTTCCGGACCGCGGCCGGGAAACTCGGGCCGCACCTGGACCGGATCCCGGACGGCGAGACCGGCGAGCGGACCAACTGGGTCAGATTCCAGCGGCGCCTGCTGGCCACGCACCCGGGGATCGAGGAGATCGGCGGCCGGCTGCGGTTGCGGGCCGGCGAGGTCACCTTCGACGAGCTGGGGTACGCCCGGGCCGCGATCGACTCCTACGCGACCTTCGCCCGGCTCAAGGCCGACGGCGTGATCCCGGCCGCCACCCGTTTCCAGGTGAGCCTGCCGACCCCGCTGGCCCCGATGATCCTCTACGTCGACCTCGCCGATCAGCTGCGGACCGAACCGGCGTATCGGGCGGCGATGCTGGCCGAGCTGGACCGGATCGTGGCCGCCGTCCCGGCCGGTCAGCTGGCCGTGCAGTGGGACGTGGCACCGGAGATCGGCCTGCTCGAAGGCGTCTGGCCGGCGCCCTTCGCCGACGTCCGCGGCGAGGTGGCCGACCGGCTGGCCGCCCTGGCCGCGCACCTCCCGGCCGACGTGCCGGTGGGCTTCCACTTCTGTTACGGCGATCTCGCTCACCAGCACTTCGTGCAGCCGAAGGACACCGCGACCGTGGTCGGCCTGGCGAACGCGCTGGGCGAGCGGATGGCCCGGCCGCCGGCCTGGATCCACCTGCCGGTGCCGCGGGACCGGGCCGACGAGCCCTATTTCGCGCCGCTCACCGACCTGACGCTCGACCCGGGCACCGACCTCTTCCTGGGTCTCGTGCACGCCACCGACGGCGTCGCCGGGGCGCGCGCCCGGATGGCCGCGGCGGACACCGCGGGACTGCCGTTCGGCCTCGCCACCGAGTGCGGCTTCGGGCGGCGCGACCCGTCCGGTGTGGCGGCGCTGCTCGATCTGCACCGGGACCTGCTTCAAGGGCCGAGTTCCCACATCAGCCGGTAGTAGGCCAGACGTTCGGGGTCGGGCTCCACGTCGTACGCCGCGTAAAAGGTCTTCTCCCAGCCCGGCCCGAAGTTCCAGTCCAGACTCCAGGACGCGACCGCCAGGTCGGCCCAGCGGTCGGCGACGCCGAGGGTGGCCATGTCGACGTGCCCGGTCCAACTGCCGTCCGGGCCGACCAGCGTGTTCGGCGCGCACGCGTCGCCGTGGCAGACCACCAGCCGGTCGATCGGCGGCCGGTCCACCGCCTGGTTCAGCGCGTCGGTGACGGTGAGGTGCTGGTAGTCCGGATGCCACATGCCGGTGTCGATCAGGCCGCGCGCGGCGCGCTCGCACGCGGAGGCGAGGCGGCTCTCCGCGGACCAGCTGAACGGGCAGTCGTCGACCGGCAGGGCGTCGTGCAGCGCGCGTAACCCGCGGCCGATGGCGGCCACCGCCGGGGCCGGATCGGCCAGCCAGCGGGCATCGACGGCGTTGGTGCCGGGCAGGGCCGCGGTCTCCAGCCAGGTGCCGGTGTCGTCGGTCCCCGAGCTCAACACCCGCGGCACCGGCGTGAATCGTTTCGCCCACGCCAGGCGCTCGGCCTCCCGGTGCAGCGGCAGCCCGCTCCCGGCCGGCGCGAACTTCACGAAGCTGCGGCCGTCGTCACCGTCCACCTCGAACGTGACCCCGCCGAGGACGTTCAACCAGACCGGCCGCAGGGTCCTCCCGGCGGCGACGCTCAACACTGCGGACGGGATCATGATTTCCCTCTCCGGTACGCCCGACAGCATGAACGCCTCCCGATCCGGTGATGATCCGTGTTCGGCTCTTACACGTATCGTGGAGTACCCCGGTCACGCCAGCCCTCGGAGGACCCGCATGCCGGCGCCGCGCCGCCCTCGTCTCGCGCTCCTGACCGCTGTGCTAGCCGCTTTCGTTGCGCTGGGCTGTGTTTCGGCTCCGCAGAGTGGTGGCGCCGGCCCGGCCGGAGAAAATGAGACGCCCGCCACACCTGACGCCACGGCGTCCGGAAACGATCCGGACGGCACCGACACCCCGGAGGAATTCAAGAAGGACATCGGCGACGCCACGGAGATCGCCGAGGTGTACTGGGCGGAGATCTTCAAGGACAACGGGCTGCGGTTCACGCCGGTGACCCAGGTGATCCCCTATGAGACCGAGGGCGAGGTGGAGTGCGGCGGGCAGCCACTCGGGCTGAACAACGCCGCCTACTGCTCGGCGGGCGACTTCATCGCCTACGACATCAACTGGGCATTCGGCGCCTTCCGCCAGATCGGCGACGCGTTCATCTTCTATCTGCTCGGTCACGAGTACGCGCACGCGATCCAGCTGCGGCTCGGGATCCAGGCGCAGTTCACCATCCAGCAGGAGCTACAGGCGGACTGCATGGCCGGCGCGTACATCGGGGACATGGAGCGCAAGAAGCGGCTGAGCCTGCAGGACGGCGACACCGAGGAGCTCGCCGCCGGACTCGAGGCGGTCGGCGACGACCCGGGCCAGCCGTGGTTCGCGGAGGGCTCGCACGGCAGCCCCAAACAGCGCACCAGGGCTTTCGTGAACGGTTATCAGGAGTCCCTGGAACCCTGCAACCTGACCTGAGCGACAATGGACCGGCTCCCACCCGCTTCCCTGGAGGCCAGCCCTGACAGCACGACTACCGGCCGCGGTGCTCTTCGACATGGACGGCACGCTGGTCGACAGCGAGCGGGTCTGGGATGTCGCGCTCCGCGAGCTCGCCCAGCGGGCCGGCGGCACCCTGACCGACGCGACCCGGCTCGCCATGGTGGGCAGCAACATGGCCCGCACGATGGCGTTGCTGCGCGCCGACCTGGGTCAGCCGGACCGTCCCGAGGCGCCCGACGCGCAGTGGCTGACCGACCGGGTGTTCGACCTGTTCGGCGAGGGCCTGATCTGGCGGCCGGGCGCGTTCGAGCTGCTCAAGGCGGTGCGCGCGGCCGGCCTGCCGACGGCGCTGGTGACCTCGACCGGGCGCCGGTTGGTCGAGGTGGCGCTGCGCACGATCGGCCGGGAGAACTTCGACGTGATCGTGGTCGGTGACGAGGTCAAGAGCCCCAAACCCGACCCCGAGCCCTACCGTACGGCCGCCGAGCAGCTCGGCGTCCCGATCGAGGAGTGCGTGGCGATCGAGGACAGCCCGGTGGGCGTGGCGAGCGCGCTGGCGGCCGGAGCCGCGGTGCTGGCGGTCCCGGCCGAACTGGAGCTGCCCGCCACGGACGGCGTGCACCTGCGCACGTCCCTGGAGGGCATCGACCCGGCATACCTGGCGACCCTGCTCAAACGCGCCGACTGACCGGGTGTTGGGGGGGGGGGGGGGGGGGGGGGGGGGGGCCCCCCCCCCCCCCCCCCCCCCCCCAACAGGCTTGATCACTCGTGGGCGATCGCGCCCAGGACGTTCAGGCGGGCCGCCCGGATGGCCGGCGCCACCGCGGCGATCGCGCCGACCACCGCGGCCAGGCCCAGATAGGTGCCCATCCGGGTCCACGGCAGCACCAGGTCGGTGATGCCCTCGCTGTTCAGCGCGCGGACCACCGCGGTGCCCAGGCCGGCGCCGACCGCGACGCCCAGCAGCGCGCCGAAGACCGAGATCACCACCGCCTCCACGGTCACCATCCGCATGGTCTGCGCACGGCCCAGCCCGACCGCGCGCAGCAGGCCCAGCTCCCTGGTGCGTTCCAGCACCGACAGCGCGAGCGTGTTCACCACACCCAGCACCGCGATCAGGATCGCCAGCGCGAGCAGGATCTGCACCATCGTGATCAGCTGGTCGAACTGCTCCGCCTGCTGCCGGATGAACGCCCCGCGGTCCTGCGCGGCCACCTCGGGGCTGTCCGCCAGCAGCGCCTTCACCTCGGGCAGCACCTGGGCGATCGGGGTGCCGTCGGTGAGCCGCACGAAGCCCAGCACCGGCTGCGGGATGCCGAAGTTCTTCGTCGCGGCGGCCGGCAGCTGCACGTTGCCGGGGACGGCGTCCTCCGCATAGGTGGCCACCACCGTGTAGATCTGCGGGTCGCCCTTGGCCAGTTGCACGGTCACCTTCGTGCCGAGCGGCCAGCCCTTGTCGACGCCGGCCGCCATCTCGTCCGGCTTCAGGGTGCGCAGCGTGCCCGTGGTGGCGGTCGCGCCATAGGCATCGGCGAGCTGGCCCAGGTCGTCGGCGGCGAACAGGTATTGCCGCTCGCCGTTGACCAGTCCCTGGTCGTTGTAGAGGCCGGCGGCCGCGCGTACCCCGGAGATCTGCCTGGTTTTGGCCAGGACCTCGGCGTCGAACGTCGGCGGGCGGGGACCGGACTGCTCCCCGCTGATCACGAGCTGCGCCTTGATGGTGTCCTCGGCCGACGCGGAGAGGCTGTGCTTGGCCGATTCCATCACCACCGTGACGCCGGTGACCAGCGCGATGCCGACCATCAGCGCGGCCGCGGTGATCGCCGTGCGGCGCGGGTTGCGGCCCGAGTTGCGGCGGCCCAGCCGGCCCGGCAGCGACCAGGAGAACAGCCGGCCGAGCACCGACACCACCGGCTTGCTGATCAGCGGGGTGAGCAGCGCGACGCCGATGAAGGTCAGCAGCACGCCGGTGAGGATCACGGTGAGCGTGTTGGAGATGTCGGCATAGAGGCCGACGCCCAGCGTCGCCGCGCCGGCCGCGCCGATCGCCGCGCCGGTCACCGTGATTTTGGTGAGCGGCCGGTCCGGCGTGGCCACGTCCTGCATCGCGGCGACCGGCGGGATCCGGGCCGCCCGCAGCGCCGGCAACACCGCCGCCACCACGGTCACCACGACTCCGACGATCAGCGAGCTGAGCACCGCGGCCAGCGGCACGCCGACCGGCGCCAGCGTCAGGCCACCGGCGAACGTGGCGAACAGGTAGGCCAGCCCGAAGCCCACGCCGACCCCGGCGGCCAGTCCGACGATCGCCGCGAGCACGCCGATCACCAGCGCCTCGACCAGCACCGACCCGATCACCTGGCGGCGGCTCGCGCCCATCGCCCGCAGCAGCGCCAGCTCGCGGGTGCGTTGCGCCACGATGATCGAGAACGTGTTGAGGATCAGGAAGACGCCGACGAACAGCGCCACCCCGGCGAAGCCCAGCAGGAACTGCGTGAAGAACGCCAGACCCTCCTGGATGCCGGCCGCCGTGTCGGTGGCCAGCTGGTCGCCGGTCTTCACCTCGTAGCCCGCGCCCAGCGTGGCCGCGATCCGGTCGCGGAGCTGCTCCTGGGTCACCCCGTCGGCCGCCTGCACGCTGATGTTGGTGAACACCCCGGTCTCGCCCAGCATCAGCTGCTGTGCCACCGGCGTGGTGAACAGCACTTCTTGGGTGCCGCCGAGGCTGTCCCGGTCGCCCGAGTAGCCGAAGACGCCGGCCAGCGTGAACTCCTTCTTGGGCTGCAGCGTGAGCACGCCGACGCGGTCGCCGACCTTGAGCCCGGCCTGCTCGGCGACGAGCGCGTTCACCACGATCTCGTCGTCGGAGCGCGGCTCGTGCCCCTCGCGCAACACGATCAGGTCGCCGGGATCGACCCAGTTGCCGCCCAGTCGCGGCGGGCCCATCGAGGTCAGCACCTTGCCGTCCGAGCCGATCACCCGGGCGCCGTCCGCGCCGACCATGCCGGTCACCGTGGCGACGCCGTCCACCGTGCGGATCCGGTCCACCAGGGACGCGGGCACCGGCGTGGCGACCTCCTCACCCTCCATCTCGGACACGGCCACCTTGGGCACGGCGGCGACCCCGACGTCGGTTCCCTCATAGGCACTCGCGAACACCTGGTCGAACGAGCGGCTCAGGGTGTCCGTCACCACGAACGCGCCGGCCACGAACATCACGCCCAGCACCACGGCCAGGCCGGAGAGAACCAGCCGTAGCTTGCGCGCCAGCAGGCTCTTCAACGTCGCGCGCAGCATCAGGCCACCACCGGCTCGCGGGCGTCCTCGAGGCGCTTCATGGCGTCCAGCACGGTGTCCGCGTCCGGGTCCAGCAGCTCGTGCACGATCTCGCCGTCGGCCAGGAACACCACGCGGTCGGCGTAGCCCGCGGCCACCGGGTCGTGGGTGACCATCACGATGGTCTGCCCGTGCACCCGCACGCTCTCCCGCAGGAAGGCCAGCACCTCGGCGCCGGACTTCGAGTCCAGGTTGCCGGTCGGCTCGTCCGCGAAGATCACGTCCGGCCGGCTCATCAGCGCCCGGGCGCAGGCCACCCGCTGCTGCTGGCCGCCGGAGAGCTGGCTGGGCCGGTGCCCGAGCCGGTCGCCCAGGCCGACGGTCGCGATCACGGTGTCCCACCACTGCGGGTCCGGTTTGCGGCCGGCGATGTCCAGCGGCAACCGGATGTTCTCCGCCGCGGTCAGCGTGGGCAGCAAGTTGAACTGCTGGAAGATGAAGCCGATCCGGTCGCGGCGCAGGCGGGTCAGCGCCTTGTCGCCGAGCCCTGTCACCTGGGTGTCGCCGATCCGGACCACCCCGCTGCTCACCGCGTCGAGCCCGGCGAGACAGTGCATGAGGGTCGACTTGCCGCTGCCGGACGGTCCCATGATCGCGGTGAACCGTCCCCGCCCGAAGTCGGCGCTCACCCCCTTGAGCGCCACCACGCGGGCCTCGCCCGTGCCGTAGACCCGCCACACCTCCTCGGCGCTGGCTGCCACCGGGCCATCGGTGCTCGTCGCCGTCACTGTCGTACTCCCTCGTCGTCGCATCATGTGCGGCTCAGTTTTCCGGCGCCGAAGGCCCCGAGCGTCCGCCGACGGGTGTAGCCGGACGCGGAGATTTCGCTGCGGGGAGCCACCTACGTTGGCTCAGGGATTTCCCCTATGCCACCATCATGACGCTTGACTGACGTCATCAATGACGTCATAGTGGTGGCATGGACCTGACGCCCTACCTCGAAACGCTCCGCGCCGACCTCGCCGCGGCGGCCGCGCCCGGCGGGCCGGACACCACGCGGGCGGCCGAGTTGCTCAGCCACTCGCTCGACGCGTCCGCCCGGCTGGCGCTGCTCGAGGCGCTGTCCGACGCGGCCGCCGAGATCACCACCCGGCTGCGCGACACCTCGGTCGAGGTGCGGCTGCGCGGCCGCGAGGCGGATCTCGTGGTGAACAGCACCGCCGCCGAGCCGGAGGAGCCGGCCCCCGCGCCGGCCCCGGTCGACGGCGATCTCACCCGGCTCACGCTGCGCATGCCGGAGGCGTTGAAGACGCACGTCGAGCAGTCCGCGGCCGCCGAGGGCATCTCGGTGAACGCGTGGCTGGTCCGGGCGGTCACCATGGCCGTCCAGCGCCCGGCCGGTCCCCCGCCCGGCCGGCACGGCGGTTCTGGCAAGCGCATCACCGGCTTCGCCCAGGCCTGAACCCCTCTGACCCACTGCGGAAGAAACGGAGCTTCACCATGCCCGAATTCGATCGATCAACCCCGGTGACCGTGGCGCTGAGCCTGCACGGCGGTCACGCCGACATCATCGCCGAGGAGCGCGTGAGCGTGCTCGCCGAGGCCGCGCCCGCGGACGGCAGCGACGCCTCCCGGCAGACGGCGGAGAACACCGAGATCAGCCTGGACGGCGACACGCTGACCGTGCGGGCGCCGGAGACGAACGGCTGGAACTGGCGCCGCAACGGCAAGCTGCGGGTCACCGTGCGGGTGCCGCTGGACAGCTCGATCGCCGCGAAGACCGCTTCGGCGGACGTGCGGGCGGCCGGCCGGTTCGCCGCCGTGCGGATCGACGTGGCCTCCGGCGACGTGAAGGTGGATGACGTCACCGGTGACGCCCACCTGGAGGCGGCGAGCGGCGACGTGACCGTCGGCCGGGTCGGTGGATCTCTGCGGATCCACAGCTCGTCGGGCGACCTGCAGGTCGGTGACGTCACCGGCGACGTCAGCGCCGACGCGGCCTCCGGCGACATCTCGATCCGCAGCGCGGCGACGTCGCTGACGGCCGAGACGGCGTCCGGCGACATCAAGGTCGGCACGCTGCGCTCCGGCGAGGCCCGAGTGCGCACGGCATCGGGCGACGTCAAGGTCGGCGTCCTGGCCGGCACCGGCGTCTGGCTGGACGTGAACACAGCGTCCGGCAAGACCCGCAACGAACTCGCCATGGGCACGGACGCCCCCGGCGCCAATGCGGTGTCCACCGGCGCCCAGTTGGAGCTGCGCATCCGCACGGCCTCCGGCGACATCGACATCCGCCGCGTCACCAACCACACGAAGGCGGCCGCCTGATGTCCCGGCGCAGCACCCCCAGCGGTAACTCGTCCATGGCGAGCCAGTTCGCGCCCGGCGGCAGCCTGGTGGCCCGCAGCACGCCCCGCGGCGGCGTCGTCTCCCGGCGCGTGTCCCGCAAGCGGTCCTGAGATGACCCGCCGCGGAGCGCACCGGCCGCCCGGAGGCCGATTCGTGCGTAAGCCATCCGCCGCACGCCGCGCCGGCGACCCCGGCATTTCCCCACCCTGGCCCCCACCGAGAGGCCCGACCTGACCGACGCGAGCGCCCGCCCCGAAAGGGCAACGGGCGCTCGCGCCGTCTCCGAGCGCGTCGCTCGCCACGTCACTTCCAGCCACGGGGTTGTGCCCGTGACGCCTCTCCGCGGTGATCCGTCCCGAGCTGCCGCGTCGTCTGCCGGAAGTTCGGGCTCGGAGTCTGATCGGACAGCACGGTGGCCGGCAAGGCGACCGTGTCGCCGGGGTTGGCCGGGCCGGTTTTGCGGGCGGGGACGGCGGCCTGGGCGTGGTGGGTCAGTCGCCGGGTTTGACCAGGCCGGTTTCGTAGGCCAGGACGACGGCCTGGACGCGGTCGCGCAGGCGCAGCTTGGTCAGGACGTGCCCGACGTGGGTCTTGATCGTGGTCTCGCTGACCGTCAGAGCCCGGGCGATCTCCGCGTTGGAATGGCCGCGGGCGACATGCACCAGCACCTCGCGCTCGCGGTCGGTCAGCGCGGCGAGCGCGTCCGTCGAGGTGGTCGCCGGGTCGGGCAGCGCGTCGGCGAATCGGGCCAGCAGCCGCGCCAGCACCAGCGGCGCGATCACCGCCCCGCCGGCCGCGACCGTGCGCACCGCCGCCACCAGCTCATCGGCCGGCACGTCCTTGCGCAGGAATCCGGAGGCTCCCGCGCCGATCGCGGCCAGCACCAGCTCGTCCCCGTCGGTGTCGGCGAGCATCAGCACCCGCACCGGCAGCCCCGAGTCACAGATCGCCCGGGTGGCCTCGACCCCGTCCACCCGCGCCAGCGCGGTGTCCATCACCAGCACGTCGGGCAGCAGGCGCCGGGCCAGGTCGACCGCCTCGGCCCCGTCGGCGCCCTCGCCGACGACCGCGAACTCACCCTCCGACCGGCCCAGCACCATGCGCAGACCGGCGCGATGCATGGGCGAACCGTCCACCAGCAGCACTCGCACCACGCAACCCTAGGGTGTCGCGCGTGCCGCACGCAGCCCCGGGCTCAGGCGTCGGCCGCGCCCAGCAGGTCCTCGGGCGGTGCGTCCGGCTCGGCAGCCGGCTCCGGATAGGGCGGCGGGGTGCCGCCGAACTCCGGGCAACTGCTCTGATGGCTGCACCACCCGCAGAGCCGGCTGGGCTTGGGCCGGAAGTCCTTCTCCTGCTTGGCCCGCTCGATCGCCTGGGACAGCGCCACCAGGGTGCGCTCGAAGCGCTCCAGCTCCTCGGCGTCGGGGCTGTAGTCGAGGACCTCGGCGTCCTTCAGATAGAGCAACCGCAGCACCCTCGGCACCACGCCGCGCGTGCGCCACAGCACCAGCGCGTAGAACTTCAGCTGGAACAGCGCCCGGCCCTCGAACGCCTCGCGCGGTGCGCCGCCGGTCTTGTAGTCGACCACGCGCAGGTCGCCCGCCGGGGAGACGTCGAGACGGTCGATGTAACCCCGGATCAGCAGCTCCTCGTCGACCAGCGTGGACACCAGGGCCTCGCGCTCGGCGGGCTCGAGCCGGCTCGGGTCCTCGACCGCGAAGTAACCGCCCAGCAGCCCGCGCGCGCTCTCGAAGAACGCCGCCAACCGGCCCGCCCCGTCGAGCGGCATGCCGTCGAGCACCGGCGCGGACGCCTCTTCGGTGGCGTCGAACAACGTCGCCAGCGACGGCTCGGCCTCGACCAGGTGCTCCCACGACGGCTCGACCAGGCCGGCCGCCGCGTCCGGCGTGCGCTCGAGAGGCGGCAGGTCGAACAGCCGCTCCAGCACCGCGTGCACCAGCGTGCCGCGGGCCTGATCGGCGCTCGGCGTCTCGGGCAGCCGGTCGATCGTGCGGAACCGGAACAGCAGCGGACAGGTCTTGAAATCGGCGGCCCGGGACGGCGACAGCGACGGGCCGGCGAACCGCTCCGACACGGCGGGCTCGGTGGGGGAGGGTGGAACGGTCACCGTCATGGGAAGAGGCTATCGACGCGGTACGACAAAACCGGGCGGCAGGGTCGTCCGTACCATCGTCAGGGTGGACCCCCGCGCAGAGCCACCCCACCGGGCCCGGCCCGGCCGCCTGGTGGGCCGGGTGCTGGGCATCCCGCTCTACCTGAACGCCTCGATGATCGTGCTCGCCCTGCTGGTCACGGTCGTCTACGGCGGCTTCGTGCAGAGCTCCCTCGACCTGCCCGGGCCGGTGAGCTACGCGGTCGGCTTCGGCTTCGTGGTCTGCCTGCTGGGCTCGGTGCTGCTGCACGAGCTCGGCCACGCGCTGACCGCCCGGCGCTTCCGGATCGGGGTCCGCGGCATCACCATCGAGCTGCTCGGCGGCTATACGGAGATGGACCGCGAGGCGCCCACCCCGCGGATCGACGCGCTGGTCGCGCTCGCCGGGCCGGCCGTCTCGATGGTGCTCGGCGGGATCGCCGCGGCCGCCGCGGTGGCGCTGCCGGACCGCACCATCGTCGGGCAGATCGCCTTCCAGTTGGCCGCCAGCAACATCCTGGTGGCGCTCTTCAACGCGCTGCCCGGCCTGCCGCTGGACGGCGGCCGGGCGCTGCGCGCGCTGATCTGGGCGATCGTCCGGGACCGCACCAGGGCCACCGTGGTGGCCGGCTGGGCCGGCCGGGTGATCGCGATCGGCACCGCGGTCAGCGTGTTCACGCTCTACCGGCTGGGCCTGATCACGCTCTTCGGGCTGGTGTTCATCCTGCTCGTGGTGTTCACCCTGTGGCAGGGTGCCGGGCAGTCGATCCGGCTGGCCCGGATGACCAGCCGGTTCCCGCTGGTGGACCTGGGCCGGCTGGCCCGGCCGGTGCTGGCGGTGCCGTCCGGCACCCCGCTGGCGGAGGCCGAGCGGCGCGGCGCCGAGGACGAGCGCACCGATCCGGCGCTCGGCGTGGAGGACGCCTCGGGCCGGCTGGTCGCGCTGGTGGACACCACCGCGGCGGCCCGCGTGCCGGTCGAGCGGCGGCCCTGGGTGCCGGTCGACACGGTGGCCCGCGACGTCGCGCGGCTCACCGCGCTCAAGTCGGATCTGACCGGCGAGCAGGTGGTGCGGGCGGTGCAGGCGTACCCGGGTGCGCAGTACCTGGTGGTCTCCGGGGAGGATGTGGTCGGCGTCCTCAACGTCGCGGACCTCGCGGCGGTGCTGGAGCCGAGGAAGACCGCCGCACCCGCGAAAGAAGGATCGTGACCGCTCAGCCCCTCGCCGACGAGACCCACACCGACCGGGACGACGACGTCGTGCTCGCCCACCGCGGCGACTTCCGGCCCGGCGACCGCGTGCAGCTCACCGACCCCAAGGGCCGCATGCACACCATCGTGCTGGAGCCGGGGAAGGCCTATCACACGCATCGCGGCGCGCTGGACCACGATGCGCTGATCGGTCAGCCCGAGGGATCCGTGGTGACGTCCGCGGGCGGCACGGCGTACCTGGCTCTGCGGCCTCTGCTCTCGGATTATGTGCTTTCCATGCCGCGTGGCGCGCAGGTGATCTATCCCAAGGACGCGGCGCAGATCGTCGCCATGGGTGACGTGTTCCCGGGCGCCAAGGTCCTCGAGGCCGGCGCCGGGTCGGGCGCGCTGAGCTGCAGCCTGTTGCGCGCCGTCGGGGCCGGCGGAGAGCTTCATTCGTACGAGCTGCGCGACGATTTCGCGGCCATCGCCCGCCGGAACGTGGAGAATTTCTTCGGCGGTCCGCACCCCGCGTGGCACCTGCACGAGGGCGACGTGGCGGAGGCCACCGAGACCGGTTTCGACCGGATCATCCTGGACATGCTGACCCCGTGGGAGGCCCTCGACATGGTCGAGAAGGCGCTCGTGCCGGGCGGGGTCTTCATCGGGTACGTGGCCACCACGCCCCAGTTGTCCGAGTTGGTCGAGGCGCTCCGCGAGCGCGGCGGCTGGACCGAGCCGCGGGCCTGGGAGTCGCTGGTGCGCGACTGGCACGCCGAGGGACTCGCGGTGCGCCCGGACCACCGCATGGTGGCGCACACCGCCTTCCTCGTCTCGGCCCGCCGGCTCGCCCCCGGCGTCACCGCCCCGCCGCGCCGCCGCAAGCCCAGCAAGGGCGCCGAGGCTTATGCCCTGCGCAAGGCCGCGAGGGCCGCCATCGCGGCGGAACAGGCCGACACCGGGGTGTGAGCGAGTGGTCGGCGTCGGGTAGTTTTCTGCCGGGGCCAAAGGCAGAGCCTTCAGACCGGTCAGGGGCGGCGGCGGGGCTGTGGACGGCGGGAGGATCGGGTGGGCACGATGAGTTCTCCGCCGTTCGGCGGCAGCAACGAGATGCCGGCGGTGTTCCCCGATTGGTCGCCCTATCAAGAGCTCGACTCCGCCGCGCGGGCCTACCTGCGCGATCCCGAGGTGGCGCTGGAGGCCCTGTTCGGCGTGCTCCGCGGCGCCGAGGTGCTCTGCTTCACGCTGGAGCGCTTCGTCAACGAGGTGAACGGCGTCTGGCAGGAGGTCGTCATCTGCGACGGCAGCCGGCTGGTGCTCTGGCACGGTGAGGACGTGGCGCCCGGCGACGGCCCGGTCGGCTCGATGACCTCGTCGCTGCGGGTGGTGCCGCTCTCCACGGTCACCGAGGTGGGCTGCCGGCGGCGCCTGACGCGCACCTCGACCGGCCAGGCGCGGGTCGACAGCATCGACGTCTATCTGCTGCTCAGCTCGGTGGACGACGCCGTGCCGCCGCCTGGCATGGCCGAGGACGAGACGCGGGCCGCGCTGCGACACGACGCGCTGCGCTTCGGCAAGACGCTGGACGACGGCGGGCCCGGCCAGATCGCCCGCCTGGAGGAGTTTTCGCGGGTGGTGGCGTCTTTGGTCGGCCGTCCGACGCTGTGAGATTTGCCCCACGGCGATGTCATCGGGCTGTAAAAAGCTCTTGCTATGCGGCGACGGCGCCTCAGCCGGCGTCCGGACCGGCCACTTCGACGTCGTCGTTGCTGCGTACGACGTGAATGCAGTCGCCCGGGCACTCCTTGGCGGCGTCGATCACCTCGAGCCGCAGCCGGGCCGGCACATCGGTGCGCACTCCGGGGGATTGCAGCAGCTCACCGCCACTGTCCTTGACATAGGCAAGGCCGTCGATGTCGAACTCGAACACCTCGGGCGCGTACTGAACGCACAGCCCGTCGCCGGTGCACAGGTCCTGGTCGACCCAGACCCGCAGCTCATCGGTTTCGGTCTCCGTCGTCACGCCCGTCCTCCCCTGTCGCGTACGCCTCTGACGGTACCCGACCGGGCCGGACTCGCAGGAACGTCAAGCACCCCTTGGCTTTCCCGAGTGTTGGATGGGTCGAAAACCGGCGCACAGCGGCTAGTGTTATCTCCCAAGACGTTCGAGCCCCCGGGGAGGTGGGACGTGGCACGTAGCGACGAGGCGTCAGGCGCCGCACGTTGGGAGAAAGAGGCCAACGATCTCTCCAGCCAGGTTGCGTTCCTGCAAGAGGAACTCGCTCTGGTCAGGCGGAAGTTGACCGAGAGCCCCCGACACGTCCGGCAGCTCGAGGAACGGCTCGCGGCAACGCAGGCGCAGCTGGCCCGACTGACCGAGAACAACGACCGGCTCGTGGCGACCCTCAAGGAAGCCCGCGCTCAGATCGTCACTCTCAAAGAAGAGATTGACCGCCTCGCCCAGCCGCCCAGCGGCTACGGCGTTTTCCTCGCCGCCCATGAGGACGGCACCGTCGATGTCTTCACCGGTGGTCGCAAGCTCCGGGTCGCCGTCTCGCCGAGCCTCGAGGTCGAGGAGCTCAAGCGAGGCCAGGAGGTTCTGCTCAACGACGCGCTCAACGTGGTCGACGCCTTCGGCTACGAGCGGGTCGGCGAGGTCGTCCTGCTCAAGGAGATCCTGGAGAACCCCGAGGGGGGTCCGGGCGACCGGGCGCTCGTCATCTCGCACGCCGACGAGGAGCGGATCGTCCACCTGGCCGACTCGCTGATCCTCTCCAAGCTGCGGGCCGGCGACTCGCTGATGATCGAGCCCCGTTCGGCTTACGCCTATGAGCGGATCCCGAAGAGCGAGGTCGAGGAACTGGTGCTGGAGGAGGTGCCGGACGTCGACTACACCGACATCGGCGGCCTGCACTCCCAGATCGAGCAGATCCGCGACGCGGTGGAGCTGCCGTTCCTGCACGCCGACCTGTTCCGCGAGCACCAGCTGCGCCCGCCGAAGGGCATCCTGCTCTACGGCCCGCCCGGCTGTGGCAAGACGCTCATCGCCAAGGCGGTGGCCAACTCGCTGGCCAAGAAGATCGCCGAGCGGCGTGGCGAGGAGAAGCACACCAGCTACTTCCTCAACATCAAGGGTCCCGAGCTGCTGAACAAGTACGTGGGCGAGACCGAGCGGCACATCCGCCTGGTCTTCCAGCGGGCGCGGGAGAAGGCCGGCGAGGGCACCCCGGTGATCGTGTTCTTCGACGAGATGGACTCGATCTTCCGGACCCGTGGCTCCGGCGTCTCCAGCGACGTGGAGAACACCATCGTCCCGCAGCTGCTCAGCGAGATCGACGGTGTCGAGGGCCTGGAAAACGTGATCGTGATCGGCGCCTCCAACCGGGAGGACATGATCGACCCGGCCATCCTGCGACCCGGCCGGCTCGACGTGAAGATCAAGATCGAGCGTCCGGACGCGGAGGCGGCGAAGGACATCTTCGCCAAATACATCCTCTCCGGCCTGCCGCTCAGCACCGACGACCTGGCCGAGCACGGCAACGACCGGGACGTCACGGTGGCCGCGATGATCGAGGCCGTCGTGCTGCGGATGTACACGGAGTCCGAGGAGAACCGCTTCCTGGAGGTCACCTACGCCAACGGTGACAAGGAGGTCCTCTACTTCAAGGACTTCAACTCCGGCGCGATGATCCAGAACATCGTCGACCGCGGCAAGAAGATGGCGATCAAGGAGTTCCTCACCTCGGGGAAGAAGGGGCTGCGGTTGCAGCACCTGCTCGACAGCTGCGTCGACGAGTTCCGCGAGAACGAGGACCTGCCGAACACGACGAACCCGGACGACTGGGCCCGCATCTCCGGCAAGAAGGGCGAGCGGATCGTCTACATCCGCACGCTCGTCTCCGGCGGCAAGGGCGCCGAGGCCGGCCGCTCGATCGAGACGGCCAGCAACACCGGTCAGTACCTGTAAGACGCTTCAGAGAGGCGGGGGGGGGGGGGGGCCCCCCCCCCCCCCCCCCTTTTCCCCCCCCCCCCCCCCGGGAGGGGTGGGCTTTTTGATGATGGCGCTTCGTTACTTCTTACGGACCCTCAGAAGGGAAGGCAGAGACCCC
>NZ_JBVJIP010000026.1:0-133838 GCF_055586225.1 Actinoplanes sp. NPDC051388 | reverse complement strand
ACGGTCCACGCCTTGCTCACACCGAACCGAACGAGACTGATCTTCAGCTCGTAGCGCCGATCAACATCGATTCAGCAGATCGTGTTAGCGGCTCTTAACTGAAGGGCCGAGTAAAGGGGTTATCGACGCCATGCATCGTTTGACATCAACAAAATGAACGTCTTCGCAGGCTCGTGACCTGCGAAGACGTTCCAGAAAGTCGGGCTGACAGGATTTGAACCTGCGACCCCTTGACCCCCAGGACATGAAAGGCCCAGCGACGTGCTCAACAACGTTTTACCAGGTCACTGGAAAGCATACCAGGCCGAGTAAAGGTGTCGCTACCAACCACTTCCTGGCGAACCCATCGCAACTCGCCTACCAGCAGTTTTGCTGCCCGGGATCCCTCAAACGAGTTCTCCCGGAACTTTATCAGTGTTCTGCCGACGCTCCAGCAAGCCGATTCATTCCGATGAGCGGCGTGCTAACCCGCCACCGGAGCGGCCCTTTGACTCGGAACCCGATCATGCTCGACCAATCCTTCTTCGCGGAGAATCCTTCCCGTCGAAGCCCATCGGAAATCAACCGCGATTTCGACCATTCCCAGCACCTCCTTTACTCGGTTCCTTCGACTCTCAACCGGGCCATGGCAGGTTTCACGACGACCACCGCAGGCAGGCGAGTTTCGGAGTCCCTATCCTGTGTGGCCCTGCCTGCGGTTGCTTGAATCCGGATACACGCATTCCGGGGCCTCAACTGGTGCACATCGCCACGGACTTACCAACGTCAGGGAGAAGACTCGTGGTGCAGCCAGCCCAGTTCCGCAGCGACCTTGGCTGGATTTCGGAGACGGTCATCAGTTCGGCGATCCGGTCCGTGGCCTGCAGGCGTCTGGTTGCGTTGACCCGAGTGTAGTAGCGCATGAGAGTGGCCGGATCATGGCCGAGCCGCTCCGCGACCTCGTGGACGCCGTAGCCGGCGTCGAGCAGCGTCGACGCGATCAGGTGCCGGATCTGGTGCGGACCGATCGGCCGGACCGTCGCGGCTTCGGCCAGCTGGTTGAATCGGTCGGTGAGATTGTCCGGTCGGATCGCCTGGCCCATACGGCCGGCGAACAAGTATCGCGACGCCGGCCCCGCCGCGACCGGCCCGAGCAGGTCGAGTGTCACCGGGTCGAGCACCAGCGTGCGTACACCGTTGTGCGACTTCGGCGGCTTCACCCGAACCCGGCGGCTCCCCGGATCCTCGACCACCAACTGCCGACGCACGGTCAGGATGCCCTGCAGCGGCTCCAAGTCACCGCACCGCAGACCACACAGCTCTCCACGCCGCGGGCCGGACACCAGCAGCAGCCGCCACAACGGGTACAAACGATCATCCACGACATGGTCACCGAAACACCGTGCCTCGGCGAGTGACCACACCGGTCGTTCTTTGTCGCTCTCGCGCAGCTTGCGCGCAGCTAGGGTCCGGCCGACCTGCTCCACGAACGCCTTCGCCAACACCAGATTCAGCGTTCGCAGGGTGGTACGGGAGTAGCCGCAACCCTCCAGCTCCCGGTAGGCGCGCTCGACCATCCGGGCACTGAGCCGAGAGGCACGTACACCTCCCACATACGGGTAGATCAGACCGAGCAACCACCGGTAGCCGTACACCGTGTTGGGCTCGAGTTCCTGCTCCCGGGCCAGCACCCAGTCTTCACAAATGTTCTGCACGCTGTCACTGAGCCGTGGTTTCGGATGCCGGGCGTCTCGCTGCCGGCACAGTCTGCCGTACTCGATGGTCGCGGCGCGCTCCGTCACGAAGTCGGTCCGCCGGACCTGCATCCGGATCCCACCATGGTCGCGGCCCATCTCCAGCCGGAACCCGAACGACCCTGTCCCCGGATCTTGAACGATCGCTTCGGTATCGGACATTGCCCGCACCTCCGCTCCAGTCATGGCTCCCAGATAAGAGGAACCTTCACCTTGACCAACGAGCCGATCACGAAGCAGCAACGCACATGAGTCGACATCACTCGAACAGGGAACGATCGGAACGTTCAGACGGGCGACAGGGCCAGGCCACTGCGGACGTGTTGCGAAAAGCCCGGCGGATTCAAGCATCGCCGGAATCCACGCCCTCAGCCGAGCTCACCGATTCTCTGCCCAAGATGCGAGGATATGCGCGGGAACGGACTCCTGGGCGACGCGGCCTTGTGCGTCGCGGACAGCGGCCGTCTGCTCCCAGAGCTGGTTGCCGAGCCAGTTTCGGCCCGGCATCGCCGACCAGTTCACGTTTCCGGTGCTCTGGATGGGGCGATCGGCCATAGCGGCCCATAGAGCTGCGGCGGGTCTGATTTCGGGTAGCCCGGCGGCGGCCGCAGCCGCTGCAGCGTCGGACGCAATGGTAAGGCCAGCGGGATCGAGGTCGCCCCAGTACCAGGCCGTTCCGGTGACGGGGCCGCGTCCGCCGATGTCGACCCCGAGGGCGGCTACTTGTGAGGGGAAGGCATTGCCGCATCCCCAGGCGACCGCGCCGATGCGATGGCCGTGGCCGTTTCGCAGGGTGTCGACGGCGACCCAGTAGGTGTCGCTGTTCTCGACTACCAGGATGTCCGGTCCTGGGCCGACCGCGATGGATGGCAACGGGGCCGGTACACGCACGCACGCCAGCATGTCGAGACTGAGCCGGCCTGGGCCAAACAGGTTGGTGCGGACCATGCCGTCCAAGCACTTTTCGTCGCCGAAGATTTCGGCCGACCGGTAGCGCACCGGCACCACGCCGATTTTGCCGCCGTTGGTGCGTGCAAGCCAATCGTTTACAGCGATGAGTTCACGCAACCGCGCGTCGGACAACGTCGGCAGGGAGGCGATCCAGCCGAGTTCATGACGCCACGGAAACCTGATCCACTCCTTGGCGCGAAGCGCACGACGGGCCGCCGGGATCGAGACCGACCGCGGCAGGGCAGGCGCTGTTGACGTGTCCCACGCGGTGGTCGGCAGTTCCAGCAAGCCGCGAACCGCGAGGTCGCGTAGGGCGGCCTCAAGGGCCGCGGCCTGGGCGGCCTCGCCGATCAGGCGTGGGGCGGCGCGGGTCCACAAGCTCCAGATCTGGGACAGCGGCACGCGGACGGATCCGGTCCGGGCGAGCGCGTCGGCGAGAGCATCGATCTCGGCAGGCCGGACGAGGGAGGATGTCATCGGCGAATCTCGTAGGTGGTGGCGTCGACCCAGTTCTTGGGCTCGTTCGGGTCACGGCCGGCGGTGAGGGCGGCGGCGATGTCAATGCCATCGACGATGCGGGCGCGCAGACGCAAAAAGGAAAGGTTGCGTCGCAGGTCGCCGTCGTTGCGGAGTTTGACGACGACGGATCCGGGTCCGGTGAATGCGGCGTCAACGCCGGCGTCGTGGAGGCCGGTGGCACAGACCAGTTGCAGGCCGGTGTGGGCGGCGAGCCGGTGTTGCATGGCGATGAGGGTTTCGGCGGATGCGGCGCCGAAGGGGTTGTCCAGTAGCAGGGTGCCGGGTGGCCGGGCGCCGCCGGGGCGATGTGTGCTGCGCACGCCGGACAGGGCGCAGTAGACAAGCACCGCCAGAGTGAGGACTTGGCCGCCGGAGAACTCCTGCGGGATGCGGTCGGGCGGGCAGTAGATGACTTTGCCGTCGATGCGGGGTTTGAGGATCTCGATGGACCAGGCACCGGCGCGGAGACGGTCGATTACGGTGTCGCGGACGGCGTCGGCGAGCCAGCGGGCTCGGACGTCTGCCGAGGAGGCGCGTTTCGGATTGGCGGCGAGTTCGGTAGCCCACGAGTCGATGCGGTCGGCCAGGCGGACGGCTGACTCGTCATCGGCGGCGTCCTCGAAGCGGATCTTGATGGCTGGGTGGTCGGAGAACTCGCCGAGGCCGGCGGGCAGGCGAGATGCGCGGGTCACTTCGCGTAGCAGTCGGCGTTGCTCGCGGCAGAGGGCGAGTAGTCCGTCGCGCAGAATCGCCCGGTGGGTGTCGAGGGCGTCGAGGTCACCGCGGGCGGATTCGGCCATGGATTGGATCCGGCGGGCAAGGGTTTCGGCTTCGGTGATCAGGTCGGCGTCGCGCAGGGCTCGGACTCGGGCGGCGACAGGGGCGTCCAGGTCGCGCCAGCGGGGATCGGTGGCGCCAGCGCGGACGTTGGTGACGGCTTCGCCCAGCTCGTCACGTGCGGCGCGTTCGGCGGCTTCCGCCTGGCGGTGGGCTTGGACCAGTGTTCGCATGTCGGTCCTGGCGGTGTCTTTGCTGCCGGCGTAGATGCGTTCGGCGGGCATGGGTTCGGCGGGCCACATGCCGATGGTGTCGTTGAACGCGCCGATGTCGGCGATGACGGCGGCGTGCAGCTCCTCGGCGTCCTGCTGGGCCTGCTCGGCGGCTTCACGGCGGGCCAACAGTTCCGCGTTGCGGCTCTCGAGGCGCTCCAGTAAATGCGGGATGTCCGCGGGTGTGGCCGGTAGCCACTGCGGCGTGTTGGAGAGGTCGATGTGGTTCTGCCTGTCGCTGGAGGCCGGGCTCGCCACCTGTACCTCCGTGGTGGCGTTCTCCTGTTCGGTAACTGCTCGAAGGTGGGCTTTCTCGGCTTCGGTCGCCTCGGCTCGCGACCGGTTTTGCGCGGCGATCAGCGCGTCGCGCGATGAGGCGGAGGTGGAGCGGGCCAGAACGGCGGCTCGCTGCACGACAGGTTGGGCGAACCGGTCGCGACGTTCAATGGATTGGTCTAGATGTGACTGCGCCCGGTTGAGGAACTCGGCCTCGCGCAGGCCTTGTTCGGCGGAGGTGAGTTCCTTGCGCAGAGAGTCCCAGGTGGCTTGGACAACGGCCAGGTTTCCGCCGGGATCCGCGGCGGTGTGTTCGACGCCGAGTTCGTCGCGCGCTGTCTGCCAGGTTCGGCGGTCCGCGCGGGCCTGAGCGGCGGCATGAACGCCGGCAGACATCCGGGCCTTGGCGGCAGCTCTGGTTTCTACGGCAAGGGCGAGGCGCCGCCCTGCCTCGGCCTCGGCCGTCGCGATGCGTGGTCGCTGGTCAGCCGCAGTAGCGGCGGCGTCGGCGATGACGACGAGTTCCTCGGCTCGTGTGGCGGTATCTCGTGCCAGCTGGTGTTCGCGTCGCGCTTCGCCGGCGAGGCGGCGGCACTGTCCTGCCGCTTGGCGCTGACGGTCCCGTTCGAAGCCCAAGTTGGTTTTGCGCCGCACGGCCGATTCCACCTCGTCGGCTGAGCTTGTCGAGGCTGTGGTCAATGCGGACCGTGTAGTGGCAGGCCACCCCTCGGTGAAGGCGGAGCATGACGCGGAAGCCGCCCGGTGCGATTCGGCAGCGGTTCGGGCTTCGGACAGCTTCTTGCCCTGCTGCTGTTCAGTGGCCTCGAGTTCGGCGCGGGCGGCGCGGGCCCATTCACGGTCCCAGGTCGCGCGATGCGGCACGACCACGTGCCGCGGTCCGGCGTCGTTTCTAGCTGCATCGCTCGGGGTCGAGGTGGGTGGAACGGTGACGGTGACCGGCACGCGGGTTCGTGGTTTCACCTGCGTGAGATGGCTGATGGCCGCGCCGAACCGGTTCGGATCGGAGACGATGATGGCGCCGGCGATCTCGGGGCGCGTGGCGATGAACGCGGGCCGGTCGGTGGGCTCGATGATGTTGCGTTCGATCCAGTCCAGGCCGGTGACGGCTCCGATGCGCTCGGCCAGGAGGATGTCCAGGATGGCGAGCACGTCGGCGCCGGTCGGGGCAGTGCCTGTTTCGTCGAGATGCGCCAGCTCGTCGCGGGCGGCTCGGACCTGCCGTTCGTGGTCGGCTGCGCGCTCGTCGGCACGCCGGGCGGCTTGGCCGGCCAGCTCGACGACGCGGCCGACGTCAGTCACGTCGGCGGGCGCGCCCCCGAGCAGTGTGGTGACGGTGTCGTTCGCGGCGAGCGTGGCGAGTTGGGTGTCGAAGGCCTCCAGTCTCATACGGTCGGCGTCGGCTGCTTTGCGCAGTCCAATGAGCTGATCTTCGAGGTTTTGCAGGTCTGTCTGGAGGTCGTCGAAGGCGGTCTCGGCGGTTTCGGCCAGGCCGTCTTGCCGTTCCGCCTCCGCGGCGGCTGCCTCGATCGCGTCCTGCCAGCGGCGTAGGCATCGCCCGGGGCGCTCGCCCGGCAGGAGCCAGCCGGCCTCGTACGCTGTCTCGATGGCAGCTTCGGCGGCGTGGATGGCTGCGTCGAGGCGGTCCAGTTCCCGGCGTGCGGCATCGCGGTCGCCTTGAGCATCCTTCTCGAGGTCGAGGGCTTCGCCCATGGCTTGTTCGCCCGCCCGGGCTTCTTCGTCTGCGGCTTCGGCGGCGGCATCAGCCTCTGCGATCAGGCCGTTCAGGCGGCCGGCGAGTGCTGCCGCAGCTTCTTGGACTTGTTCGCGCAGGGGCGCCAGCTCGGCGTGCGCGGTTTCGTATGCGATCTTCGCGGCGTCGCGTTTCTTGCGGGCTATATCCACCTCGAGGACGCGATCGACCGCCTCCCACGCGTCTCTTTCCATGGCGGCGTCGGCGGCCAGCCTGGCGTGGTGTGCGACGGCGGCGTCGGCTTCGGCGAGCCGATGCCGTGCTCGTTCCAGCTGCAACTGCAGCCGGATGTCGCTGATCTGGCCGTACTCCCGGCGCGCTGCGCCGAGCTCTCGGACTGCGGCCTCGACGGCATGGGCCAGATCGGCCAGCGCAGCGGTGTCCTGTGCCACGCGGTTGGTCAGTCCGGCCGCGTGTTCGCCGCCGGCGACCTTGGCCTTGAGCGCCAGGGCAGCGTTGTCGTCCAGTGCGGATTTGCGTTGGGCCAGGAGCTCGACGCGTGGGGCAAGCTCCGTGCCGAATCCGGCGAGGGCGTCCAGGTAGGGCCGCTGGGTGGCGAGTTGAGCGTACGGGCCGAGTTTTCCGGTGAAGTCGGCGATCTCCCGGTCGTCGTTGAGCGCGGCGATGAAGAACCGCACCACGTTGTCCGGAGAGTCGAAGCTCGCGAGTAGTTTCTCGGCGCCGGCCTCGGAGTCGTTCATTCGCATCTGATAGCTGAACAGGACCGGGTCGATGCTGGTGCGGTCCTGCAGCGCCTGCGTCCACTCCGTTTGAATCCGGCTGAGCACCCATTGCGTTCGAGAATGGGCGGACATCAGGCTGGTCACCTGCGCGAGGTAGGTCTCGAGGCCCGTGCGGCGGCCGTCGGTGACGAACGGCAAGTCGTCGATGCCGGGCAGGCCCGGCCCCGTGCGAAACAGATACCAGGCCCGGTGCATGTTCGTGGTGGAGCGTTGTTTGTGGCCGGGCTGCCGCCGGCCGTCCTTCCACTCCATCACGGCGCCGGTAACGGTGCGGGTTCCGGTCGTGGCGTCTTCCCACTCGCAGAGAATGTGGGAAGTGTCGCCGGTAAGGACGTAGTCACCCAAATTCTTCCCGCCGACCTGAGCCCGGGAGGCGGGCACCACCAGGCTGCACACCAACGTGATCAGCGTGGATTTCCCGCCGGTGTTCGTCAGCGACAGCAATACCCTGGAGGCAGCGCCGTCGCTGGTGGTGAAGTCCAGATCGAGCGGGTCGAACCGGGCTCCGTCTGGGCCGACGCCGTGCAGGCGGATACGGCGCAGTCGTAACGGCGGCACCGGCAACCGGTCCGGCGTTTGTTCCGCGACCTGGGTGAACAGGTCTGCGGCGGCAATCGTGTTGTTAGGGTGGTTGTCCGTCACGGCCCGTCCTCGTCCTGGACATCTCCGCCGGTGTCGACATCCGTGAGCTGGTTGACGATCGCGTACAGGCCGGAGTCCTCGCAGAGCACCGTGACCGCGTGCCGGAAGCGTGGCCGGGCCAGCCAGGTGCCGCCGTCGGTGTCGCCGCGGGCCGTCAGGTAGCCAGCGTCGGCCAGTATGCGGCACACCCGGTTCACCAAGCCAGGACGGTCGTTGGCGGAGCGCCGTCGCGCGTTCGGCCGTGCGGTCTGCAGGCCGGCCCATTGCCGCCACGCCTCGATCAGGTCGTCGTCGACAGGACCGTCCTCGCCGGTCGCCTCGGCGTGTGCCTGCACGGCACGGTCGAGGGCGTCAACGACAGACTGCGTAGTGAACACGGCCACCCGGTCGGGGTCGTCGAGCATCGAACTGTCCGGGTACGCGGTACGGGCGATCGTGAGGACCACCGCTCCGATCGCCGCCCGGTGAGCCGGTTGCGCCCGCTTCACGACATCGGACGCGGTGACCCGCAACGGCGAATCCGCGTTCGCGGTGGCGATGATCCCGTCGCGCTCGTCGACCAGCAGGTAGAGGCCGGCGCCGGTAAAAACCGCGTCGACGGTGGCGGCGAAGTCCGGCTCGTTGCGATATCGGGCCACGACACGGTGGTAATCGTCGTGTCTGCCCGGCGTCTCTCTGGGCCGACCGGCCCACGCCAGCATCCGGCCGACGTCGACGCTGTCGTTGTTGGCGCTCATGCCGCCTCCGCACTGTCATTGACATCGATACGCCTGGCAGCCGACTCCTCGATGTCGGCGGTGACCCACCCCGACATCAGCAGCAGATCGGCCGTACGGAGCAGCTCGGTGCTCAGCCGATCGCCGGTGTCCACGGCGACGAGGACCCGGTCGCCGGCCGACCTGCCCGCCAGCCTCGCCGCCCACGCCCGGTGGGCAGCGTGAACCATCGCCGCCGCCAGCAGGTCGGGGTCCAGCGGCTCGCCGTCTTCATCGCTGACCTGCGAGGCGAGATGATCGACCCGGGCGATCAGCTGGGAAAGACGCACCGGCTCGTCGACTCCCTCGAAGATCGCCTCGACGGTGTCCTCGTAGGTCTCCCACCACTCCGGTGCGTCATCGTCGTCGAACTCCGGAGGCTCGAACTGCTCCCCCGGCTCGGGGACCCGGGCCGGGGCGCACAGTTCGTCGGTGAGCACAGCCAACGAGGGCATCCAGCGAGCCGACAACCCACCAACGACCGCCACCAGCCGATCAGCCAACACGGCCGCCGTCCCCGTGGGCGCAGCCAGATAGGGGTTAAGCAGGTCCCTGCCGAGGTCGGAACGATGCGTCGAGCGTGGGGCACGGACGAATCTGTCGTCCAATGCCTCCCGCAACCGGGTCCGTGCACCGATCAGGTGGGTGTGCAGTTCGTCGTGCCGATGTCGGCACTCACGAAGAATCTCGATCAATGTGTTCGCCGCTTCCACCTTGGCCCGGTCCTCAAGTTCGAACCGCCGCTCGGCGACCGCCTCCAACAGGGAGGATTCACCTGCAAGGCGTTCCCGGACGTGCAGCAGCGCTGCGTCCAGCAGCGCCGGAACCTCGCCGACCCAATCGTGGGTGTCGGGGTCGATGAGGGTGTCGGCGATGATCCGGCGGATCCGTTCCTGATATTGGATGGACTGGTAGCGGGCGTACCGGGCGATCTGCACCGCGGATTCGATGGCGCCTCGGGCGATCAACGCGGTCAACTGCGCCTCGGTAGCGATCTGCGCCGCCTCGATGTCCAGATCCAAGGCGTCGATGAAAATATTGATCGCCTGCTCGGAGGCACGCAGATACTCTGCGGCGTCGCCGCCACCGGCATGCACGTACAGCAGTCGGAAACGCTGCGCCCGCCACTGCGGCCCCGCCCCTGTGTACGTCAGATAGGGGACGGTTTCGATGTCGGTGGTCACCAGCGAGACCACGACCCGCTCGGCCACCGCCGTCCACTCGCCGCGATCGGCCTCTGGCGCCTGGCGCGCAGCCTGGCCCGTAGCGTACTCAACCGCCTCGTCCCACGTCTTGCCGGCAGAGATCCCCATCGCCAGCGCCACCTGATCGATCACCGCGAGCGCGATCGTGAACAGGTCGTACCGGTGCCAGAAGTCGCCCTCGAGGCTCGACTTGGTCCGCTCGATGTCAGTCAGAACCTGAATCGGTGCCAGTGCGCGCCGGCGACGAGCGATGGAGGTGTCATCGGTGGGGATCGTGATGTCCCAATCGACCGGCGCCACCGGCACGTCCCAGTCGGTTGGCACTCGAGATCTCCTTCCGGCACGCGTCGACGGCAGTCGTTCAGTCGTCGTGAAAGGGCACACGGCTCGACAAGCCGTCATTCTAGGAGACGGGTCCGACACTTTCGGTTAGCTAATTGGTTGATCTCGAAATCCACAAGGGTGGCTCTGATCGACCACCACGTTCAGCGCGACCCGCCCGCTGAAGCAGCGCGAAGACCTCCGACGCCCGCACGACCAGAGACGCGCGGGTTCGACCACCCACGAGAGCCAGGTTTGGCGTCCCTGGCGGACCCCGAAGACCGGTACGTCATCGCTGCGGGAACCGAAGAGGCAGCCGAACGCGTAGGCCGTCAACAACCACGGCATCGCAGTCTCGACTCGGGCGGCTTCCGATCATCTGCGCTCCTTGGCCCTCTTCGCCGCCGCACGGCTAAAGTCGAAGCCAAGCGGCCACAGTCCGGCAGGCCGCAGACGAACACCACCTGATGTTGCCGACGTGGTTGTCATCATGATCTCGGGCCAACTCCAGAGCCAGCGCAAGTTTGTCCCGCTCCGCCGTGTAGGCCCGATCGAGCAACTGCTCCCGGTCGGCAAGATCACGATCGCTGCACATCGCCAAACATCACTCCTCCGAAACGATCTACTGCTCGCCTTGACACACGTGTACCAGACGTGGCCGACGCGTAGTACGTTGATACGATCGATCGTCCTACGGAGGCGAAGATGTCGACAAGAGTTGATGTGAGGTACGGCAGACCACGATTTCGTCCCACGGTCTGGCCCGAGCGGTCGATTGCCGCGCCACCCCTCGCTCCCGTGCAAGCAGTCGAGGTAGTCGACGACTGGATCTTGTGGCCCAAACAAGATCAAAGCCGCATCGCGGCGGTCGAGCTACCGGCAGACTTCTACTTGCGCGAACTCATGGAACTCGAATTTGACAACCTCGACGCCGTTGCCGAACTGGTCTCCCATTACGGATACTTCTGCGCTTTTGAACTGGAGGATCTAGACCCCGCAGTTCGACTTGAGCGAGCTTTACCCACCGACGCGCCGACGCACGATCAGTTCGTCAGCGGACATCACCGCGACAATGTCATCGCGCACCTCCACTCTGCCCAGAACGCCATCGAGATTTGGATCGCTTCTCAAACGGACGGCGGCCTAGAGGAGCTGGTCGAGGAGTACGTGACGCATGAAGCTTTGGAATACATCAGTTCTGAAGCACCTGAATGCCAAACCCTCGACGACGTGCGCGAAATCTATATCGAAGACCGCATCGACGAATTCCGGGGCACCTTAAATGCCGCCTTAGGAAAATTCAGCGTAGGCATTGGAGACCTGAGGGCAAGGATCCCAACCATCTACTCCGTCTCATTTCTGCAGCTGTACAATCATATAGCAGAAAACGCCACCCTTAGACATTGCGCAAATGAGCCCTGCGAAAACACATTCGTTCGCCAGCGCGGCCGCGCCGAATACGGCCAGCACAGAACCACAGGGATTAAGTACTGCAGCCATCACTGCGCTCGCGCTCAAGCACAGCGAGAACTGCGACGTCGTAAGCGCTCAGCCTCCTGACCCGGTCAGCCAAACGCAGATGCTCAACTCCGTCAAGGCTGCCAATTACTGGTACCCGCCACGCGAGCAGCCCGTCAAAGGCCGCAAGGTTGGCCCAGCGCAATACCGCAACAGGCTATGTGCCCACCTGACCGGAACAGCCGCCACTGCCGACCCAGCCGAGCCTGGCGAGGTCGCCGAACTGGGCTCCACGCTGGACGGCTCTGGCCGGTCAGCGTCATCCCCGCCGTCAGGCCCTGGGGCGGCCCGCCTGGGCTCTTGCGGTTCGGGCGATCAGCCTTCGGTGGTCGGCCTGGAGCAGGTGCCGGACCTCGTCGTGCTCGGGGCCGTCGTTCAGGGAGCTGGCCAGCGCATATCTGACGGCCGGCTCTGGGTCCTTCGCCAGCTTGACGCCCAGGTCAGGCCACTGGCTGGGTGCGCGCACCCACACGCGCGCGGCGAAGGCTCGAGGCGCCTTATTGGGATGCGCAGCGAAGACCGGAAGGTCGATCTGGAGGGCCTCCACCGGGAGAGCGATCAGGGCGTGCGCGATGTGGAGCCAGTCGGTGTCCCGGGCCCCATACATCAGGGAGATCGCCAGCTCCTGCACCTGCGTGAACTGCTCCTGGCTGGTCGCGAGGGCGGCCGCGACGCGCAGGGCGAGAGCCGCCAGCGGCCGCGTGCCGCCGGTGACCTTGAAGCGGGCGAACGGGCCGTTGTCGATCCCGAACGCGACCAAGCTCTCCGTCGGCTCCCGGACGAAGCTCATCAGCGCGTCGAACACCGCGGACCGCGTCGCCGCCGGCAATGTGGGAGCGAGGTACAGAATCGCTCCCAGGGCATCGGAACGATTTTCGGCGGCGTCGCGCACCTCGGCCACCCTGTCCAGCATTGCATCGGTGAAGCTAGTCCGGTCCGTGTCGTCAAGAGTCCGCACCAGCAGGGCGGTTTCCTTCAGCGCCGTACCGAAGGTGGTAACGCTAGGGTTGAACACGAAGGGCTGCGAGTCGCGCTCGAAGCTAGAGCGAGCAACCGCCAATACCGGCTCGACGTCGCTACCGGCGAGCACGAGCGTGAGAGCGGCATACCGATTCCCCTCTGAGGCCGCTGACACCAGGCGCTCCGAAACGCGAGCTGGGTTCGAACGGAAGAGAAGCTCCCCCTTGTCGGACGCGTAATCGGCAATATGATTGTTCAGCAGCACGGCATCGCACAGAGCGTCGACCACCCGGGCGCTCAGCGAAGGGTGACTTTCGGCTATGGCAACCGCTGCAGTGATGTATTCCTCATAGAACGCGAAAACCGAGTCCGGCGTCGATTCGGATAGATGGTCCTGCGTCAGGTTCAGGAATCCTTCCGCCTCTTCCAGCGATGCGGCGCCGCAGGTTCCGGCGTACGCTCCAAAGGCGGGCCCCCACGTGTTGTTGGGTGAGCGCGAGAACTCCTTCGTGGTGAGCTCGCGATACGACGCGCTTGCCCACTCCCCGGCCGTCTCCTCCGGGATGAGCTCGGCGGCCACCGACGCGAAGCGGAAGGACGTCGCGCGTTCCCAGGCCGGCTGATCGTCCGACGGTGGATGGAAGTCGAGCGGATCGTCGGGCAACCGGCCGACCAGGGCCTTCAACTTCTGCCAGTAGCCGCCGGTAACGTAGTGCCTGATCGCCTCGGTCCACTGTCCGGTTTCCGTGTACAGGTCCCCGAACCGTTGGTGTGCCAGGAACTCTTCCTGCCAGTCGGCGCCCAGCACCGCATACGAGAGGTGCTGGTGCAGGTTGTGCCGCGCGTCGGGCCACCGCTTGTCGAGGATGTTGGACGTCGCCCGTGAGGCGTACGGCTGTGGCTCCGGTAGCACCGAGCCGCTGCCGCCGACCTTAAGCGCCTGTGCGACCAGGTGAGTGTCCGCCGCATTCAGTTGCGGGCCGAAGTTCTGCCTCGCGACCCAGACCGTGGCGTAGAGCCAGGACGCGGCGGAGTCGTTGAGTCCGGCCTGGACCGCCAAGTCGATGGCGCCCTGCCATCGCCGGAGCGCTTCGTCCGTCCGCCCCTTGATCGCCAAATGCCGCGCATGGCGAGCGGCGATCCATGCGACGGCGTTCGGCGGATAGTGCCCTTTAGCGCCGTCAAGCTCACTCCAGTCGTCGGCCGCTTCGGCGAGGCACATCAGAATGCGAGCCCGGATCGTCAGGTGGTCATCGTCGAGAGGGGTCGTCAGAGCAGCGTCATGCAGGCGGTCCATCCGCGCGGTCAAGAGATCGGCGCGGCGCCACACGATGCATTGTTCCGCGAGCATCAATGCGCATTCGAGATATTTCATGTCAGCGCTCTGGAGCGCATCAAAGGCAGAAGCGACGTCATCGATGTCTACGGAATGCTCATAACCGAACGCAGCGCCGTAGGAAAGCGCGCTGATCGATCGGAGGATCGACTCGGAAAGGTGTCGGCGATTGCTGTCCAGTTTGCGTATGTGCTCGGCCACGGCGAACGAGTTTCCATAGGTGTGGAGAACCCATCCCAGGTTGAGGCGCAGGGCGGCAGCAGATTCGAAGTCGCCGCCGGATTCGAGCCCCTCGCACTGGCGGGTCCGGAGCAGGATCGCATGCCGGGCGAACGGCGAGGCCTCGAGTTTCGACGCCACCTCGGCGAACAGCGACGCCGCCTCCAGAGGAGACTCGGCCACTCGCTCTTCTGCCTGCTGAAGCCGCTCCGCCTCGCCCAGATGGGCAATCGGACCGCGAAGCACCGCGTCCGACGTGACTGGCGGAACGCCGTTGATGCGCCGCGCGATCGCCGCGAGGTCCGCGTCGCGCACAAAACGGTAACCCTGGCGTTTCTGCTGCTCTTTCCACTCCAGCAGTTCCGCGATCGTGTAGGCCGAATCGTGCTGGTCAACCGGAGGGTGATGCAGGCCGCAGAGGAGAAGCAAATTCTCGAAGCCATTGATGTCACACGTATACGCCGGGTCGTGCCGCGGCCCTTTGGGCGACTCGGACCGGATGTGCGCGATCTGCGCCGTCGGGGTCAGCAGGCCTCGGTCCTCGAAGATGATCGGGCTCGCGCACCCGAGGTACGCGCAGTGAGCCGCCGTGCCAAAGAGGAGCTTCAGCGTTCGATCGGTGTAGCTGCGTGGCACTGAACGATTTTAGCGTGCACCCGCAACCAAACGCGCAGGTGGAGCGGAGCGATCCTCGGCGGGAGCTGCGGTCCATACTCCGCCAGGCGCCCACGAGCCACTTTGACGGGGGCACCTGGCAAACCTCGGGTTCAGTAGGTCGTGATGTTCCGCGTGTCGATGTGGAACAGCGTGGCGGTCACGCTCGGGTAGTCGTGCTGCAGCCATCGGTGGTTGAGCTGCGAGTAGGTCCAGCCACGCTTCGTGTAGCCGGAGCTGGACTGTGCGCCGACGCCCCACTCGGCCACCTCAGGGTATGCCCCTGGAGCGATTGCAACGACGAGTGCGAGGTGGTCGACGTTGCCGTCGTTCTCCCAGTCGTAGGCGACGATGTCACCGGATTCCGCCTGCGGCACCGCGTTCGTGCTGAAATTCATCGAGATGTGCTGGGTCAGCGGGTAGCGGACGAGCAGGTAGTCCATCAGCGGCTGCGCGGCGGTCGCGGAGACCGTCCCGGGCCGCTTCTGAACGCGGCCGTGTTCGCCCTGCGGGGTCCAGTCCGTGTCGGCCTGCATTCCTCCCGCCCACAGCGCGTTGCTAACGAACCAGGTGCACGCCGCCGGGAACGGCTGCTCCTTGGCGGCGTTGTCCAGTGCCCAACGCACGGCGGCATCACGGTCGAACGGCGCTGCGGAGCCGTCGGTGATGTATGTCGGGTCGGCCACGGCGGGCGCCGCCAATCCACCGGTCAGTGCGACCGCCGCGGTGACGACGAGAAGTAGTCTCTTGATCTTCAAGTGCATACCCCTTCCCTCTTGAACGCTTGTGAAAGCGTTCACGATCGATCGTCCGCGCTACCCGCCGGTACACAAACCAAAGCTCAGGACTCACTCGTTCGTGTGGTCCAGCCGCAACGCCGAGGATCGAACACATAGCTTTCCTCGCGGTGAGGGCGCCCCAACACAAATCTGTGCTGGATGGGCGCCCGAGCAGGATCGCCGAACGCTAGTTCATCGACGAGCCGAGCTTGACGGTCCGGCGTTTGAAGGGCACCGGGCCGCCTTCGAGGTGATAAAGCGTCAGTGCGTTGAGGTCGTGACGTTCCAGGGAACCGGTGGCCTCGACGACGCCGTTTTTCGCGTCCGAAGTGAGGGTGATGATCATTTCGGCGTCGGCGGAGACGACGAGGCCGGGGCTGCGTGTGGCGAAGATGTACTGCCGGCCGCCGCGCAGGTCGCGAAGTTTTGCCACGAGGTATTCCTCGATCCACGGGGCGTGCAGCGCGTCCTCGGGCTGGTCGATGATCAGCGGGTCGGTGCCGTCGGCGAGGGCGATGATGAGGATCGCGGTGCACTTCTGGCCGTGGGCGAGTCGTTCGATCGGCACGTAGCCGTCGTTGGGCGTGCTTGCGGAACTCGACCGAGAGACCATCGTGCAGATCGAGGGTCTGCACCCGCAGGAAGTCCTCGATGGCGCCCTTCTCGCGAACGTGCTCGAACAGGGTCTCGACATGCTTGCGCTCGGCGCCGGTGGCGGTGCACACGCCGTCGACATCATCGGCGAGGAACGAGCGGACCAATTTCACCGGAAGGGTCTTCTCGCAGATCAACTGGAGGACCGGGGCGCGCAGCCGGGAGCCCTTGGCGATGGCCGTGAGGTCGGCCAGGTAGGCCGAGTCATCGTTCTCGGAGAGCACCTTGATCCGGACGATGCCGCCCATCAGCTTGTTGAGCGCCTTTATCCGGTCCTCACGCCGCTTCCGTCGCGCCTTGCGCGCCTCGGTGAGCTCGGCGATCAACTCTTCCCGGTACGACGTGGCCGTGGCCAGGTTCGGTACGAGCTCTTCATTGAGCTCGGTCTGCTGCGCGTCGAGTTTCGCCTTCTCGGTCTGGAGTTCGACGAGCCGGGTGCGCAGCGCGGCGAGGCCCTTGTTGTCGACGTCGATGCGGCTGACCGCTTCGGCCAGTTCCCGGTCGAACGTCTGGTACCGCTCGAGCCACTCCTGCCGGATGGCCACCAGTTCCTTGTTCACCACCAGCAGGACCTGGGCCAGCTGCGCGTTGGCCGCCTCGATCACCTCGCGCAACTGCGAGTACGCCGCATGCGCCCGCTGGTAAAGATCCTGGTTGTCGACGATAGAGGCCGAGCCCCGAAACTTGTCCCCACCATCCATCCGGGCGGTGACCTTCAGCTCGGGGATGCCGACGACCGACTCGAAGAGGGCCTTCTCCGCGCTCCACCTCCCCTGCATCTTGATGGTCTCGCCGTCGAACAGGCCAGACAGTTCCGCCAACCGCATCTCGACGTCGGGAAGGGTCTCCAACCTGGCGTGGACCTGCGCGATCTTGGACTCGAGCGAGCCGATGAGCCGGCCGTTGTCGTCGAGCCGGCCGACCGCGTCCGTTTCCCGGATCTCGAACTCGGTCAGGTCGAGCGCGGCGTCGATGAGCGCCATACGGCCGACCGGCGTCCGGGCGTACTCGATCACCTCGCTCTGCGAAAACTCGGTGATCGCGATCCGGCCGGACAGGCCGGTCAGCTGCTCGGTGTCGCCGATGAATTCCGGCTGGGTGGAACCGTCCTCGAAATACGCCCGGCGCACGAGGCACCGCGCGTGGCCGCGGGTGAGCACGACCTCGACCGTCGACCCGGAGGTGAGTGCGTACTTGAGCCGGGAGTCGACCTCCTTGCGGACCTGCGGGAAGTCGCCGGTGTCGGTCTGCTGGTCGAGGGCGAACCGCACCAGTTCGATCAGCAGCGACTTGCCGGCGCCGGTCCCGCCGAGCAGGCAGTTGAGGTCGCACGAGAACTGAAACTGCTGCCCGTCGAGGAACCCGCCGGTCACGGTCACCGACTCGATCACCGTGTGCTCCGGCGCTTTCGGTTCGTCTAGTCGGACCCGCAGAGCAGGATCGGCCAGCGCGTGCTGCAGGCCGCACAGGTCGGGCCGTGATGCCTTGATCCAGGTCCGGCGGTGGCCGATGCCGTGCAGGACATGCCAGCTCGCGCCTGGGGCAGTTGTGTCGGAGCTACGGACGACCGCGAGTTCGCGCCGGCCGTCGACCCGTGCCTTGAGCTTGTCGGCCTCGGTGAGGTCGACGATCTCGACTGCGCCGATGGCGTCGTCGAGCAGGGTCTGGTTGATCCGGTCGGCGACGGCGAGGCGGAGCAGGCCCTTCTCCCGGTCGGCGTGCGCCGGGATCGCCAGGCCGCCCCGCGCGACAATGATCTTCGCGGTGTCGGCGAAGCCCTTGCCTAGGGCCTTGTGCAGGTCGCCGTGGTCGGCGCGGAGAACGCCGAGTTCGACGAGCAAGTCCTCGAGGTGCTGCGCCGGGGTGCCCTCCTCCCAGATAGCGAGGAGATGCCCTTCGGCTGTGCTGAGCTCCAGACCGGGCAGCACTACAAGGTTTGTGTCGCGGGCGGCCTCGGCCATCCTCTCGCACCAGCCGGCCGTGTTGTGGTCGGTGACGGCGATCGCGTGGAGTCCAGCGGCGATTGCCGCGTCGACGATCTCTCGGGGCTCGCTCGCGCCGTAGGTGTGCACGTCGACATCACCCGAGGCCGGCGTGTGGACATGGAGGTCGACAGCCCAGAATCGCGCGGGTCCGTGCTTCGCGCCCGCCAGCGATGCCGCCCGGCCGCTCTCCGTTGGTGTCGTTGCTGACGTCAAAGCACTCGTTCCGTGATCATTCGCCGCCGTCTGAGCGTCCGGCTCGACACCCTACGCTCAGTGACCTGAAAGGAAGGACGACACTCACCCATACGGGCGATCAGGCGCCAACCGGATGAAGCCTCACCGGACCATCAGCTCGACTACGTCTCCAATCCGCCGAGACGTTCCGGCTCGGCCGGGTGGTCGGCCGCACCGGTCAAGGACGAGGCCAACCTCTCGCACGTTCCGTTACCGAATCGTCCTGGAGCCCGCTGGTCGTCCGCCCCTGAAGGCCGGCAGTCGCATCGTGTCCAACGGCCGCAGCACCGCGCCGACGCGTCCTTCGATCCGCGAACGAGACTCACCTCGGTATCCGGGATCAGCGGCACCACCATCAGGCGGGTCCAGCGTGCGGCCCGACCGGTCCGTACATGCTCCTGGATACGGTCGTCCACGCCGGCCAGCCCGGACCGGACCGCGCTCCCGACGTATCGGATGGCGTTGTTCGAGTCGGCCGCGATGTAGACGGCCGTCACGAACTCCGACCACAGCTTCTCCTCGACGATCTGCAGCAGCGTCGCAGCCGCCGGTACCCGACGCAGAAGATCTGGTCCGGCGAGGTCGCATGCAGTGTCATACGCCTCTGGGCTCAACGCCCGCCCTCGGCGGGTCACTCCTCGTCCCCGCTGCCGTCCAGATCAGCCCGCATCCGACTGGCGCGGCGCCGCGCCAGTCGCCACTCCGAGACGAACTCGGAGACCGCGGTGAACATGTGCTTCATCTCGGGGTCGTCATAGCCTTTGGTGTCGACCAAAGGCAGGCCCTCGTTGTCGACGACCTCGTTCACGTCGATCGCCGCGGCGTGCAACTCCTCGAGGTGCTCGCGGAACTCCGCGATCGCGGCGGCGAACAGGTCCTCGGGGCTCTCGTGCGTGACGCTCTGCTCGCCGGAGATCTGCGCGAGCTCCCGCAGCCGACACGCGGTCAGCTTCTCGGCCCGCAGGAAGCGCCTGTTCTTGGGCGTTGTCCCGTCGGGCAACTCCTGCGGGTCGCGACCCGCCCGGCCGTCGAGCACGACCTGGCACAACTGGCGGAGGCCGCCCTCGGACCTCGTCAATTGCCGGAGGATCTGCTGGGGCCTCGGTGTTGCTCCCACGCCCACCGAACTCGGAGCGGGTCAGCAGCTGAGTCTTCGCCGCGACCAGGTGGTAGCTGGCGAGCGTCGCAAGCTCTGCGGTGGCCGGGCCGACGCCGTCCACATCGTCGAGTTCGTCTTCCGCTTCGGCCAGGAGGTCGAGCGGCCCCGAGCGGGACAGCTCGACGCTACGCAGGGCCGACCATCGCCACGCCCGTTCGAGCGCGGAACGCAGCGCCGTGAGCCGTTTGTCCGCCGGGAAGCCGCGAAGGGCGACCTCGGCCGCGAGTTGCGTGCGGTCGTCGACCCTCGGCCGTGCGCCCGTGAGGTCGATGATCGCCTCGTTGACCGCGCGCGCCTGTCGCGTGTTCGCCTGGGGATTCAGTGCTCCACAGGCCAGGACCGCAAGTTCGTCGTCGAGGAGACCGTGGTCGCGGTCGGTGCCGTCGAGGATGTCGCGGATCTCCTCGGCGGTCATCTCCCCGACGGCCGGCAACTGGTCGCGGTGGTAAAGCTTGTCGACCGCGGCGTTGGCCTTGGCGTTGAGCGTGGTCGCGGTGGTGAAGTTCATCGGCGGTGCCATGTGCAGGTGCGCCACGAACCGCCGGCGGGCTCGGTCGTAATCGTGCGAGGCGTTGAAGTCGATGATGACCCGGGCGTTGGGCATGATCGAGCAGCGGACCTTGCGGGCCTGATCTTCGGTGACGTCCTCGCTGTCGGCCCACTCGGCCAAGTTGCGGTGCAGAGTGAGCCCGCGACGGCTTCCCGGCCGCAGGTTCCAGACCGCGTCCTTGAAAGTGATCCCGAGTCCCTGATGAGCTGCGACGGTACGGCCGAACCCGTCTGTGGACTCCAGGACGGTCACCGGCCCAAGGTCGGTGGTCAGCCGCAGGATACTCAGCCATCCCGGGTCTCGATGCCGCGGTCCTGGATGGACGCGACGTGCGGGTTGAACGCGGCCATGTCGGCGATCCTCGGCGCCATCTGGAGGATCACCTCCTCGGCCGAGTCCATCTCGAAGGTCAGTAGCGGCTGCCCCTCCAACGCCCCGAACCCTCGGCATGTTGATCGCGCCGCGGGCGTGCTCGCCCTCGAATCGGATGTTGTCCGGCGACGGCACGATCCGCCACGTGACGACGTCGAACTCGACGTACGTGAACTCGTCCGTGCCGAACCGCTGGACCTTCGGCACGCGTAGAGCCCGCCGGAGACCCTGCTGGTCGGCGGCGGCGTGAGCAAGCGCCTCAGCGAGTTCCTCGCTCAGCCCCGCGGCTGTGCCGGCCGCGACGCTCTTGGCGATCACCGCCGTCGACGCGGGTGGGCGCAGCCGCGCGCCAATCAACTGGTGATCAACGATGTCCGACTCGTCCGCGAAATCAAGCTCGACGGGAGATGTGGAAACGAGCGCCATGGAAGTTCTCCTCGGCTCTGACTGCTCACCACTATGGTCAGCAGCAGGGCCAGGACCCGGTCCGACACGGCACCGTCTCCCCACCTGTCCCTCCTCGGCCGGGTGGCCGTCCAGGGTGTGTGGCGCGTCGCCGACTCACGCTCCTGCAGGGCACCCGTCGATCTGTGACGGGTGGAGCCTTGGCCCGGCCGGGACCTCGAAGGAGATCAAGCGACCGAACTGGAGACGACGATCCAGCGACGTGAACAACTAGCGAGGCAGGCTAGCAGATCCGCTCGCGTGTCACCGTGGATTACAACCGCAACAGCGACCTGCACCTTGCCTGTACACGGTTCGAGCCGCCGCCATAGGGCCCACCCCTAGCCGCCTGCGCCTCGACACTCGGGCAAAGATCACCGTACGGACGTTCGTGTCAGTGAGGTGTCACGATCATCCAGAGTGGACATCGAACGACCGCGATACTCAAGGTCGCAACCACAGGCCGAAGGCCGGGCACATCATGGAAAGAAATACCTGGTCAACGCCTCCTTCGGGAGGCCCTGCCCTGACGCGAAGACCCGGCGCCGCACTCCCCCGCAGGCCAGAAGGAAGGGAGCGATCGACGGCAACTCGGCAAACCGTACGCGCGTTCGGGCAAAAATGCGTGTCGCGGTGATCCAGGAGGATTCACGTACGGAAATGAAAAAGGCCAGCTGAGCTGGCCTTTCACAAAGTCGGGCTGACAGGATTTGAACCTGCGACCCCTTGACCCCCAGCATTTAGAGGGCCCAGCGACGTGCTAACAACGTTTTACCAGGTCGCTGAAAAGTATACTCAGCCGAGTAAAGGTGTCGCTAGCAACCACGTCCTGCTGGTCACTTCACAGTCATCCCACCTGCGGTTTTGCCGCACTGGTTCCCTCAAACGGGTTCTCCCGACCGTCTTAGCTGTGTTCCGTTGCCGCCACGACACCCGATTCGGGATGACGAGCGGCGTGTTAAGCCGAGTTCGGAGCGATTCCTTGATTCGCACCTGCCGCCCCTGCTCGACCGGAAATCTTGGCCAAGCCAAGGAAATCGTTCACTTCAGCGAAACCTGGTCTGACACGAGGGCGTATCAGGAGCAGCTTCATAAGGATTTGAGTGATGGGTTGAGTGCAGAATAGCGACGGCAAGAGCGGCAAACCGCGGAGCCGACCGGCAATACGGAGAGTGACCGGTGTGTGTGCGGGCGCGCGGCTGTCCGCTCGGGTTGCCGTCACCGTTGCCGTCAGCTGTGGTCATGCATCGAAGGCCATCTATCGAATGCATGGGCCATCGCTCGTTATCGTGCTGGCCCGTCAAGGGTGGCATGTTGGCGGTTCGGCTTTGGTGGGCGTGCGCGCGGGGCCGTAGGCCTGTAGCGCGTGCGCGCGGCCCGGCTACGGCCGGGCCGCTTCTCTTGATTCTGTAGAGCAGTTTTGAACCAGCCTGGTCGCCGGCTGGTGGGGCTACTGCTTGGGTTTCGCGGGTGCGGCTGCTGCGCCGCTTGGCGGGCGCGGCCGGCGGCTCGTCGTCGCTGGTGACTGCCGCGATGGCGGGTGGCTTGGCGAAGTTGCCGTGGTCGGCCTGGGATTTGATCACTTCGTCGATGAGCGGGCCGTGGGTGTCGGCGTGGTCGAGCAGGTCTTGCAGGGCGGTGTTCTTCTCGTCGAGGGTGCGGACCTGGTGGTAGCGGATGGTGATGGCCTGCTGGTCGGTGAGGTAGGCGGCGACCCGGCGTCTGAGTTCGGGGTCGTCGATCGGCTCCTGTAGGACTCCATCGCGCAGGAGGTCGAAGGCGTCGGGGTGCACGAAGGTGCCTTTGCCGGCGACGGCGCAGGTGATGCGCCGGTTACCCGGCGGCACCATCGCCGTCAGCGACGAGTCCACCGAGGTGCGGTTCGTCGACCCGGCCGACTTCGACCGCATCCCGATCCACGACACCGTCCGGGGAGCTACGGCGTGGCGCGGTGCTCTCCCAGACAAGAGGAACCTTCACCTTGCTGGTCGTACCCGGTTCGGCGCGCCGACGGCTGCCCGTCAGCCGACAGCCGGTCCTGGAGTGCGGCGACAAGCAGAGTTACGCCGACGCACATGGCCAGCCCTACGTTGCGGGCAAATGGTCGCCCGCGGACCAAGGCTTCATTCACTGGCCGCGGACGCCCTTCGACCTTCAGCAATCCGGTCACGAGGTGCCGCGCATCGTCCACCGGGGCCGTTCAAGGCGCCGTGCGGCGGTAGCTGCGGCGACGATGGTACGGGTTGCGCCGTGCAACGGTATCCCGGCGCACCGCCCACAACTGGGCGAAGTCCGGCAAACTCAACGTCCCGATCCACCGCACCCCTCACGGCCGACTCGTCGTGCCCGAAGACTCCGACCACGACCCCCACGACGCGCACCCCTTCACCGACGTGTACGCCGAAGCACTAAAACCCTGGTAAAATAAGGGGTTTTGGATGATCGGCGGCCAGGGTGAAGATCGACCGTCCGGCGTGGTGGCGTGACATGAGGAAGGGCCTTCGGTACGAGCAACAGTGACTAGCCAGCAGCTCGAGCTCCGAAGGCCAATCCCTGTCTGTATACCTGGTCGCCGGGACCGCCGCATCGACCACCCCGGCCACTCTCGCTGATCACCTGCCCACCGCCCGGCCCCGGGCACTACCCCGTCCGATACCAGCGACGCCGAGTGGGTAATCCTCGCTCCGCATGTGCCCGCTGGGACCGGCCGCGGCCGCCCGATCGTCTACCCGCGCCGCGACGTCGTCGACGCGATCCGCTACCTCGACCGGACCAGCTGCCAGTGGGACGCGCTGCCCGCCGACTTCCCACACCACAAGCTCGTCTATCACTACTTCAAGACCTGGACCGCTGACGGCACCCTGACCCGCATCCACAACAGTCTGCGCGAACAGGTCCGCCGGCAGGTCGAGGGCCACGACGCGCAACCGACTGCCGCGCTGGTCGACTCCCGGTCCTTACGCGGTGCCGAGACGGTCACGCGGTCCAGCCGCGGCTACGACGCCGGGAAGAATATCAACGGCCGTAAACGCCACATCGCAACTACGGAAGGGACGGCAACAGATCCAGCCAAGCATCGACCGTCGTGGAATTGATTCCGCTGCGGCCGCGATCCACGATCGGCTCGAGCGGCCTCAACAGGTTCTTTGCATATCGCAGATCTCGGATTTCGTCCATTGGCAACGCACGCCAGTCTCGCGCGCTAACCTGAGCAGTCACAAACGACATAGGAATGTTTTTGAGAGCGAGCCGCTTGGCCTGCGCAGCCAACTCGTCAGCGTCTGCATCAGAGTCTGAACTTCCAGCCAAAGCCGCGAGCAGATTGACCATGCGCAAAATCCTTTCGCGCCCGTCTATCGCACCGCCGTCATAGGCCGCCGAAATCAGAGCTTCATATGCCCGACGCAGCAGCGAGAGATCTCGCGCCACGGACCGGCGATCAGCAGACGCTAGCCGTGATGTGAACAGTTCGAGCATAGAGAGCCACTGATCAGGGAGGACGCCGGTCCAGCTAGGCGCCTGCTCAGCAAGGAGCGCAGCGAAGTCACCGAGATTGAGCGCGGTCAGCTCGTCGAGATCGATCACTAGAATCCAACCCCCGCCCGCTCGAACGCATCACGACCGACCTGCAAGCTGTCCGCCGATGGCCGGAAGTGCCCGCTGTGGTTGTTGATATCTAAACCAAAGTAGCCCGAAGAGGATGATCCTGCGATCTCGGCCTCCCCCGCTGCGCGAACGGGTGATCCGCGGCTCAACACGGCATGCGATATTTCATGGCCGTTCACGAATTTTGGCTGAACCATGAGGCTTCCATCTTCAAGTACTGCCCACTTAACCGTGCCGCCCGATACCGCAGCGTCAAAGGAAGCAGTGCCCGGCCTAGCGGCCGTGACGCCGAGGCGTTCCGCAGCAGCCATTTCTCCGGCCAGCGCCCCTGGCATCAGGTTCGCGAAAGTCTCGCATTTGTTGTGTACGAGGACCGGGGTGTTGCCAGCGAGCACATAGTACGTGTGGAGGTCGTCGACGGTGATGTCGTAGGCGGCTGCGCGGTGAGTCGTCGCGGTTAGAGGTTGATCGACGCTGGTGGTGCCTGTCGGTGTTGCGACGCGGTCACCGCGATCCAGGGCGTCGGCCCGTTCCCAGCGATGGTCGGTGACGTTCCAGAATGGGTGATCCTCGGTGGTGGTGACGGTACCGGAATCGAGTTTCAGGTCGACGAGGTCGTCATCGTGTGGGTAGGTCGCGGCGACCGTCCGGCCGCCACTTTCGGACGTTTCCGGGTCAGTGGCGTAGACCTCGTCGCCTGGTTCGATCTGGTTGATCGGTTTGGTGGTGCCGTCGGCCATGAGGACTTCGGTGTCACCGCTGAAGCTGCAGGCCCTGCCGATGGCGCCCACTCCGGTGGCGACTCCGGTGGCACCGATGAGGCTGCCGGTGCCGGCAAACGCGGCCTCGCCTTCGGCAAGCTCCACGGCCGCAGCGAGACAGAGGTACGGCATGACGATGCAGACGGGGAGCGCGATTGCGGCGACGAGCGCTCCGCCGAGGAGCAGTACCTCGGTCGTGCTCGCCTTCTTAGCGGGGTTGCTCCGCTCGCAGCTTTCCGAGTCCCCGTCGCCGAAGTTGGTGCACAGGTACACCCAGTTCTGGCTGCTCCGTAACGCGAACTCGCGAAGGTTCTCGTTGCTGAACTCTCTCGTCCGCAGGCCGCCGCGGCTGTTGATGCCGTCTCTGACGGCCTTGCTGATGATGGGTTCGTATTTGGCGCGGTGGCGTTCACCCTGCTTCGCGTGGATCGGGTCGGTCTGACCGGGCTGAGGACTTCGGCCGGAATGACCGGGCTTCTCGTCGCCGTAAAGGGGGATCATTCCGCTGGGGTCGGCTTTGCTGATGGGGTTGTCTGCGGCGTAGGTGTAGCCGCCGAGCTGGTTGGGGTCGGTGCTGACGAGAAGCGGGTCGGCGCTGATGAATCTGCCGAGCGCCGGGTCGTACTTGCGGGCGCCGAGGTTGGTGTATCCGGTGTGTGTGTCCTTGGGGGCGCCGAGATAGCCGCGTGTCGGGTCGGGCCACAGGGTGGGGTTGGCGGTGGTGCGTGGTTCGCCATATGGCTTGTACTGCTGGCGGGACAGGGTTTGGGTGCTGGTGTCCATGGCCAGGCTGGCAGTGCCGTGCGGGTCGTTGAGCAGGTAGTGGTTGCCGCCGCCGGGGAGGGTGGACCGCACGGCGATGGCCGGGCCGCTTGCGCCGTGGTTGTAGGTGCGAACCGCTCCGAGCACGACGTCGGGGTCGGCGGCGGTGTTGACGACGATCTGGGTGTCGCCGGCGAACAGCGTGGTGCGGCCGGGGTCGCGGCGGATCAGCTGGTTGCCGCCGGCGTCGTACAGGTAGGTGGTGACCGACGGGTTGGCGCCGGTGGTGGCGACCTCGGTGAGGTGGCCTTCGGCGTCCCAGGTCAGTGTCTGTCCCGTGCCGGTTCCGCCGGTGGGGGTGCGGGAGGTCAGGTTCCCGGCGACGTCGTAGCGGAAGGTTGACGGTTGTGGACCGCCTGTGGTGGCGCTCAGGGTGTCGGGTTGGGGTCCGGTGCGGGGGTTGCAGTCGGTGGTGCAGCCGTTGACGTAGGTGGTGGTGCTGCCGGGTGTGTCGGCGGCGGGGTGGTCGACTTGCTGGGTTCGGTTGCCGACGAGGTCGTAGGCGAAGGACTGCCAGTACGAACCGGCGCCGGAGGCCACCAAGGCCGGGTCGGGTCGGAGTGTTCCGGCGTCCGGGCAATCGCCGCTGCTGGTCCATGCTTCGGTGAGCCTGGCGAGGGTGTTGTACCGGTAACACTGGCTGTCGGTGACGGTGTTACCGGTCTCCGACTGCTTGTTGGTCACCGAGAGGGGATTGCCGGCCGCGTCGTAGGTGTAGGTCGTCTGGTCTGCTGCCAGCGTTCCGACGCCTTCGCTGCGGTGCAGGGTGCGCTCGGTCAGTCGCTGGGTGTGTGCGTCATAGGCGTAGTGGATCTCTGCCTGGTTGGTGCTGGCCCCCGTCCTGACGACGGAAGGGTGCCCGAAGGCGGTGTAGACGGTGCCCGACGCGTAGAGCTGGGCGCCTGACGTCTTGGTGGGGGCGCCGAGCGGGGTGTGGCTGTAGGTGATCATTTCACCGCCGAGCCCGCCGATTGCCTCATCGGTCTGCTGGGACGGCATCTCGGTGTTGGGGGTGTAGGTGTAGGACGTGGTGTACGACCGCGGTAGTGGGTCCTCGATGGTGGGCAGGGTGATCGTCTGCCCGAGCGGGTTGCCGAGGGTCGAGTATCCGGTGACCGCGATGGTGTACCCGCCGACCGCGTCGTGGACGTGGCGGGTCGAGGAGGTCGGCTTGCCGATGCGCAGGGTGTCGTATGTCCAGGAGGCGTATTTGAAGGCTTGGGCTCTGTTCGTGGCGGTGAGCTTGCGGCCCAGCAGGTCGTAGGTGAAGTCCAGATAGTTGCCGCGGTTGTCCCTCGTGGCGATGACGTTGCCCGCGTCGTCGTACCTGGTGAGGCTGGTGCCGGTGTCCGGGTCGATGTGGGTGGTGACGCGGCCAGACAGGTCGTACCTGTCTTCCCACTTCGTGCCGTTCGGGCCGGTGACGACGGTCTGCTGACCGGCCGCGTTGAAGTCGTAGGTGATGGGTTGGCTTTCTCCGCCACTGACCGTGTAGCCGGTGGATCTGTTGCCGCCGACTGTCGGCGGCGCCGTGTAGTGCTGCACGCGGGTGAGCTGATCGCGGGCATTCGTCGACTGTGTTGTGGTGACGGCACCAGCCGGGGGGATGACGGTGGTGGTGTCGCCGGTATACGCCATGCGGGTGCGCCAGGCGAGCCTGTTGTTGTGTTGCTCGGTGATCTGAGTGGCGCGGCCCATCGCGTCGTAGTCGGTGACGGTGGAGGACGGCACGGAGACCTGCGAAAGGTGATCGGACACGAGCGCGTCGGACGGGTTCGCGGTCACGGCGTAGGCGTTGTTGGTGATGACGGTTCGGCCGTGCGAGTCGTACTGGGTGTTCGAGACGACCGTCTTGGCGTCCTCACCGGTCCGCTGTGTTTCGAGTTCCCGCAGCATGGCGTCGGAGAGCACCTTGCTTACGGCATAGGCGGGCGGGTCCCCGACCTGTTGCCTCTCGAGCAGAGTTCTGACGGTGACCACGTTCGGGGCAGTCGAGGAGAGCCTGTAGCCGTACAGAACATTTGCTTCGGCGCCGGCGGCCTTGTTCTTGTTGGGAAGCCACACCGCGGTGAGCCGGCCGAGTGCGTCGTAGGTGAGGGAGGTCTTCGCTCCAGCGGCGTCGGTCTCGGTGACGGGTAGCTGCCGCGCCTGTTCCATGGAGACCGTGGCGAGGTGGCAGTCCTTGGTCGAGGCGGCGGCGGTGGAGCAACTCGCGCCGGGAGTGACCTGCGTGACGGTGTCGATCCTGCTAGGGAGCGCGCCGGACAGTGGCGTGTATCTGGTGTAGATGCTCTGGGCGATGCTGGTGGTCCCGTCGAGTGCTTTCGAGCGGGGGGTGCGGGTCGCGGCGGTGACCCGGCCGTAGGTGTCATAGGTGGTGGAGGCCATGTCGACAAAGGCGGTGGCTGTGGCACCTGATGCCGTGGACGCCTGTTGAAGCAGCGTCGGGTTGCCCTTGGCCGGGCGGGCCGGGTTGGTTTGTCCGTCGCCGTTGCGGGCGAACGGGTTCCCATCGAACGAGGTGCGGACGTGCGAGATCAGGGTTCCGGACGGGCTGGCGCCGTTGCTGGTGCAGTCCTGATCGGTGGTGATCACCTCAGCCTCGACGACCAGCGTGGCCGCCGCGCCGTCCAGGTAGCGGGTCAGGGCGCATCGCGTTTTGTTGCCGGTCGCGCTGGTCTCGCCGCGGTCGGCGACTTGCGTGAGCATCCCCGTGGTGCTCTGGCCGAGGGTGGTGTTGAAGAAGGCGCTGGTCTCGGTGCGGCGCCAGCCATACGACACCGCTTGCCGGGTGAGTGACTTGGCGGTCCGCACCATCTGCGCGGTGAGTGCGGGCAGGCCGGGGCGGCTCCGGGTGGCGGTCGGGCCGATGATCGTCGGGACGGTGACGGTGGCGTTGTCGACGGTTCCGGCGTTCCCGGCGTAGGTGAGCGACTCGAAGGCCCGTCCCGCGTACGCGTTGTGATCAGGGACCGTCACCGTGACGGCGTCGTCGTGGCTGGTGAGCGCCGGCACGCTGCGGACACGGCCGCCGGGCAGGGTGTCGCCGTTCATGCCGAGGAAGTGGAAGGACTTGGTCAGGGTCTTCTGGTCGTTGACGGGGCTGCCGTCGGTGAAGTGGAAGACGGCGGGGTCACCGGTGCTGACGTGCACTTCGGGATAGCCGCGGAATTGGCCCCAGGTGCGGTAGCGCTTCTTGACGACTTCGTTGTCGTCGTAATGCCAGCCGGGTTCGCCCTTGTAGGTGTACTCGGTGACCAGTTTCGGCTCGCTGCCGTCCTGGTATCGGTTGTGCTGGTCGATGGTGGTGACCGCGCGGACGGGGTGGGTGTAGAACCAGTCGATCAGCGGTCGGGGCTGGGCTTCCGGGGTCCAGTAGACCGGGAAGCAGCCGGTGACGTTGGCGGCGGCGAACTGCTGCGCTTGGGTGTCGTTCTCGTCGCTGGGATCGCTGGCCGGCAGGCCGGGGCACTGCGGGGTGGTGTACGCGATGGTGGTTTTTGCACCGAACTCGGAGACGATGTTGTCGATGCGGTTGTGGAACATGCGGGGCAGGTCGGTGCGGACCCGGTTGGCGAGCTGAACGGGGTTGAAGGTCACCGGCGGGTTCGGGGTGTCCGTGGTGGCCTCGCCGAGTCGTGACAGCCCGGTCCGTCGGATCGTCTCGAGCCACAGGGTTGGTGCGTGGTCGCCGCCGTCGGGAAAGGTGTGCGTGAGGTCGTAGCGGTCGACCAGCTTGGTGCTACCGCCGGCCTGGATCTTAGTGGTGATTGAGGTGAGCCGCTTGCGAGACCAGAAGCTCGGGGCGTGGATCGTGCAGTTCGTGACGTCCTTGACGCAGTTCAGGTCGACGGGGACGTCGGGCCAGTACTCCGGGTGCACGAGGTTGAACTGGTCGTCAGCGCAGCGGTTACCCGTCGTCGCGTCGGGCAGGCAACGTTGGGTGGTGGTGAATTCGACCTGCTCCGGAGCGGTCGCCGTGTATACCGTCGACGGTGTGATGCCGTAGTCGATGCGCTTGAGGGTGCCGCCGCGGGTGTACTGCACGGCGGTGTTGCCCGTGCCGGCGCCGTAGTGGCCGGCCTCGGTGTCGTAGTAGTACGCCATCGCGTTGGCGTTGAGGTCGACGACGTAGTCCAGGTTGAAGCGGTAGCCCAGCGAACAGGCGGTACCGGCGAAGGCGCCGTCCGGACAGGCGCTGACCCCGGCGTGCGCCTTGTACACCGGCACGGTCCATGCGGACTTGGTCTCCTCGGCGTTGGCGGACCAGCCGGGCAGCCGGTTGAGTCCGAAGTAGTACTGCACCCCGTTCTCGGTGACGCGGAAGTACTCACCGTTTCTCGTCCCATTAACAGCGCCGGACAAAGTCTCGATCTTGGTCGTCGAGCTGTCGTCGGCCATCCGGTAGGTATGGGAATCGTCGTCGTAGACGATCGGGGCGGACTGGCCGTTGAGGGACAAGGTGAGGATCTGGCCTCCCCAGCACAGATCACCACTCAGCGCCGGCGCGCCGGAGCCGTCGACCTCGATGCACGGCCGGTAGGTCCGTTCGACGTAGTTGTCGGTGGAGCTCCAGCCGTCGCCGATCCAGGAGGACTGACTGTTGGTGCCGACCGTCCGCGCGTCCTGGGAGGCCGAGTCGTAACTGAGCGCGAACGTCGGGGCGACACCGCCGATCGGCGGTGGCACGGCGATGGGATAGCTGTAGGTGAACGCGCCCGTGTTTCCTCCTGCCGACCAGGTCCCACCGGGCGAGAGGCTGGTCGCGGTGTAGTCGCCCGCCGATCCGGTGGCATCTGAGGTCGCCGCGAGCACCGTCGCGCCCGCCGCTGGGACATCGACCTCACCGGTGAGCGGCGTCGTCGCGTCGGTGGGCAGCGGCGTCTGCGTCTGGCAGCGGGGCAGATGCGGCGTGGTGAGGGCGCAGGCGGGCAGCCGGACCAGGCGCAGCCGCGCGGCGTAGTCACCGCCGTAGGCGTGCCGGAAGGTCGAGTCGTCGACGTCGACGCCGACGGTCCCGGCGCCGCCAGCCGCGGATTGGAGACTGAACAGCACGCCGCGCACTCCGGCGGCCCGGGCGATCTGCTGGTCGGCGGTCGACACCTGGACCTGTCGCGGGGTGACTCCGGCACCGGCCTGGGACAGGGCGATCGGTGAGGATCCGGCCCTAGTCCAGGTCGCTGCGGCCCGCCCGTCGAGTGCGCCAGCAGCGGTGATGGACACGGTGGCCTGCTGCGCGCCGGGCAGGGCCGCCTGTCCGGCGGGATCGAACTTCGCGTACGGCCGGATCGGTGGTACCTGCCGGGCTGGCCGCGCGTCGGAGAGTTCTACGGCGGCGAGCGTGGGCGGCTCGGGGAACTTCGGATCGGCCGGTGCCGCCGTCGCGGGCTGCTGGACCATGAGCCCGCCGGCGGCCAAGACGGCGACGACCGGCAGCACGGCGAGGCGCCGCCATCGGGTCAGCAACCGAGATTCCCGAACGATGGTGGACAGCATGAGCTCCCGCCCTCTCCGCGTGCGCGGCAGCGCCGTTGATCCATGCCGGACGATTTCCGGACCGGCGCGCTCAGCGTACGGTCCACCTGGCCCGGCACGCTGTCACGCTTTGATCTACAAAGGACGTTAGACGTCGATATTCCTCTATGTGATTGAACCCACACTCTGCGCTCGGCTGGCCTGCAGGGTCGAAGTCGCAGGCTCCGGCGGCTGACAATGACCGCCCGCTCGCGTTCGCGGCTGACGTCGCCACGATCCCCCGTGAAGGAGCCCCGAGCCACGATGGTGTCAATCCCGCCGTACCGGCGCCGCCTGTCGGCGACGACCACCGTGATCACCGCACTCGCCACGGGCCTGCTCGCCGTGGCCGCTCCGGCGCCGGCGGCCGTTGCGCAGACACCGGCACCGCCCGCCCGGTCCCTTGCCGAACCACCGGCCGACCCGGTCGGTGCCGCGATCAGGCAGGCCAAGGCCGAGGGTCAGCAGACTCCTGTGCCGCGGCTGACCGACGAGTACTCGACGACCTCGGCCAATCCGGACGGCACCCTCACCACCGTCCACTCGTCCAGTCCGCGGCGCGTGAAGCAGGGCGACACGTGGGTGTCGATCGACCCCACCTTGATCCCCGCTACCGGCGGCTACCGGCCGCGGGCGGCGACGGCCGGGCTGACGGTCTCCGGCGACCGCAGTACCCGGCTGCTGTCCCTCAAGGATGGAACCCGCGAACTCACGTTCACATGGCCGAGCCCTCTGCCCGCGCCGGAGGTGCGCGGCGACACCGCCACCTACCGGGAGGTGTTCCCGGACGTCGACCTGCAGATCACCGCCGATCCCGACGGCTTCTCGTCAGTGTTCGTGGTGAAGACCCGCGCAGCGGCGATGAACCCGCAGGTACAGACCATCGACTTCGGCCTCACCGGCACCAATGTGCGGATCGGCGGAACCGGCAACGGCGGCGCGGAGGCCGTCGACATCACCAACGGCAGGCAGGTCTTCCACACCGACACCGCGTTCATGTGGGACAGCACCCCGGACACCGACGCGGCCCGGGCACCGGCCGGCGCGGACGCGATCCCGACGGCCCGGCGGCCGGGCCGCAATCTGGCCGAAGTGGAGATCGACGTCAGCGCAGGCCGGCAACGGCTCAGCCTGGACCGGGACCTGCTGACCGCACCGACCACGACATTCCCCGTGTACGTGGACCCGTACTGGTCCGGATCACCCGGCAAGTCGCAGCTGAACTGGGCACGTATCTCGGACAACGGATGGGACGTCTACAACTCCACCTCCAAGACCGGCGCGACCAGCGCACGCATCGGATACGACAACTGGCCCAACGGCGACGCCGAGAAGGCCCGCACCTACTACCAGATGAACACCGCGGGCATCAAAGGCGCGCAGATCTTCGAAGCCAACCTGTACGTGGTCGAGCGGTGGGCTGCCTCCTGCGACAACACCGCCGCCGTGGTGTACGGGGTCGGGGTGCCCAGCAGTTGGAAGTCGTCCGGCCTGAACTGGGGCAAGCAGCCGGCCAAGACGACCGGAGTCCTGGCCACCGCGTGGGGGCGTGAGGTGGACTGCGGCAGCACGAACGAACGGGTCAGCCCCGCGAGCCTCAACTTCAACGTCATCAGCTTCGTCAAGACGGTCGCCGCCAGGAAGGCGAGCCATGCGACCTTCGTCGTGCAGGCCCGCAACGAGTCCGACCGGCTGTCCTGGAAACAGCTCGGCTACGGCGGGGGCGCCACCCTGTCCGTGCGGTACAGCTACAAACCGCAGTTCATCAACAAGACCGGCAACCCGAGGATCACCCCGTCGGTCGTCGACCAGGGCCGCATCCTCACCACCACCCGCAACCCGACCCTGTCCGCCCAGGGCTTCACACCCAAAGTCAACGGTCACCAGGAGAATGTCCAGATCGCCTACGGGGTTTTCAACGCCGCAGGAACCAAGATCCTGTCCGGCAACGGCCCGGTGAACGACTACAACCTCAACGGCAGCGCGTGGCGGGTGAACTCCGGGCTGCCGGACGGCACCTACACCTGGAAGGCGGCCATCAAGAACGCCTCCGGCATCTGGGGCGGCGTCTACTCCGCCACCCAGACCTTCACCGTCGACACCCTCGTGCCAAAGGCACCTCAGATCAAATCCACCCAGTTCCCGTCCGGGCAGCTCGGCGGCGGCTACACGGATCGGGGCGTCTTCGAACTGACCAACGACCGCACCAACAACGTCAACGGCTACCTGTTCACCCTCGACGGCGACCTGAGCAATGTCGTCTACTCGACCCCCGGACGAACCACCTGGACCGCGAACACCGTGATCCAGCCCGGCGTCGTCTACTTCGCCCAGGCCGACAACGCCAACGGCACCGGTCCGCTCGTAATCAACGGCTCCGCCGGGGTCACCTTCGCGCCCGGCACCGCCGGCGCCCACAAGATCGCCGCAAAGGCCGTCGACCAGGCCGGATCCACATCACCACAGACCCTCTACACGTTCCACGCCGGCCGGAGCACACCGACCTACGCCACCGGCGACAAGATGATCAACGGCTGGACCGACACCAACGCCGACGGCACCACCACCGTGGTCCCGGCAGCCACCACCACCAGCCGCACCGGCCGCCTGATCGCCCAGGCCAGCGGGCCGGGCTATTACTTCACCAGCGGATCCCAGGCGGTGCTGGCCAACACCTCGACCACCAGCAAAGTCGCCGTGGGTGACAGCGCCACCTTCGCTGTCAACCTGCCCGCCGCCGGCCCGTGGGAGCTCGGCGCGAACCTGACCACCGCCGCCGACTACGGCACCTACACCCTCACCCTGGACAAAGGCACCTCTGCCGAGAAGGTGCTGATCACCGGCCTCGACGCCTACAGTGCCCGCACCTCCACCCGGTTCGTCAACTTCGGTGTCATCAAAGACAGCAGCGGCAACCCCCGGACCCTGCCGCAAGGAGTACACCGAGTCACCCTCGACGTGACCGGCAAGAACACCGCGTCCACCGGCTACCAGGCCGGGATCGACGTGTTCCGCCTCGCGCCGGTGCCCAGCTGCGCGATCAACAACACCACAGCCTGCTTCAACAACACGGCGATCAGCACCTACACCGCCGGCACCACCCCGGTCGTGACCCCCGCCGACGCCACCGGCAGCGGCACGAGCTTCGAAGCGGCCGACCTGCGCGCCGCCGGATGGACACCGGGAAGCACCGTCACCGTGAACGGGGCGGCGATCAAACTACCCGCCGCCTTCGGCACCGGCGCACCCGACAACATGCTGTCCTCCGGACAGATCATCACCGTTCCCAGCAGCGGCGTCGTCAACAAGGGCAACGCCGTCGTGTTCGCCGGATTCGCCGCCAACCGGATCACCGACGGCGCCACCGGAACCATCAACTACGGCGCCGGCTGCGACCTCAGCAGCCAGCCCTACACCCTGGACGCCGTCGCGGACTGGGCCGCCACCCCGCCCGGTGAAACGGTGCTGACGTTCCCGCGCCGCAACAAGAGCAACGCCACCCAAGAGGGAGTGCCGGTCAGCGTCTTCGCGATCAGCGTGCCCTTGCGATGCCCCGGCGTCCCGATCACCAGCATCTCCCTGCCACTGGTCACCAATGCCATCGCGGCCGCGACCCCGTCGTTGCACTTCTTCGGCCTCGGCATCCGGCCCACCTCCGCCACCAGCAACGCCAGCACGGTGACCCGCTGGGTAGGTAGCTGGGCAGCCGCCCAGGACACCACCGCCGTCAAAGCTCAGCCCAGCTCAGGCGCCAGCGTGGACGCCACCCTCAACAACCAGACCGTACGCATCCCGGTCCAGCTCAGCATCGGCACCGGCGGCGGCCACCAGATGCGGGTTCGCCTGGCCAACAGCCTCGGCCGGAGCCCGGTCATCTTCGATGCGGCGTCCATCGCCCTGCAGGATCCCGGCGCCGGCGGCGCCACCGCGGCCGCGGCCCCGGTCCCGGTCACCTTCGGCGGCGCCCGCGCCATCACCCTGCCGATCGGCGCCGACGTGCTCAGCGATCCCATCGCACTCGCCGCGCCGGACCGGGCGATCGCCCTGGTCAGTGTCAAAGTTCACGGCAACCTGACCACCCTGGCCGGCCACGACAGCGGACGCACCCGCATCTACGTGACCGCCGCCGACAACGTCGACCACACCGGCGAGCGCGCCGGCACCAACTTCAGCCAATCGACCATCCTCGGGCCGCCGTTCCTGTCCGGCATCGACGTCACCACCCCGGCAACCAACCCCGCAGGCGCGGTCGCGCTCTTCGGCGACCACACAGTCAACGCCGACACCGCCAGCAGCGACGCCCGCAGCCAACTCGACAGCCGCCTCGCCGAGGCCCTCTCCGCAGCCGAACAGACCGGGAACACCGTGCCGTTCGGCGTGCTCAACCTGGGCAGCACCAGCTTCGGCAACAGGGCCAAACTGCCGGTCAACAACACCGACCTGCCCGAGACCGCCATCGCCACCGTCGACCGGGCGATCCTGAACCAGAGCAACGTGCGCTCCGTGCTCATCTCGGCCGGCTCCAGCGACCTGCTCGCCTGCACCGCCACCACCGCGGAAGCCTGCGCCGCCCCGGTCAGAACGAAGCTCGTCGCCCTGGCCACCCAACTGCGTCACTTCCGCGCCGACGACGCCGGCGACCCGAATGTCACGCTGCCGACGGACACCGGAGCGCTGAAGGTTTACGTGGCGACCCTGCCACCGTTCGCCACCACGGCCAGCGCAGTGCGGGAGACCGCCCGCCGGCAGGTGAACGACTACATCCTGGGAACCGACGGCGGAGACTACCTCCAGGGCCACGCCGACGGGGCGATCAACTTCGCGGCGGCAGTATCCGCCGACAGCGACCACGTCTCCAGCACCGTCCTGGAGGACTACCTCTACGACAGTGGCAGCACGCACGTGCCGAACGACCTCTACTACCAGACACTCGCCCAGCAGTACCTACTCGACGCCGACCCGGCCGACTGGGTCACCGAAGACCCCTCCGGCGGCACCGAGCCCGACGCCGAACCCGTGGCGGTGTGGAAGTTCGGCGAAGGCACCGGCGGGACCGCCGAGGACACCGGCTACGGCACCGGACCCGACCGCACCACCCACGACGCCGCCCTGCACGAAGTGGGTTGGGAAGACGGCCGGATCACCGGCCGCAACGCAGGCGCCTTCAACGGCACCAGCAGCTACGCCGACACCGACCTGAAAACCAACACCGTGCAAAGCTTCACCGTCTCGGCGTGGGCACGGCTGACTGACAAGTCCAGCGACCGCACCGTGTTCACCCGGGAGGCCGACGGCTTCGCCTCGCTGTACTTGCGCTACCAGAAAGCCACCGACCGGTGGGTCGCACAGATGCCCTCCGCCGCCGCCGGCAGCACCGTCATCTGGCGCGACGCCGCCTCCTCCACCCCCGCCCGGACCGGCCTCTGGACCCACCTCGCCGCCACCTACGACGCCGACCTGAAAACCCTGACACTGTCCATCGACGGCGTAGCGGACACCTCCATCGAGCAGGTCAACCCGTTCAACGACCCCGACGGACCCGCCTGGATCGGACGCAGCGACGGCACCTGGTTCGCCGGCGACATCGCCGACGTCAAGATCTGGGCACGGGCCACCAACGACGCCGAACGCGCCGCAGAAGCCGCAGCCACCCCCGTCGCCGACTGGGAGTTCGAAGACGACAGCAACCCCGCCGTCGCCCAGGACACCAGTCCCGAGAACAACCACGGCACCTTCACCGGAGCCGCCGCCTACACCTACCCCGGGCACACCGACTGGGACATCGGCGCGCTACGCCTGAACGGCACCGACGCCGCCGTCACCTCCCGCCCACTGCTGCGCACCGACCAGTCCTTCACCGTCGCGGCCTGGGTACGGCTCACCCGCACGGACGCCACCTACACCGCCATCAGCCAAGACGGCACCACCACCGGCCGCTTCATGGTCCAGTGGAACCAGCCCTGCGGTTGCTGGCGATTCATCAGCGCAGACACCGACCAGGCCACCACCACGACCACCCACACCGACTCCCCACCACCAGCCACCGCACTGAACACCTGGACCCACCTCGCCGCCGTCCACGACGCCACCGCAGCCACCATCACGCTCTACGTCAACGGTGAGGCCACAACCCCCACGCCATACGCCGCCACACCATGGAATGCCACCGGCAGCTTCACCGTCGGCCGCACCCGCCGCAACGGCGCCCACGCCGACTGGTTCCCCGGCGACATCGACGCCGTCCGCGTCTACCAAGGAACCATCAGCCCCGACACCATCAGCTCTCTCAACTCCCTCTGATGCCCCTACCGACGGCCCACCGCGCAACCTGCCACACACAGCCAGTGGATGTCATCCGACTTCAGGCGCCCGAAGGCGACTGGCACGCGATGCACCGCGCTCACCAGCACGCTGCGGCGCACGGAACGGAATCGATCAGAACCTCGTCAGGCAGCATGGACATCAAATCCAACGACCACATCCTCAGCCGGCCAACGCGTGTTCCTGCCCCGGCGTCGGGAACACCAGCCGACCGGCGGGGGCGTCTCGGACAACTGGCGACAACAGTCGACAACTTACCCACGCCGCCACCAAGCGCGATCATGGATTCACCGGCCCCGTCCGGCACCCCAGGTAAAGATCACCGTACGAGCGTTCGTGTCACCGAGGCGTCACGATCATCCACAGTAGACATCAACAATGGATAGCAACCACGGCCGCGGCCGGATCCGAGAGTTGAGCGCCTCGAGACGTGCATCTCCAGCTCAGCGCAACGTTCCAGAAGAGCAGGACCATACAGAGACCCGAAGCAGCACCACGCTAACGGTCGGGCAACGAGGAGCCGATCAACGACAGATTCGCAACCGTACGCGCGTTCGGGCAAAAATAGGTGTCACGAAGATCGGAAAGCAGTTACGCCACTCAATGAAAAGGCCAGCTGAGCTGGCCTTTCACAACGTCGGGCTGACAGGATTTGAACCTGCGACCCCTTGACCCCCAGGCATTAGCGGGCCCAGCGACGTGCTACCGAACGTATTACCAGGTCACCGAAAAGTATACTCACCCGAGTAAAGGGGTCGCTGCCAACTTGTCCGCCAAGCTCTCGCGCACCCCATTCTACCTGGTCTTTCGCAGGCGCGAATTTCCCAGAAGGGCTGCCATCGGCAATCGCTTCGACGCTTGGCGGCAAATCCGGCGACGCGGGAGCCCCTTGAGCGGCGTGCTCCGCAACCCCGCGGGGCGGGGCGCCTTACCTCGGACCGGATCCTGGTGAATCCACGAAAGGGGATGGCGTCTTTTGCTGCGACACCACGTGTGGGCATTACTGGTCAACGCCCTGCCCCGCGGGCGGGATAGACGGTCCAGGAATTCGGATGAGGCGGTCCTCTTGGGTCAGGTTGAGGGTAACGCTTTCGACAAGTTCGTAGATAATTTCTCGGGAGAGTTCGTTGTCGACTGCGATGATTTGGAGTGCGTTTCGATACGATTCGTCGGCCACTATCCGACTGAGGAGCCGGTAGGCGTCTCGGATTCGGTCGAAACTCAACCCTTGTTGTCCACTGTTGGCCGATATTCCGTCCAGAATGAGAAGTCCGGGCAACGGCAGATTTCGGTCTATGGCTACGGTGTGGTGGGCGAGTGCGTGTGCGATGTTGACGAGTGTTTTTAGGCCTTGGCTGGATAGCTCGTCGAAGCTGCGGCCGGAGACTTCGGGTAAATATGTTTTCCTGTTGATGTGGACGGTGAGTTCTTGGCCTAGGTCTGGGATGTGAAGTTGTTGCAGGTATTCGAGCATGCGTTGTTCGAGAGCCTGTACGTTTTCTTCCGCGTCAGATCGAGAGAGTTCACGTTCGTTGATGCGGAGTCGGATTTCTTCTTGCTGGGCTTCCAGCATTTCACGGCTGGCGAGCCGTTGCTCGTGCCGTTGCAGGAGGTCGGCGTATTCCCGGAGGCGTTTGATGTCGGCTTCGAGTTGGGCTTGCCGGGTGGCTTGGTAGTCGATCTGCGCGGCGCGGTCGGAGACGAAGGCTTGAGTGTGCTGGTCGAGGTCGGCTGCGAGTTCGGTGATGAGGTGGTCGAGTCGGGTTGCGTCGTAAGCGAAGTTGTCGAGTGCGCGTTGGCGCCCTTCGAGGACTGCTTTGGTCTCGGTGATTTGGCTCGCTATGCGGTCTTGCTCGCTCAGGAGTTCTGCTTCGGAGGTCGCTGGTCTTGGTGGTTGCAGGCATAGGTAGCAGAGGTCTGGTTCGGTTCGTGCTGGTTCGATGTCGTTGCCGCAGCGTGGGCAGACGATGAAGTCGAAGTCCACGAGCCATTCGCCGGCGACGATGGCGCGGCTGAGGCGGGCGGATTGGTTGGTCAGCTGCCGGACGAGGTCGGCGAGGTCCTTGGTCTGGGCTTGGAGCCGGGACATGCGTTCGGCGGTGTCGGCGCGGCGGCTGCGTGCGGCGAGCAGGTTCTCGCGTGCTTGTTGTACGCCGGGGACGTCGGTAAGGCCGCTCGCGAGGTTTCGGCGTTGTTCGAGGACGTGGTCGAGTTCTGTCGTGCTGGCGGCTAGTTGCAGTTCGAGGGTGGCGAGGTCTGCGAACGGGGTGTCTTTGAGGAAGTGGGCGCGGATTTCGGCGTCGTGTTCGAGGGAGTCGAGCTGTCGTTGCAGGTGGCGTAGCTGGGCGTTGAGGTTGGCCAGTTCGGGTTCGTAGTAGCCGTAGGCGATCTCAAAGACCCAGCGGCGTTTTGCGTCGCGGAAGGGGCGTTTGTGGCCGAAGACTTCGGTGTCGAGTTCGTCGCCGGTGACGATGCAGTATCCGAGCCAGTCGGTCATGGTGACCGGGCTCTGGACGCCGGTGGGGTCGGTGCGGGCTTGGGGGACGCTGATGGCCGGGATGTCGAGGCGGTCGAGCAGGAAGGTGCTGTAGGTGCGTGCGGATCCAGCTACCGGCAGGCGTAGCGAGAGTGCTTCGCGGCCGGCTTCGTTGTCGTCTTCGCCGATTTCGACGAGGGCGTCGCTGGTGGTGGTTCGGGGGCGGTAGATCTTCCAGCCTCGGTCGCCGAGTATGACGTGCCCGCGGATGGCGGCGACGTGGTCTACCTCGGGCGGGAGGTCCTTGGGCATGGTGCCCAGGAGGGCCCTGATGAGGCGGATGAAGGTGGTTTTGCCGGTGGTGATGTCGCCGACGATGTGGTTCAGGCCCGGGTTGAAGGTGACTTCGCGTCCGCCTCCGACGAGGTCTACCTGGAGCAGTTCGAGGCGGTGGGGGTGTGCCGGCTGGTGGTCGGCATCCGGTGGTGGTGCAGTGGGTGGGGTCACGTCAGGTCCTCGTGCCAGGCTGCGTCGGCGATCTCAGGGAGCTCGTACAGGTAGTTCTTGAGGGTGTTTCCGGATTTGTCGAGGTGGCGGCGCAGGAGGACCAGGCGTTGGTTGATCGGGTCGAAGCTGCCGTCGGCGCGGAGGTGGGCGGCGAGTTCGGTGCCGACGGTGCTGGTGCGATAGCTGAAGCCGTTGCCGAGCGGTGCCACTTCGATGAGGCCGCGGCCGATGAGGGAGCCAAGGACTGCGTAGTAGGAGGGATCCCATGGGCCATAGCGGTAGCGCATCATGCGTGCGTCGAGGGGCGCCTCGTCGGGGTCGATCTGCTCCAATTTGTCGGCGCTGACGCCTTGCGCGATGAGGACGCGGCGGAGGTGGCGTGGGTAGCGGAGCAGGAAGTCGAGCTTGGCGAGTTTGACGCGGCCTTCCAGGTATCGAATCTGGCCTCGCTTTTTGTGGCTGAAGGCATCGATGAGAAGCAGGATGCGAGCTTCAGCTTCGCGTGAGGGCCGGAATCGCGCTCGGGGTGTCTGGTCTTCGTCGAGCGTCGGTGGCCCTGCACGGCGGGGCGGGCCGCCGATCACAGAACTGTTGCTGCCGTTCACGTGAGACCCCAGTCGAAGCGGCAGAGGTCGGAGAGGTGGCCGAGGTATCCGAGGATGAGTTCTTCATCTTGGTTGAGCAGCTGGTTGCGGTCGCAGTGGGCGAGGTCGTGAGGCCGGGAACGCAGGTCGGCGGCTACAGCTTCGGCGGGGCGGCCAGCCGCGACGGGATTGGCTACGGCCGAGAGATTGATGCGAGCGGATGTTGCTTTTGCCATGTTCAGGACACGGCGGGCGAGGTCTTCGAGTTGGGATTCTGCGTTGTCGCGGCCGGCGAGTAGGAGTTGGCGTTGGACTTCCATGTCTGCGCGCAGGTCCTGGACGTCTTCGATGAGCGTGCTGCTGGCGCCGGCGGATCTCATCTTGAGTTCCATGAGCGAGGTTCCGGATCCGGTCGCGATACGTGCGAGCAGTTGATGTTCTCGTTCGCCGGGCAGCGGCGGGGCGAGCATCTTGAGCATGCCGCGGCTGAGGGTCTGGTCGCGGATGGGTGCGATGTCTGCCCCGCCGGGTTCTTCGGGTTGCGGGAGGTCTTGGACCACGTGCGGGAGGGCGGCGGCCAGGATCGCTTGAATGGATGCCGGCTGTCCGGCGCCACCGGTTTGGGCTGCGGTTGCCGCGTCGAGGAGTCGCTCGTAGAGGTGGCGTACTTCCTGATGAGACAAAGAGGGCCATAGTGCCGAGAGTTCCCACATCGCGACCTTGTCGATGTAGGTCTGGCTGGGTTCACCGGGTTTGATGGTCAGGCGTTGCAGGAAGTCGTCTGTCCAGCTTCTGATGAGCCCGTGGGCGACGAGGCGCGCGCGCACGTCCTTGGTTGCCGTGGTGGGGTCGAGCACGAAGTTGGCGGTGTCCGCCTTTTCCGAGGCTGTCCCTTCGGTCCACAGTTCGTAGGTGCAGAGTTCGTGGATCTTGGCTTTGCGCGTTTTCACGTAGGAACGGACGAGCGCGTCCAGTCCGCGTTCGCACATGGCGGTGACGCTCCACGAGCCCTTGTCGCGTGTCTTGAGCTGGATGAGCCGGATCTTTCCGGCGTGGACGAGAGCGAGGTCCTCGATCTGTTCGCAGACGAGGAACGCGGGGCCGTCGGGTTCGTGTAAGCAGGTCAGCCACTGTTGTACGACTTGCTTGGCCTGCCAGAGGTAGCGAGCGAAGGTGTCGAGGCCGGTGGGGTCGTTGTCAATCTTGGCGACCTTGGAGAGGTTGCCGAGGCCGGGTATCGGCTCCTGATTGGTTGCGTCGGTCACCCGAATGACACTCCTACCTGGCACGACAGCGAGAATCACGTCTATGTGACTCAATGTAGTTGGCTCGCTACTTCGGGAAAGCGATGCTAGCGGAGTTGTCGCGTATGGCGCGACTATCACGCACAGGCTGTTCGGCTGGTTACCTATGTGTACTCAGTCGATTTCCGATGATCCCTTTAGCTGGACGTGTGGCGCCGTCGGGTTGCCCGGGGGCGATCCTTTCGGCTCCTTGGTTCGATCTCGTCGACGTAATCGACGGCGGCGGCAGGCACGGCGACGTTGCGGCAGTCGATGAAGTAGAGCGTGTTCCAGTCGAGCGGCTCGTCGTTGAGATGCCGGTGGAGGTACCAGATGACGGCTTCGATCTGGTGCAGCCCGACTTCGGAGTGCCGGAACTTGACGACGCAGCTTGTTGCTGCGGCCTCGAACTTCGCCTGCAGATCGCCCCCGATGTGCCCGGCGATGTCTCGGACGATCTCCGGGGTCGCAAGGTAGTCATGCTGGCCGTCAATGGGGTTCACGGTGTGCTCGCGGATGAGGGACGCGTAGGGGCCGTGGTGCGCCGGTTCGGGTTGTTTGAGCCGGTACAGCCAGGCGCTGTGGTCGTCTGACCGCGAGCGGGGTCCGCCGCGCTCGAGTTCGCGGCGGATCATCTGCCACCGGTCGGCGGGGATGTCGTCGGCGCACAGCAGATGCAGCGTGTTCCAGAGATGATCGATGACCAGGCCGAGCGGTTTGACGCCGTCGTCGAGGAAGAGCCGGGGGTCGATGGTGCGGGTGCCGTGGAAGTAGTAGGCGGCGTCGAAGGCCACTTTCTGGATGTCGACGCCGACCGCGGCAAGGGCGTTCTCGGGAAGTGCGCTCAAGGGATCTTGCCACGGTAGAGCTGGGGATTGATCGGCCTGTCGGACGGCATCGAGCAGTTCCGATAGCGGCACTTCGCTGGCGACGCTCAGTGAGGAGGCAGTGGTTTCGGGCGTCTCGCAGTCGAGTACCAGCATGGTGTCTCCTATTCGGCAGCCCGAGGCTGCGGTGCCGGCCCGGTGGGGGTTCGTGAGCCGACCCACGCTTGGTGGGTGTCAGCGACGCGCAGGCCTTCAGCGAGTCTGCCCTTGTGGATTCCCATGCGCATGCGGCCCTCGATCACCTGCAGGCCTGTGCTTCCCAGTCGGATCAGGTCTCGAGTGATGAGGATGGGCGGCACCAGCCAGCTTCCCTGGTTTTCCCAGGCGTCGCGGTACTTCTGCAGGCGCTTGCTCAGCCAATATCGATGTTCTGCGGCGACCCGTTCCAACCAGTCCTGGTCGCTGGGGCCGGTGGGGGCGGCTTCCAGGTCGGTAACCGGGACGTCCTGGAGCTTCCACTGGATCAGGCTGAGGTCGAGGTTGCGGTAGTCGTTTAGGAACTCGGGGTGGCGGCCGTGATCGTAGAGCCATTGCTTGACAACGTCGTCGGGCCATGACATCTGTGCGATTGCCGGCAGGGCTATGAAGACGGAGAGGTCTTGGTCGCAGTCGGCTTCCGGGAGATCTTCCAGACAGAGCGGCACTGGTGTTGCCCCTTCCGATCCTGTTCTGTGCGGCGTTGTCGTCGTCACGGTGTGCTGTTGCGTTTCGCAGCGGCACGAGCTACTGACCGGCACGGCGGCACAATTCGCGGTAAGTCCACTCGGCGTCGGCCGCGAAGTCCTGGAGCAGCAGGTATTCGAGATTTGCCGTGCGGTGCCGCTCGATGAGGGAGAAGTGGTCATGCCAGGTCCGGTCGCGTGTGAGCAGGATCGGTTCGTCGATCTCCGTGAACTGGTCCGCGGTGATGTCGAGGATCAGACCGTTCCGCTCCAGCCAGGCGTGGGACAGGAAGGAGCGATCCCGGATCGCGGCGCAGAAGCGCCATTCGCCGAGACCGGAATCGATCAAGTACTGGCCCAACAGCTCGCAGACGTCGCCGCACGAGCCGCGAGGGAACGCGGCGAGACTTCTAAGCCGCAGGCCGCCCGATTCGAGGGCCGCGCGGAAGCTGATTGCCGCAATCCTGATCGGCTCTGTGTCGGGACCGTTCGCGGTTCTCATGCCCCCCGCTCGTCAGATTGCATCGGGCATAGTAATAACGATCGACGCAAGATTCGGTGGCGGACGACGGGGCGCCGACTGCGGCGCTCTTTGGATGGGTGACGAACGGCCATGAGCACGGGGCGCTGGCGTGCCGTCGAAGGCATTCGCCTGGTCACGCAAGATCCCGAGTGCTGGCCGGGACGGACGTCACGACACCTAAACCGTCCTAGGATCTTACCCATTCGGGACGTCAGCCAATGGAGGACTGACGCTCGTACGAGGGACGTCCGAGCCGCCCGGGAACGGGCAACCCCTCCCCATGGCATCTATCAAACTGCGTAAAGAATCATTCTGCGTCCGCTGGCAGGCGGGCCGAGCCGGCCGGCGGCAATGCTGCACCTTCCGTGGTCCGTCGGCGGACATGGCGCTCGCGGCGAAGATCCTCGCCGAGTCCCGGCATCATCGGATCACCAGCAGCGAGGTCTATGCCGCGCTCGACCCCAGGATGATCATCCAACCCCCTCCCCCGTCGGCGACACCGACGCTGCGGGACTGGGTCGAGCGGTGGCTCGCCCTCAAAATCGACGTGGCGGCGTCCACGCACGCCGAGTACGCCCGCTTGCTGCGCCATCGGGTGATCGGCGACCTCGGTGACTTGCCTGTTGATCAGATCTCCCGGTTCGATCACCTCGACCCGTGGAAGGCCAGCCTCGTCAAGGATTTGGCGGCGGCGAGCGTCCACAAGCACTGGGCGGTGCTGAGCATGGTGATGCGCGACTTGGTCCCGCACTATCGGGCCGACAATCCACTTGATAGGCCGTTAGTGCACCGGGGCAACGGTCTGCCGCGGCTGACGCCGTACCGGGCGTATTTCCTGACGACCGAGGAAGCACAGATCCTGCTCGATGCCTGCCCCGCGCTGATCCGCCCGCTGATCCAGGCCGCTGCGGGTACGGGGATGCGCCTGGGTGAATTGCTCGGCCTGCGCGTGGGATCGGTACACCTGGACGGGCCCATGCCGACGGTTCGTGTCGAGCAAACTCTGCAGGGTGACGGGAGCTTCGCCGAGCCGAAGACCGAGGCGTCGCGGCGGTCGATCACGCTGACTGGCAGCCTTGCTGAGGTGTTCGCGGGCATGGTTCGTCGCCGGCGGCGTAGCGATCTGGTGTTTGCCGCGCCGCGTCATGGACCTTGGAACGCCAACAATCTGCGGCAGCGGTTCTGGTATCCCGCTCTCGCCGCGGCGCAACGCTGCCCCCGAGCATCCGCCGCAACCGGCGTCAGGCCGCGCTGGACGGAAGGCCGCGTCGACCTGTGACTGCGAGACATACCTGTATCAGCGGCCGCGGTTCCACGATCTGCGGCACTCGCACGTCGCGTTCCTGATCGACGCCGACTGGGACTTCTACGCCATCCAGCGGCGCCTCGGGCATGCCTCCATCAAGACCACTTTCGACATCTACGGTCACCTGCTGGGCTACGGCGACGAGCAGCATCTCGCCAATCTTGAGCATCGGCTACCTACCTCGGCGGCCGCACTGGACAGACACTCGGTCGCGGCGATGTCTTGACCGCTTAACCGACAACGGCGCGCGGCCCGTAGGCGCTAGTCCGACTTCTAACTCGGCCGAAGATCTCTGTCCCGAGTGGCCGGAGCGGGCCACCCGAGCAGACCGATCCCGTCGTGAGCCACGTCGGCCGTCGTTGCGGTTGCTACGGCGGTCGCCGTAGCAAGGGTTACCACTTCTCTCCACTCGCTGGTTGGTCACCGCGGCGTTCCCCGTGCAATGCACATCGTGCTTGAAGCGCAGCCGTACGACGTGTTCCGCCTACGGCGCTCTGGACACGGTCGCCCCGATTCGACAGACTTCGAGGCGTGCCGTCGTCGCCGCACAGCGCCGCACCATCAGCGCTGGGATACCTCTATCAGTCGCAGTGGCCTTTACTTGAGCTCCTGCGACGATCTGACGGTCGACCGGACGCGGCGATCACGTTGGAGCTTCACGACGATGTCGCGTGGGAAGATCTTGGGACTCCCTCGGAGTTATTGCAGGTAAAACATCACGTCCGGAAAGGTCGCGGCCTAGGCGATAAGGACATCGACATCTGGCGCACGATCGGGGCCTGGATGGATACCCAGGCCGTAGGTGACTCGGACGGCCCTGCCTTGACGATTGTCACGACCCAGACTGCATCGCCTGAAAGTGCAGCAGCGGCACTGCGACCGCAGGACCGAGATGTGAGACGTGCCATCGAGTTGCTGGAAGTCGCCGCCTCCGAATCGACAGCTGAGGCGAGCCGGGTCGCCCGCCGAAGGTTCCTTGATCTGGACCCGGCGGTACGTGCGATCTTCGTGAATCGCATCCAGCTTCTGGACGCCGCACCGGGCATCACTGACCTTGATATCGATATACGGCGGGTGCTGCGGTGGGCCTTGCCTCGGGGGCACGAAGACACCTTCATGGGCTTGCTGTGGGCGTGGTGGCATGCCAAGGCCGTTGATCTCCTGTCCGGACGTGCCCACCGCGTCAGCGCCTTGGATGTCGCGATCGTGGTCGACGATCTTCGAGATCAATTCACGCGAGAGAACCTGCCAACCATGGCCTCCCCGGAGGAATTCACCCCGGCTGAGGAAGGGTCGTACCTAGATCGGTGCTTCGTACACCAAATGCAGTGGGTTGCAACTCCGTCGAGGCTCATCCAGATGGCAATGATCGACTACTACAGGGCGTACGTGCAGACCGCTCGCTGGCTCGATGACAGCTTGATCAGCATTAAGGAGCTGGAATCGTTCGAGACTCGATTACGCGAAGAGTGGGAACGTTCTTACCACTGGACTATGGCCGAACTTCCGGCCGACCCTGACGAGACAGTCAAGCAACGAGCTGGCCAACAGATTCTGCGCCAGGCGCTCGATCGCACGGACATTCGCGTGCGGGAGCGCTACAGCGATGTCTTTTTCTGCCGCGGAAAGCATCACGAATTGGCCGACTCCGGACGAGTTGGATGGCATCCAGACTTCGCGGATAGAGTCGAGACGCTTCTTCGGGCATCAGGCAAATGACGAGGTGGCAGGATCGCCCGCAGGTGTCGGCTGCCTACCTCAACCCTGCGTTGGTTTCAGCGATGCTGGCTGCTGCGGCAAGTGCCTACCGCTCGGAGCGGGACCGCCCGATGGTGTGGCCGCTCTCTTTCGTCGTAGCGCCGATGGTTCTGCATCGCAGCACTCGCCTCGCGTTGCCGAGAAGCGTGACGACCCACCTGGCAACCTGGCTGTCGCGTAATGCTGTCCTTCATGCCGGCTTCGCTGCTCGCGCCAGGGAAGCAGTCCCGACGATCAAGGAAGGTCTACGCTTCGGACTTCGTCAGGGCGCGCTGACGCTCGAGGCCGGCGCTTTGGTCGGCTCCATCGGTCGGGCCCGCAACCCGGAGCTGCGCGAGCTCTTGACCAGCGCACGACTGGTCGGACGCTGGTTTGCCAAGATCGACCAACCGTCCACCATTTTTGCTGTCCTTGGCGTAGAGCCCTGATTGCAATGAATTTACTGGCGATCGTGCTCTACAACCACGCAGGGCAGAAGCGTGTCGTCTCTTTGAAGCCAGGCGAACTCAATGTCATCACCGGTGTTTCTGCGACCGGAAAGAGCTCCCTGCTCGAAATTGTCGATTTCTGCATGGGACGCAACGAGATTGCCATACCGATCGGTCCAATCACTGACACTGTGGCTTGGTACGCCGTGCTGCTCCAGCTGCGGTCGACACGGGCTTTCGTGGGCCGCCCAGCGCCTCGGGCCGGCCACGCATCCACACACCAGGCGATGCTCGAGTTCGGCGGCAACCTTCAACCGCCCGACTTCGGCGACCTGACGGCCAACGCCGACTCGGCCACCGTGCGGAAACAGGTAGGCCAACTCATCGGAATCGGCGAAAACCTACACATGCTCCATACTTCTACACAGGAAGGCACCCTGGCAGCCAATCTTGGTCACGCGTTGCTGATGTGCCTTCAAAGCCAGAGTGAGATCGGCAACCGCAGTCGTCTGTTTCATCGCCAAGACGAGATATGGATCAAACAAGCGCTCATAGAGACTCTGCCCTACTTCCTTGGTGCCGACCGCGGCGATCAAGCATTTAAGCACCGGCAGCTCGAAGCCGCACGCCGGAAGATGACCCGCTTGGAAGCCGACCTGGTCACAGCGGAGAAGCTCTACAGCGACGTCGACGTCGACCTTCGCGCACTGCATACTGAAGCCCATCTCAAGGGACTCGTTCCCACAGCAGAAGCCAGCGGACGCGACGCAGCCCTCAACGCATTGACGGCAGCACTCGAGAACCCACCAACGGATGGCACGTCAGCGAACACCGACGACGATCGTCACAACCTGGAACAGCGACGCGATGATCTTCGCCTACAACTGCGAACTCTCAGCGAGCAACGAGCTCTGCTGGCCGATCACGAACATCGGTCTCTGGACTATCAGGGCGCCGTCCGATCAGGCGCCAGCCGCCTAGAAAGCCTAGAACTGATGCGGCCCAGTGGCAGTATCGGTGCTGACACATGCCCACTATGCGGCAGCGCCCTGGCCGAACCAGACCCTGAAGTCAGCGACCTTCAACGGACACTCGACGACCTCCGCGAACAGCTACGCGCGGCCGAGTCAGCCCAGCCCCGCCGCATAGCCGCAATGAGTGAACTGGACCACCGCTCAGATGCTGTCCGGCTGGAGTTACGCGGGCTTGACGCGGTGCTGGCCGGCGTCCGCGCAGCCGAAGCCACGGTCGGCGCCCAACGCAGTCGAAGAGAAGATCAGGCCTTCACCAAAGGACGTATCGACTTGTACCTCACTCGTCTTCGCCTATTCGGCGACGACGACGCCCTCAACGCGCTTCGAACAAACGTCGAATTGACTCGACAAGACATTGAACGACTGCTAGGCGAACTCGACCCCGAGGAAGAGCAGCGACAGGTCGACTCGCGACTGCTCTCCATCGAGGCCGATATTACCCGCTGGGCGCGCCGCCTAGGGCTGGCCCACTCTGACAAAAGAATACGCCTTGATATTAAGAATCTCGACGTAGCTATCGACACCGAGAATGGTCCCGTGCCGCTCTCACGCATTGGCAGCGCAGAGAGCTGGGTCGGCTACCACGTTGTCACACACCTAGCACTTCACCGGTACTTCATACTCCAAGGCCGACCGGTGCCACATTTCCTCATGCTCGATCAGCCCACGCAGGCCTACTATCCGTCCGACATCGAGGAAAATGACAGAAATTTTCGCAATGACCGCGACGCTGCAGAGCGGCTCTTCGAGCTTATGCGTGATGTCATTACCGAGTTGACGCCTGAAATGCAAATCATTGTCTGCGATCATGCCAATTTTGCCGAACCCTGGTTCCAGAACGCAGTACGCCAGAACTGGAGCAGGACTTCCGCGCTGATCCCCTCGCAATGGATCGACGACGCAATGAAATTCGATCACTAAGCGCCCAGGCATATTGCTTCACGGCGAGGACCGCTGCCCCTAAAGATCCGTAACTAAGGCGCCGGCCGAGGGGAGCGAGACCGGCTTCCTCGGATAGGCACCTGTTCGACACGCTGGCCGCTGCAGGCTTCCATGCCCTTCACGTCGAGCATCCCGAAGTGACCGCCTGGTACGCCGCCAGCGGGCACATGCCCGACTCGAAAGCTTTCTGGGCTGCGGTCGCTGTCGGCGTCCCCGGCGGCTACAGCTCGCAAAGACTGTGCATGCATGTCGCCCACCAGGGCGGGTTGCTACCGGGTTGGGTCCGTACCAAGATCTTGATACGGACCCGATGAAGCCGTTCAACGGGACTGCGCCGAAGGGTGCCGGCAGGTCCGAGGGTGCGGTTGTCGAAGGCACAGAAGCCGACCATGCAGATGTGGCGTGGCCGGCGATCTGGTTGCGGACTTGGCATTCGATGCGGCTGAAGGCGATAGACGGTCAGTCGAAGCTGGCGGGATCCACGAAGGTGTCGGTCGTCCGCAGGTACGGCACGGCACGAGTCCATTCCCCGAGCAGCTTGGCGAAGCCGTTGTCGTCGGTCGCGGGCACCGGTCCGAGCGTGCGCGCGCCGGAGCTGCCGAGGTGTTCCTTGACGACCATGGGCGCGAATGGGTCTTCTGCCCATTCGCGACGACGGTCCTGCTGGGGATGGACGTAGAACACGCGCGTCGGCTCGTCGTCGCTCGGGCCGCTGAAGACCAGGTGCGCTTGCAGGTTGTCGTGCCTCGCGCGGCCGCCGGACACGATGCAGGCCGCGGCAAGTTGTTCGATGCGGACGATTTGCTCGCGGCATCCCCATCGCCCTGCGGGGCTCTGCTGGTGTCCCCACGCCTGGGTGATCCAGTTTGCTGCGCCTTCGGGTAGAGGTCCGTCCTGGCCGGTGCGTGTCGATCGGCCGACCTCGCAGGTTTGCCAGATGCGGGAGTCCGCGGCCGGGTCGTTGCCGTGTGGGAGGGTGCGTAGCGCTTCGGTGCGGGCGTTGGCGTCGGTGGCGAGTTCGTCGGCGATGGTCAGGCGTTGTGTGCGTGATAGGGCGGTGAGCACGGTGGGCGCTTCGGAGCTCAGCAGGCGCTCGAGGCTGGTGTGGGTTGGTTCCTCATGGTGCCGGCGGCCGTCGGAGTTGTGCACGGGCACCTGGTGGATGGTCTGCTGCGGTTGCCGTAGTTGCTCGGCAAGGGCGCCGATCGCGTTTTCGATGGCCGGGTGGGTGTCGAGGAAGGCGGCCGCGTCCCATGTGAGCTCGGATAGTTCGGTCATCAGCGCGGCCAGCCGTTGAGCCTGATGGCGGTCGCTGACGGTGGTTACCTTGGTGCTCTGGTCGCAATATTCGCCTGACCAGGTTGCCACGACGATCGTTCGCGGGCCGTTCGGGAGCACGCTGTAGCTGGTCATCTGTTAAGTCCTCCGGGCAGCGGTCGCCGCAGGTTCCCGCGCGGCCGCGCGATCGAACCTGAGGCAGATCAAAGGTGGCCCGGCAGCTCCGCAGCACCACTGCAGCGCCGATCCGTGAGTGACACGGTCACACACGGGCCGGCAGTTCGGCAAGCCCGGGTGGGTGAACGGTGCGGGTGATGCGGTGTTGTATTTCAATAGCCGGAGACCACTCGTTGTATGCGATCGGCAGCGCTGCGTAGAGAGCAGATTGTTCGTTGCCGATGCCGTGGCGCGTCACCGAGGCATTCCCGATCGGCGCAGCCCTTGAAGGCTTCCCATGATCGGCACGGATACGGGGCCGCGACCTGCAGGCCTACCGAAGATGGCCCGCATTCTCTGCATTGATCTTGAATGTCTAATCACTGAATAGTGACTACACCCATCCCGCATCACAATGGCGAATTTCTATTTGTCCAGTCACTGTGGAGGGAGTGAGAATGCAGCGTGCGTGTGAGCTTCCTCAAGATTGAACGGTTCCGCGGGTGGCACCACCTCGAGTTGTCCCCTGGTGGCCATGTCCTACTCAGTGGGGTCCCCCGCGGCGGACGCTCGGACGTCATAGAGGCGCTCGGCCGTGCCCTCAGCCTCGACGTGTTCCGGCGTGGGGTGACCCCGTCGGATCTGTGGCAGGAAATCCAGCCGCGCGCGGCCGGGTCCGCCTCGACAGGCCCCGCCGAGGCGCAGAGTGAGGATGTGCTGCCCGACGACGTTGCCGCCCCGGCAAGCAGCACGGCCGTTAAGGCGCAAGCCGATGACCCGAGCGGCGAAGGCCGAGATCGTGAAGCAGCGGTCCCGGCCGTGCCGGCGGTCGCACGCAGCAGCATCGCGGAGGTTGAGGTCACGCTCATCGACCTCGACGCTGAGGTCGAGCAGCTTGCGGAAGGCTTCCTGGAGCCCCTCGGTAGCGACGGCCGCGCCGTCGAGCCCGACGGTGACGTTCCGGCCGGGGCCGACTCCTGTCTGCGTTTGACCTACCGCATCGGGCACGACGAGGAGACTGACACCCTCGAGCACTTCGTGTACTTCCCGGCCGGCAGCAGCCCGGCGACCCAGCAGTTCGTCCGGGTGCCGCTCAAGGTCCGTCGTGCGCTACCGGTGGTGGTGCTCGGCAACGATGGGCCGTTGCAGCTTCGTGGCGGGGCCGCCTTGCGGCGGGTCCTGGAGACGATCGACCCAGTCGCCGCGACGCAGGCGTTCGACCAGCTCGACGAAGCCGTGTCCGGGGCGGTGGACCAGCTGGCAACAAACCCTGCCGTCCGTCAGGCAGTCGGTCTCGCGCTGGGTGGTGACCGGGTCGGAGCTCGCCTCGGCGACCGACCGGTCACCGCCGAGCAGATTGGGTTCCAGGCGGACGACGGGTCGGTCCACGGCATTCTGCGGTCTCTGCAGGCGACGCTGCACCTGGACGGCGCCGGGCCGTTGGCGTTGTCCGCGCACGGCAGCACCACCACGGCGACGCTGTCGGTGGCAGAGGCGATCATGCAGGCCGCGGTGCCGGGCGCGGTGGTGCTCGCCGACGACTTCGGCGACCGCCTGGACTCAGCCGGAGCCGAGCATCTGGCTGCGGTGCTGCGGGCCAACTCGGGGCAGCTGTGGATGTCCACCCGGCGTCCCGAAGTAGCGCGGGCTTTCAGCTTGTACGAGGTCATCCGGTTCGCGCGGCGCGACGGCGTCCGGTCGTATCATCGGCTGGCGCGGCCGACCAGCCGTAAGGCCATCAAGGCGCAGCGGCAGCTGCACACCCAGCTCCTGGCGGCGCTGACGTCGGACACGGTGGCTATCACTGAGGGGCCGCATGATGTCGCCGCCTACGCGGCAGTCGACCAGCTCCGGCTCCCGGCGGCGCTGCCGGTGTCCGCGTTCGGAGTGCGCATCGTGTGCGCGGGAACCGGCGGTGACGGGGGTATCACCGTGATCCCACAGGTTGCCGCACTCGCCCGTGATCTCGGGTTCCGGGTAATCGCCCTCATCGATCACGACAAGCCTCACCATCAGACGGGCAAAGAGCTCGAAGCCGTGGTGAAAGCATGCGACGCGGTGATCCGCCTGCCCGAAAAGGTCGCCGTCGAGAAGGCCGTTCTGTACGGGGTTCCCATGGATACGGTGCGTGCGGCGACCGCGGCCGTCACGGACTTGCTCGGCATCCCCGACCCCGCCGACGGCAAGGCCGACGACGCCGCGCTCAAGGCGGTTGTTGCGGCCCTGCACAGCTCGTCGTTTCACGAGCAACTCGTCGATGCCGTCTTCGAGGAGACCCGCCTGCTGCCGCCGCTGGTCGTTGCCGTGCTGGACCTCCTCGCGGCCGCCGCGCGCTGGGGATATGCCGGCCCGGCGATGATCGACGTCACCTTGCCTACTACAGCTGTATCGGACGCCACGTCATGACCTACGAGCCGGACGCGGAGCAACAGGCTGTCATCGACAGCACTGCCCCCGCCATCGTGGTGCTGGGCGGCGCCGGAACCGGCAAGACCAGCACCGCGGCTGCCGCTGCGCGGGCCCATCTTCTTCGTGCCGACCGGCACCGGGCTGCCGCTGTGCGTGACGCCGTTCTCAGCGGCCGGCGCACGGCCCTTCCGGCACCCGAGCGGGTGTTGTTTCTGTCCTTCTCACGGACCGCGGTGAGCCAGGTCATCGACCGGGCCAGTGGAGTGATCGGCCCGCTCCTGCAGCGCATCGACGTCAACACGTTCGACGGCTTCGCCTGGCGGGTCATCTGCCAATACGGCCAGGCCCACGGCTATCCCCCACCGCAGGTCGTGCTCAGCACCGCTAACTCCCGCGTCGATGGCATGCCGGCAGGACTCACGTACAGCCAGTTGATCCCCGCTGCGGCCCACATCCTGCGTGACCCACAGGTCGCGGCACACTACAGCGGTCGATACGGATTGGTCATTTGTGACGAGTTCCAGGACACGGACGACGAGGAGTGGGAATTCCTGCAGCTAATCGCCCCGCAGGCGCGGCGATTGTTTCTCGGAGACCTCAACCAGTGCATCTACTCCTTCAAGAAGGTCGATCCTGAAAGCCGTGTCGGTGAAGCGCGTTCGCTTCCCGGTGCACAATCGCTGTCGCTGCGTCCCGCGAGCCACCGAGACCCCTCGGGTGTGCTGCCCGCCGCGGCTGACGCCGCACGCAAGCGCGAGTTCGACCATCCGGCGATTCATCAGGCGGTCGCGACCGGACGGCTGCGGCTCGTCGAGGCGGACGCAGCTAGCCACCACCAGGTCACCGCTGAGCTCGTCACCAACGCCAGGATGCAGCGGCACACCGTCAGCGTCTTCACCCACACGATCAAAGCCACCAGCGAGCTGTCCGACACGCTCACCGCGATGGGCATCGTCCATGAGCAGATCGGGTTCGGCGAAGCCCAGGGCGAGGCTGCTGGCGCACAGCTGGAAATGCTCAAGTACGCCCTTAAGGTTCCCGGTGCCCGCCCACGTCGCGCGCTCGCCGTCTACGTCACCGCGACAACCAAAGGCAAGCGGCTGCCCGAACTCGCCGAGCACTTGATGGCCCGCAGCAATCCGGCCCTCGAGAAGGTGATGGCAGAAATCGCCAGCGAACTGCGCGCAGCCGGCGCTGTAACACCCATCGATTACGCGGCAATCGAGGACATCATCAGCGGTTCATTTGCCCATCTGGGAGCGGCCCGGGGGCTGGAGACCTGGGTCGAGTCAACTCCACATCTTCGCCGCGCCACGCGGTCGTTGACCGAGGGGCTGCCCTGGGATGATGTCGCGGCGATCGCCGACCGTTCACGCTTCGACACCTTCGTCGGCGGCATGACCTCGCGCCGACGCCCTGTCCAGGTGATGAATCTGCACCAGACGAAAGGCCGCGAGGCGGACACGACGATCCTCGTGCTTCAGGAAGACGAATGGCACGGACGCGAAGCCCATCCCTACCCGGAAGGCTCGCGGCTAGTTTATGTGCTGCTGACTCGCGCCCGGCACAACGCCTACATCGTGGTGCCCCCTGTCCACCACCCATTATGGGCACCGCTGGTCGCCGCTTGTCTTCAGTAGACCCGCTTTCCGAAGCATCCGGAGGTCCGGATCCAGTCCTCGCCCGAGGGCGCGCAGTCTGTGGGGCCGATATGAGCCTCCATGAGGCGACGGCCGCTGTCTGCCATTACGGCAGGTACAGCCCCGATGTTCGACGTCGATCTGCTGGCGACCGGCCGCCGCGTTGCGTCGGTTGCGTGGTTAGGGCGGCGAGGCCGCCCGGTACGTCGAGGGCCTGCAATGCCCGATCAAGCCACGTCGGCTCGCCCGTGCACATCTCAACGACCAAACCGTACTGCCCGGGAACAGCAAGGCGCCGGTGGACAACGACGCTATCGCGCACCTGAGCGTTGGGCAGCCTGCGCCGGATAGCCGTACCTCTGTGGTCTACATGGTCGTCGGGATCGTTGTCACCGACGATTCGCTGTTCGCTCGAGGTCAGGACGACGCCCAGGACATGCGGATGAGCGTCGAACACCGGATCGAGAGCCTGGCGTAGAGCTTGCGCCTTTCGAGGGAGGGGGTCTTGAGCGAATGAGGACAGCGGCCACAGTGCTCCCGCGTCTTCGAGCCAGAGCCACGCTGCGCCAGCGGATGCGGTCTTGACCGCCTTACCGACAAGGGCGCGCAGCAGTCGTGGGCCTTGGTCTGATTCCCAGATCGGGCCGGAAATCTCTGTCCCGACCGTAGCGGTCCCGGGTCGCACGGTCAGCACGACGCCTTCGTGAACAACGTCGACCGCCGTTGCTGTCGCTACGGCCGTCGCCGCGGCCGAGGTCACCGCCTCCCGCCACTCCGCTGTGAGCTCCCGCGGCAGCTCGCCGTGCCAATGCACATCGTGCTGAAGTTCGACCTGCCGCAGATGCGCCTGCGCTTGGCTCACCGTCCGGTTGTAATCCTGGAAGGATCTGTCGGGTCCAAGGGTCCGAAGCTCGACGAACACGTCGCTGCCGGCGCGTACCGCTTGCAGGTCTCCCGGGCCGCCTTCGGGCTTCTTCGGTTCCAGAGTTACCCGCGCGCCGGCCAGATGGGCCTGCACTGCGAGTCGGGCCAGCGCAGTGTGATGGCGGAACTCATCAGCCACGGGGTTAGCGCGCAGGTTTCGTCGAAGTACACCGACACCCGCGGTCTCGCCTCGGACCAGATACTGGAGCCGCGCCCACAGGCCCACCGCGGATTGAAAGGCTCCGGCACCGGCGAGCGAGGCGAAGTACGGTCCCATGGTCGGACCGGCCACACCACCGGTGGGATGCACGGCCTTGTGTAGCCAGCCGCGGCCGAAGAAATTCTCGAGATCGTCGATCATGCGGGCCGCCGTCCGCTGCCCGAGCGCCGTCAAGAAGTCAAGCTCCATAGGGTCGCCGACCGCGACCGCCCAATCCAGCTTGCGGCGCCCAGCCTCGACGTCACGCCATGCGTTGCCCATCCCCCAAGTTTGCTCGACCTCGCCACTGATTTACGCCAGCCGCCGATCCGATGGTTAATGGCGATGCGTTCAGGGCCGGATGAACGGTTCGCAATTGATTGGCAGAGCCCTTTACTCACCTCGGCTACATTCATCGAATGGACCAAAGAGCCGCTCAACCTCACGAAAAAGAGGCCGCTTAAGAAAATCTGGCCCGTCACCGGACTCCCCTGACCCCCACACTGCCAGTGTGGTGCGCGCCGTCGTCGCGCAGCGTCTACCAAGCCGACCGCCTGACTCACCGAGAGTGACCCCTACGCGTTCAGCCGTCGCCGGCTGAGGTCCTACATGATGCGAATGCTGCCTGCCTCCTGACGAACGGCATCGCAAAAGGCCGTGTCTCTCGCCGTCACATCCGCGCCCTCTTCTCTGTCCGCCGGCACGATGTCGGCGAATTGGGCGTAAGTCTGGCCGCAACTCTGAATGGCTTCCAGCAATTCCTCCAGCAGGCCCGGAGCGGGTCGTATCGGGTCGAGCAGCGTCAACTCTGTGACTTCCTCGTCGCTCGTGTCTGCCGCTCCGAACGACGCCACGTAGCCCTCGCTGACCTGCAGAGCCCGCACGACCTGGGCAGTCACGACCTCGTAGGCGGCGTCCTCGGAGTCGAGCTGCGACAGAACCTCAGATGCGGCCGAGTGCTCCACTCCTTCCTCATCGTCGGCCTCGAGCAGCGCCCGCAGAGCCGGCATGCCCGATACCTTCGCAACAGCGTCTGCTGCGGCCTTGAGCCAGTGCGCGGCCGCTACTGCTGCCGCTGTGGGCTCGAGCTCCCGTAAACGTGTCCACGCGTCGAGGGGATCCTCCCGGAGGATCGCGTCAGCGGCGGCCACCTGCACGAGGCTGGCATCCGATCGGCTCAGGGTCGCCGCCTGCCCAGCGCGACCGGTCAGATCGCCGCGCTCGGCCATCTCCACCGCCTGCAACTCGGCCTCGATGTCGGCCCGTACGGCGTCGCGTACCGCGTTGTCGGCGATCTCGTAAAGCGTCCGGCCGACCCGGTGTGCGCTTTCCGCAACGGAGTCGTTGTCAACGAGCAGAAGTCCGTCGTCGCCGGGCAGGTGGGGGTTCATCATCGACGCGACGACGTTGCTGAACTCGTCCCGGCTTTGCTGACGCCGCCAGTCCCGAGTGTTGAGCTCTGCGCTGCGGGCAGGGTTCGCCGGGTGGGTGTAACACCGCCACAGCTCCTGCGAGAGGCCGGTCAGCTCGGTGGCCAAGCTCAGATGTCGTTCGGCACCGGCAGACGCCGGCAGCAACGCCACCACCGCCGCACGATCACCGCAGCCTGTCGCCCAGGTCCGTACCAGCGTGTTGCTCTTTTCGTCAACGGCATAGCGAGTCACGTGACAGCTCTCCTCGTCGATCGGAACGTCGATTCGGCACGTCGCGGCGCACGGACGACGGCCTCTATGTCGAAGATGGGACTACGGCTCGTGCCCGCTCGCCCTCCGTGCGCGGGCCTTCGCCGACTTCTCAGCCATCTGCAGCATGTACGCCCGCCTGGCATGCAACGCCATCCGTTGCCGCACCTCGACCGGCAAAACCCCCAGCGGATCCACCTGGCGCTCGAACCGAACCAGGAAACCCTTCGTCGCCGGCTCCATGCGTCCCTTGCGGTCCGCGGTGTTCGACCACGACACGTGCGCCGCTATGCGCGCTCGCCTGGTGCGCTGCCGCGGTGTCAGGCCCCTCCCCCGCCGCTCCCCCATCAGACCCGCTCCCCGATACGCAGCCGCGCATGAGTCATTTGCGCCCGTTCCGCGGCCGCGCTGGCCCCGTAACGGCGCGGCATGTCATCCGACGACCAGCCGAGCACCAGCATCAGATCTCCGGTGTCACCGCCGGCGAGCTTCCACTCGTGGGCGAAGTTGTGCCGCCACCGGTGCGCGTGCACGTTGGCCACCCCCGCCCGCAGGCCACGCCGCCGCAGCATGATCTTGATCCCGTTTGACGCCAGGGGAACGCTGCCCCGCGCCGACAGCCACACCGCGTCCATACTGGACACGCGGCGCCCGGCCCGCGCCCGCAAGTACCGGCTCAACGCCCGGCCGGTCTTCGCCCCGAACCGCACCCGCCGATCCTTTGCTCCCTTGCCGTGGAAGAGCAGCGAGTCGAGGTCCAGGTCGACGTCGGCGATCTCCAGGCCCGCGACCTCGGACAGGCGCGCGCCGGTGTTGTAGAGCACCCTGATGATCGCCTCGTCACGAAGATCGGTGAACTGCTTACCAGCGCAGGTGGCGAGGATCTTCGCGGTGTCCTGATCACCGAGGACGGGGATCAGTTTCTGTTCCGTCTTGGGCTGCCGAACCCGGTCCAGCGGTGACCGCGCGAGGTCTTCTTACTCGGCCAGCCACCGGAAAAACTGCTGCAAGCCCTTGTGTTTGTTCAAGGCCGTCGACGCCGACCTCGTGGCCACCATCCACGCCTGGAACTCCTCGACCTGGCCCCGCTGCACCTCGGTCGGGTCTATCGAGGCGTTCTCGGCGCCTAACCGGGACGCGTTGTCCGCCAGGTATCGGCCGAGCTGGGCGGCGGCAAGCAGATACCCGTAGCGCGTCGTCTCCGGGTAGTTCCCCGCCCGCAGCGTCCGGTCCCAGTCACGGAGCAAGTCGAACCACGAGGGTGCCACGCCGTGGCAGATCCGCCGTAGATCGAGCAACGACATCACCTCCTCGCCACCGGCCGAGTACTGCCCACACCTTGACTGGCGCAAAACAAAACCATGCCCGGCCGCTGCGGCGCCTTCTTCGATGCTGACGTGATCTTGTGGAGCCCGGAAGATGACGGGGGGTGACGGAAGAGCCGGCGTCGGGCCGCTACCGCTCAACCACCACACGTTGCACGAGCGCTCAGCGAGCGCTAACCTCCTGTGAGCGCTCATTGAGCACTCACAGGAGGTTGTGATGTCACCCGCGCCACCCACCAACCCAGTACGCGAACGACGACTAGAGCTGTCGCTTACCCAGCAGGCCGCCGCGAAGCGTGCCGATGTCTCGGTCGCCACTTGGCGCCGTCTCGAATCCGCTGCCGATCTGACCGGTTTCAAGGCCGACAACGTCAGAGGCTTCGCCAGAGCGCTGCGGCTCGGCGTGGCCGAGTTCCACCAGCTGATGGGATCCGAGGCGGAGGACGGGGCCGCTCTCGAGGAGAGCGACTTCGTTCAGTTCTTCAACACCTCGTTCACCGGCGATCCGCTCACCGCGGCCGACGCAGTGGCGCTGCACGGCACCGTCGCGTTCTCCGACTTCGCGCCGATGAAGGACAAGCAATTTCATGTCGAGAGGGCACTCGGCTGCGGTTTTCCTGCCTTCCTCAAAGGAGAAGCCTCCATCAGGGAGGTGGACCTCCTGCGAAACCTGCCCGAGTTGGCACTCACCCAGGTCAACAACCACTGGCTGGTCCGCATGGGCGAGCGCATCATGCGCGTCGGCAGCGAGCTGGGCGAAGGCCGGGCACCCCGGCCGGTCTGCCTCGCCGACGAGTACGCCATCACCGTCATCGTGATGAACACCGACCCACCCAGCATCGATGACATCGGCGACATGTATCCCGGACTCAACGGCCTCGGGAAGCCGCAAGAAGATCCGTGGGACGACGATGACAACGAGGAACTGAGCTGGGACTGGCGTGATCGGATCCTCGGCGCTCTGCTGCCCCCGGACGAGGCCCACGACTATCGGCGACACGACCTGGTGACCATGGAATTCTATGGCCAGGGCGTGTACGACACCGCCGACCCTCGCCACCCGCTGCGCTGGTTTGACCGCGACGACCTACGCCAACAGTGCGAGTCTTCCCTCGCTCATGTCCGGCTGCCCGAGGAGGAACAGGCCGCGCTGACCAATGAAGCGATTCGGCGCCTGGGAACGTATCTGACTCCTGATCCCACGCAGGAGCAAGGCACTACGTCGTAACTCTGCACGCCACTTGGAGGAGGACGCACTGGGTATTGCCAGCAGCGCTCATAGGCACCGGGGTGCCGCGCTGTCCCTCCGTTATAGTCAACGACCTGCTCGACCGGCACGGCTTCCGGACCGTCGGACGGTACGGCTGCTCAATGCTGGCTCATGCGGTGCGGTGCGCCCTCCTGCAGCTAGTCGCGACGAAGGCGCACTTTCCGTTTCTGCCTGTTCCGCCGTCGACTCGGTTGGGCGTGGCGGCACAGTGCCATCCGTCGTCGCGCCCTGCGCCCCGCCTTTAGTGCGATGCACGCTGCACGGGGCACCGCAGGCAGTCGCTCATCCAAGCCGGCCAGCCGGTGCTGCTCACCGTGCGGAGGCAAATGGCCATAGATGTCGAATGTGGTCTTGATCGAGGCGTGGCCCAGCCGCAGCTGAATCATGTAGAAGTCCCAGCCGGCGTCGATCAAGTACGCGACGTGCGAATGCCGCAGATCGTGAAACCGCGGCCGCTTGTCCAGCCGGCCCGTACAACCGCACGTCGAGACCAATGATTCGCGCCGACCGCCAGCCAACGGGTGTTGCTCGCAACGACCCGCTGCCACGACCGACGGTCGCCAGAACCGATACCGGAAGTTGTTGGCGTCCCACGGACCGCCCTCGGGAGCGGTGAAGACGAGCTCATCGGGCCGCTTGCCCGCGCAGAGCGCCACCAGCAGCTCAGCGGTGCTCGGCGAAAGCCCGACAGAACGCCGAGCCGCACCCGTCTTCGGCACGCTGAAGCGGCCACCGCGTTGCAGAGTCTGTTCCACCCGCACCAGCGGCATTGCCTCGCCGAGCTTCACCGCACCAGCCCGCAACCCGAGCAGCTCACCAAGCCGCATCCCAGTTCCCAGTGCCACCTGCACAAGGTCACAGATCTCAAGTGGACAGTGGGCGATCAGATTCGCGGCCTCCGCCCGGGTGAGGAAACACGCTTGGTACGGCGTCAGCCGGGGCAGGCCGTTGCCGCGTTGCCCAGCTGGGCGCGCCAATGGATTGTCAGGCCGGTAGCGGGGGACGGCGTCGCGCATCACCTCGCTGAGTACCGCCCAGTGCTTGTGTACCGTCGCCGGGCTCAACGTGCGAGCCAGGCCGGCTTTCCATTCGTCGAGATGATCAGCCCTGCTGATCTCCCCGAGGTGGAGATGCCCCAGATCAGGTGTCGCTCGCCGGCGCAGCATCCGCGCGTATTCGGCCTGCGTGGTCGATGCGACGTCGATCTTCAGGCGCAGCCACCGCTCGATCCAGTCAGCCAGCAGCGGTGTCGGCATCTGCGGGCTTGCTTTGATCGAGCCGGGATCGATTGCCGCGTACACCTCGGCGCTCGTCACCCGATGCTGCTTCGCCTGGGCGAACTGCTGGGCGGCGATCGCCTTCGTGTTCGACGGCCCGCGGAATGTGCAGCACTGCCGCGCGCCGGAACGTCCCGCCTCCCAGCGCACGCAGAATGAATTACCTCGAATCGTTATGCTCGCCATAGAACGAGCCTTACTCGGGCCCGGCCGTGTGGTGTAAGCCAACCAGGCAAAAGTCCACCGGTTCAGCGGCCCTCGTAGCCCTTCCGTGGAGTACCAGATCGCTCAGAAGGATGCCATCAAAATACATCTGCGAGCCCACCCACCGCTCCGCATCGATCGATGGCACTGTCGTCGGTGCCCGATGACTGGCCGGGGTTCGCTGGACACGCCGCCGCTTGCCGGCGTGCCCAGCCGGGACCGTCGGTCAGACGTTCTCGCCGATACCCATTCGGACCTGAAGCTCCTGAGCCCGCTCCGCGGCAGCACTCGCGCCGTAGCGGCGGGGCATGTCCTCCGACGCCCACCCGAGCAGCAACATCAAATCGCCGGTGTTTCCCCCGGCCCTGTGCCATTCATGGGCGAAGTTGTGCCGCCACCGATGCGCATGGGTGTTGTCCACCCCGGCCGCCGCGACGCGACGTTTGAGCATCAGCTTGATCCCGTTCGGCGTCAACGGCCGGATACCTTTATCGGCCATCCATAGCTGCGACACATCAGCCGCGCCTTTGCGCTTGGCACGGGCCCGCAGGTATCGCGACAACGCCCGCGAGGTTTTCGGGCCGAAACGGACCCGCCGATCTTTCGAGCCTTTGCCGTGCAGGTGCACCGACTCAGTGTTCATGTCCAAATCAGCCGCCAGCAGGTTCCCGATCTCCGACAGCCGCGCCCCGGTGTTGTAGTACAGGCGAATCAGCGCCTCGTCCCGCAACGCCATGAACGTCTTGCCCTTGGTGTTGTCGAGAAGTTTCTTCGTGTCGTCGTCACCCATGATCGACACGAGTTTCTGCGGTGTCTTCGGCTGCTTCACCCGCGCCATCGGCGATCGGTCGATCTCTTCCTCGTCGAGCAGGTACTTGAAGAACTGCTGCAACGCTTTGTGCTTGTTCAGCGCGGTCGACGCCGAACGGGTCTCGATCATCCAGGCTTGGAATGCCTCGACGTGAGCTTTCGTCACGACGGTCGGGTCCTGCGCGGCCTCATCAGCGTCAGGATCCGGCGATTCCTCCGCCAGATACCGGGCCAGTTGAGCGGCGGCGAGCAGGTAGTTGTAGCGGGTTGTTTCCGGGTGGTTCGCGGCGCGGAGACTGCGGTCCCAGTCCTTCAGGAAGCCGGCCCAGTCGCCTTTTTCCAGGCCGTCGCACAGTCGGTCGAGGTTGAGTAGGGGCATCGGTCGTCACCTGCCGAGTCAAGGGGTCTACAAGCGGCGTGCTAGACCCGGCGAGACATCGCGAGCACGAAAAAGGGGCTTCCGACCTGCGGAAACCCCTTCGCTGTCGGGCTGACAGGATTTGAACCTGCGACCCCTTGACCCCCAGTCAAGTGCGCTACCAAGCTGCGCTACAGCCCGATGCCACGCCCATCAGGACGCGGCAACCCCATCACCCTACCAAAGCCCTACCCGTGAGCCTTACCGCGACCCCCCGGCCCCAACTTCTTCCTCGGCCGCACCGAAATCTCCACCGGAGACCCCTCGAACCCGAACTCCTCGCGCAGCTTCCGCTCCACGAACCGCTCGTACTGCGCGTCCATCGGCCCGGTCGTGAACAGCACGAACTTCGGCGGCGCCACGCCGGCCTGCGTGGCGAACAGCACCCGAGGCGCTCGTCCCCCGCGTACCGGATGGGGTTTGGCCTGGGTCAGAGCCGTCAGCCAGGCGTTGAGAGCGCCCGTCTGGATGCGCTGCTCCCACGACGCCAGCGCGCGCCGGATCGCCGGGGCCAGCTTGTCGACCGCGCGGCCCGTCTTGGCCGAGATGTTCACCCGCACGGCCCACGGGATCCGCTTGAGTTCGCGGTCGATCTCCTTGTCCAGGTAGTTCCGGCGATCCTCGTCGACCAGGTCCCACTTGTTGAAGGCGATCACCAACGCCCGGCCGGCATCGACCACCGACGACAACACCCGCTGGTCCTGCTCGCTGATCACCTCGGCGGCGTCCAGCAGAACCACCGCGACCTCGGCCGCTTCGACCGCGCCCGCGGTCCGCAAGGAGGCGTAATACTCCGTGCCGGACGCGTGCGAGACGCGCTTGCGCAGCCCAGCCGTGTCGACGAACTGCCAGACCTCGCCGTCCATCTCGACCAGGCTGTCGACCGGGTCGACCGTGGTGCCGGCGACCGAGTCGACCACCGCCCGCTCCTCGCGAGCGAGCCGGTTGAGCAGGCTGGACTTGCCCACGTTCGGGCGACCGACCAGGGCGACGCGACGCGGGCCGCGGGGGCCGGACTCAATGATCAACGGCGCGTCGGGCAGGGCCTCCATGATGGCGTCGAGCAGGTCGCCGGAACCGCGGCCGTGCAGGGCGGACACCGCGTACGGCTCGCCCAGGCCGAGGGACCACAAAGAGGTCGCCTCGATCTCCAGGTTTTGGTTGTCGGCCTTGTTGGCGACCAGGATCACCGGCTTTTTGCTGCGGCGCAGCATCTTGACCGCGGCCTCGTCGTCGTCGGTCGCGCCGATCTTGGTGTCCACCACGAACAGCACTACGTCAGCGGTCTGGATCGCGATCTCCGCCTGGTTGGCGATGGCCAGCGCGCGGTCGCGGGCGTCCGGTTCCCAGCCGCCGGTGTCGACGACGGTGAAGCGGCGGCCGTTCCAGTTGGCGTCGTAGGGCACCCGGTCGCGGGTCACGCCGGGGGTGTCCTCGACGACCGCCTGCCGCCGGCCGATGATGCGGTTGACGAGGGTCGATTTGCCGACGTTCGGCCGGCCGACCACCGCCACCACGGGCGCGGCGACCGAGACGGTCGAGACTTCGGTTTCCAGGTCTGTCACGGAGACACCTTGCTGCTCAATAGGTCCAGGAGGTGGGCGACGACCTCGTCGATGCCCAGGCCGGTGGTGTCCACTTCGATGGCGTCGTCGGTGCGGCGCAGCGGGTCGGCCGTGCGGCTCGAGTCCAGCTTGTCGCGCCGTTCCAGGTCGGCCTTGGTGGCCACCACGTCGGCGGCGTCCTCGGCGCTGCGGCGCGCGGCCCGCGCCTCGGCGGACGCCGTCAGATAGACCTTCAGATCCGCGTCAGGGGCGACGACCGAGGAGATGTCGCGGCCCTCGACGACGATGCGCGGCTGCTTGCCGATGATCGACTGCTGCAGCGCGACCAGGTGGCGGCGTACGGCGGGCACGGCGGCGACGGCCGACACCGCGCCGGTCACCTCGGGGCCGCGGATCGCTGTGTCGACGCTCACGGCATTCGCCCGGAAGTGTGGCGCGACCGGGTCGGTGCCGATGCTGAGCTCGGTCTCGAGCGCGATCTTGGCGATCGCGTCCGGGTCCGACAGATCGGCGCCGGCCTGCAACACCGCCCAGGTCACGGCCCGGTACATCGCGCCGGTATCCAGATAAACGCCATCCAACGCGGTGGCAAGACGCCGGGAAACGGTGGATTTGCCCGACCCCGAAGGCCCGTCGACGGCCACCACACACCGCTCCGGCCGCACTACGTCACCCACGTGCATCTCCCCTGCGTCATCCAGCCCAACCCACCCATTGTGCCCGCACGGACGAGACAACCCAAAACCAAGACCTTTGAGATACGCGTGCCGGAAGAGTCCCGCCCCTCAGCCGGCCACCATCGTGGTCCAGCCGACCACGCCGCCCCCGGCCCAGCCGGTGGCCAAGGACCACCGAGCGCCACCACCATTCACTCCAGAAACGGCCGCATGCGGCATGGGCGGACGTTCAGGGATCATGAACCTCATGGAGGACCAGCAGGCCGCGCAGTGGGCCGAAGGTGAGGCAAAGGTCATCACGCTCTGCGGCTCGACCAGGTTCGAGGCCGAGTTCGCGGAGGTCAACCAGCGGCTCACGATGGAAGGCTGCGTCGTGATCAGCCTCGGAATGTTCCGCCTCCCCGATCTGCCGGACTACGACTGGACAGTCGACAGCTCGGACCTGAAGGGGCGGCTCGGCGGCGTGCACTTCCAAAAGATTCGCATGGCTGACGAGGTGTACATCGTGGATCCCGGCGGCCACCTAGGTGAGTCAACCCGACGGGAGATCGCCTACGCGGAGTCCCTCGGCAAGCCGGTTCGGTATCTGAGTCGCGAGCGCTCGGCGCGAACGGAAGACGGCCCCCAAGAGTGAGTCCGACCCGCCGGTCCGCTCATCGGCGCGCGGGCCGGAAGTTCAGCCCGGCGGTCGCGCTTCGGCCCAGCGTTGCATTGTGGCTGCCGGGACTCATGAAGACTGTTCGTCGGGAGCACGCCGCTGCGGCTTGACCGCGAGGACCGGTCGGCCGGCGCCGAGCAGAATGCGCTGTGCCGTGCTGCCGAGAAAGAGCTTGCCCACCGGGCTGCGTCGGCGCAGCCCGATCACGATGACTGACGCGTTCACCTGCTCGGCGGTGTCCAGCAGGAGATCGGCGAGTTCGCCGGTGTGCGGGGTGGTGTGGAGTCGCAGCTCGACGCCCGCCTGCCCGGCGCGCTCGCTCAGCTCGGCGAGTTTCCGCTCGTCGGCGGTCTCGACGCTGATCGGTGCGCCGCCGCGGGGCGAGTTGACCAGCAACAGCGTCTCGGTGCGCCGCTGCGCCTCCTCGACGGCGGCTCCGAAAGCGGCCTCTCCTTCCGGGGTGGGGAGGTAACCGACGAGTACGGTCATGCGCGGGGCTCCTCGCTTCTGAGGTCGTGGTCCGGAGTGGTGGTCTTGCCCGACTTCTCACGCGAGCCTGGGGCATCAGGGGCCGTGGTTGAACCGGTGAGGGAGTCTGCGGCGGTGGCCGCGGGGGCTGGCGCGCCGCGGCGGCGGCGGAGCAGCAGCTGGGCCGCGGGCAGCAGAACGACGGCGATCAGCACGGCGAGCAGGACGCCGGAGATCGGGCGGGTGAAGAAGCCTGTGGGGTCGCCGTCGAAGAGCAGCAGTGAGCGGCGCAGTGACGTCTCCAGGAGCGAGCCGAGCACAAAGGCCAGGACCATCGGGCCGGGGTCGAAACCGACCTTCTTCATCAGGTAGCCCAGGATGCCGAACGCGATGACCAGGCCGATGTCGAAGACGCTGTTGTTGACGGTGTAGGCGCCGACCAGCGTGATCAGTACGGTGATCGGGGCGAGGATGGTGGCGCGGACCCGCAGGATGCGCACGAAGAGCCCGACCAGCGGGATGCTCATGATCAGCAGCAGGATGTTGCCGATGTACATCGAGTTGACGACGCCCCAGAACAGTTCGGGGTTCTCGGTGACCAGCTGCGGGCCGGGGGTGACGCCCTGGATGAGCAGGGCGCCGAAGATGACGGCCATGGTGGCGTTGGCCGGGATGCCGAGCGACAGCAGTGGGATGAACGATGAGGTGGCTGCGGCGTTGTTTGCGGTCTCGGGGGCCGCAACGCCCTCGATGGCACCGTTGCCGAACCGCTCCGGATGCTTGGAACGCCGTTTCTCCAGGGCGTAGGCGGCCAGGGAGGCGAGGACGGCGCCGCCACCGGGCAGGATGCCGAGGAAGAAGCCGAGCACGGAGCCGCGACCGATGGCGCCGCTGGACTGCTTGAGGTCGGCGCGGCTGGGCCAGACGTTGGTGACGGTGGCCGGCGCGTGCACTGTGCGGTGGCGTTCCTCGAGGTTGTAGAGGATCTCGCCGAGTCCGAACAGGCCCATCGCGATCGGGACGAAGTCGAGCCCGTCGGCCAGTGACAGGTTGCCCATGGTGAAGCGTTCGGCGCTGGTGAAGTCGTCGCGGCCAACCGTGGCCAGCAGCAGGCCGATCGCGGCTGCGGTGAGGGCGCGGATGCGACCGCCGCTGCTGATGGTGGATACCAGCAGGATGCCGAGCAGTGCGAGTGCGGTGTATTCGGGTGGGCCGAAGTCGAGGGCGAACTCGGCGACGAGCGGGGCCACGAAGCTGAGCGCGACGATGGCGAGGGTGCCGCCGATGAACGAGCCGATGGCCGCGATGCCGAGGGCGGTGCCCGCTTTACCCTGCTTGGCGAGGGCGTGGCCGTCGAAGACGGTGACGACCGAGGATGCCTCGCCGGGCAGGCGCAGCAGGACTGAGGTGATGGTGCCGCCGTACTGGGCGCCGTAGAAGATGCCGGCCAGCATGATGATCGCGGTGACCGGTTCGAGTCCGAAGGTGACGGGTAGCAGGATGGCGATGGTCGCGGCGGGTCCCAGTCCGGGTAGGACGCCGATGAGCATGCCGATGACGACGCCGACGAGGCAGTAGATCAGGTTCGTCGGCTCGAGGACGACGGAGAAACCGTCGATGACCTCGGACAACGGTCCTCCCGGAGATGATCAGAACAGGTGGGGGATGGTCACGTCGAGCGCGCCGACGAACAGGGCGTAGAAGGCGGCCACGATGCCGAGGCTGGTGAGGATCGACAGGCGCCAGGACTCTTTGCCGAGGAACTTCAGCCAGACGAAGGCCAGCAGGAATGTCGGGATTTCGAAGCCGAGTGTGGCGATCACCGCGACGTAGGCGACCATGCTGGCGACCGCGGCGACGACGAGCAGGCTGCCGCGGGTGAACCGCTCAGCCTGGCCGGTCTGCCTGGCCTGCATCGCCAGGGCGAGCCCGAGCACGACGAGGGCGACACCGATGATCAGCGGCCAGGTGCCGGGGCCGGGCTCGGACGGGCTGCCCGCTCCGAGTGCCAGGGACCCGGCGATCGCCGCGCCGCCGACGACGACAACGGCGGTGGCGGCGATCAGGTTGGCCGCCGGCCCCGCAGGCGGGGGCCGGTCGTCCACGGGCTCGGTGGTGACCACCGGTTCGGTGTTCACTTCCCGCTCAGGTCGATCTTCTGCTGGGCGGCAAGGTCCTTGTACGTGGCGAGCGAGGAGTTCCACTGCCGGAGTAGAGCAGCGCCGTCCACCTCGTTGGCGGTCAGCAGGCGCTCGGCGTTGAAGTCCTTGTAGGCCTGGTTCTCGAACGACTTCCCGAAGGCTGCCCGCAGCCGGTCCACGATCTCTTTCGGGGTGCCCTTCGGCGCGACGATCGCCCGGGACTGCTGGACCGGGACGTTGTATCCCGCCTCGGTGGCGGTCGGGGTGTCCGGCATATAGGCGGGCCGCTTCGTGGCGAAGGTGACGATCGGGGTTGCCTTGCCCGCCTCGATCTGCTTTTTCGCCTCGCCGAGCTGCACGGCCGCGACGTCGACCTGACCGCCGAGGACCGCGGTCAGCGCCGGGGCGCCGCCGTTGAACGGCACTGCGGTGGCGTCGACGCCGGCCTGGGCGAAGAGCAGGGTCTGGGTGAGTTGGCTGCCGGTGCCGACGCCGGTGGTGGCGAACTTGATGGGGCGCTTGGCGTCGACGATGTCCTTGACCGTTTTGAAGCCGGTCTGCGGGTTCGCGATGAGCACGAAGTCGTCCTGCGAGATGCCGGTGACGACCTCGTAGTTGTTGATGTCGACCGCCTGGTCGGCCGGGACCGCCAGGGGCGTGATGTATGCGAGGGAGCCCACGAACACCATGATCGTGTATCCGTCGGCCTTGGCGGCGGCAAGTTCCTTGGCCGCGACCGCCCCGTTGGCGCCGGGCCGGTTCTGCACGGTGATGGGCTGCTTGAGGTCGGTGCTCGCCGGATCGGCCAGCGCGCGGCCGATCAGGTCGGTGCTCCCGCCGGCGTCCTGGCCGATGAGCAGGGTGACGGCGCGTTCGGGATAGGCCGCCGCGGCGGAGCCGGAATCGCCGGAGTCAAGGTTGCCGCCGCACCCGGCGAGGACGAGCACGGTTGCCAGCCCGAGTGCGGGAAGGATCTTCTTCATTGCGGTCTCCCGCTAGCTGTGAGAGGGGTCACTTGTCCGGCGAGCGTATGGTTCTGCGTTCATGCCTGTCCAAGCCAATTGCTGCATCGATTGATACCTTCACGGCATGAACTACACGCTGGAGCAATTGCGGGGCCTGGTGGCAGTGGCTGAGGAGTTGCATTTCGGGCGTGCTGCGGCCCGGTTACGGATGACCCAGCCGCCGTTGAGCCGGCAGATCCAGAAACTCGAGGCCGCGGTCGGGGCCCAGTTGCTCGACCGGGACAACCGCCGGGTGGCGCTCACACCGGCCGGTGAAGCGTTTCTCGCTGAGGCTCGCCGCATCCTGGCGATCGCCGAAGCGGCGCCGGAACTCGCGCAGCGTGTCTCCTCCGGCTCCCGTGGCTTGGTGCGGCTCGGCTTCACCGCCGCCTCCACCTTCGGGATTCTCGGGCGGCTGATCAACGAGGTGGAGTTGCACCTGCCCGAGGTGCACATCGAGCTGTTCGAGATGGTCACCCGCGAGCAGATCGCCGCGCTCGCCGGCGAGGACATCGACCTCGGCCTGGCCCGGCCGCCCTTCGACCCTGAGCTGTTCGACTCCCGGCTCCTGCACCGCGAGGCCCTGCTCCTTGCGGTGAAGGAGGACCACGCGCTCACCGTGCTTGGCCGTCCGGTGGTTCCCGCCGACCTGGCCGGTGAGCCACTCATATTCCACTCGCAGCAAAAGGCCCGGTACTTCTACGACCTGGTGGTGAGCATGGTGCCTCTTGCCCAGGAGCGCGTGGTGCACACCGTGAGCCAGGTGATGACCATGCTCTGGCTGGTCTCCGCGGGCCGCGGTGTGGCCTTCGTGCCGGCCTCGGCGCAGTTGCTCGGCGTTCCGAACGTCGCCTACCTGCCGATCCGAACGCCGGTCCCCGAACCGGTCGAGCTGCACTTGCTCTGGCCTCGCCACTCACACAATCCGGCGCTGCGGCGGATCCTCGAAGCCGTGAGCGGCGTGATGCTATAGAGGTATTAAACAATGCCGAAACACTCTTGGACAGGCATCACCAAATCTTTCTACGGTGACCGGGTGACGCAGATTTCCCCTCTCGACCTCGCCGCCCGGCTCGGTTCCGGCCTCCTGTCGTTCCCGGTGACCCACTTCGACGAGCACCTCGCCTTCGACGCGGCCCGCTACCGCGAGCATCTCGCGTGGCAGGCGAGCTTCGGCGTCGCCGGCCTCTTCGCCGCGGGCGGCACGGGGGAAGGCTTCAGCCTCACCCCGGGCGAGATCGACGCCGTGGTGCGCGTAGCGGTGGACGAGGTCGGCGATCGGGTGCCGGTCGTCGCCCCGGCAACCGGGGGCACCGCGCTCGCGGTCGCCCAGGCCAAAGCCGCCCAGGATGCGGGCGCTGCGGGGATCCTGCTGTTCCCGCCCTATCTGACCGAGGCCAGCCAAGCGGGCCTGATCGCGCACGTCGACGCCGTCTGCCGGGCGACCGACCTCGGTGTCGTCGTCTACAGCCGGGCCAACGCCGTGCTCGAGGACGTGACCGTCGCCGTGCTCGCCGACCGCAACCCGAACCTGGTCGGCCTCAAGGACGGCGTCGGCGACATCGAGCAGATGACCCGCACCTACGCGAAGGTCGGCGACCGGCTCATCTACATCGGCGGGCTGCCCACCGCCGAGACGTTCGCGCTGCCGCTGCTCCAGCTCGGCGTCAACACGTATTCGTCAGCGCTCTACAACTTCCTTCCCGAGTTCGCGCTGCGCTTCTACGCCGCGGTCCGCGCCCAAGACCGGACGGCCGTTTACGAGATGCTCAACGACTTCGTCATTCCGTACCTCGACGTCCGCGACCGGGCCCGTGGCTACGCCGTCTCGATCATCAAGGCCGGGCTGACCGCGGTCGGCCGCGACGGAGGCCGGGTCCGGCCGCCGCTCACCGACCTGACGGCGGGCGAACGCGTCGACCTGTCCGCTCTGATCGACAAGGTCCGGCCGTGAGCCCTGTCATCGAGCGCATCGAGGTCGTCCCCGTCGCCGGCCACGACAGCATGCTGCTGAACCTCAGCGGGGCGCACGGACCGTTCTTCACCCGAACTGTCGTGATCATCACCGACAGCTCGGGAAACGTCGGCGTGGGTGAGGTTCCGGGCGGCGACGCCATCCTCTCGACTCTGGAGTCGGCGGCCCCGTTCCTGATCGGCCGCCGCGTCGCGGAGTTCGGCTCGCTGCTGCGCAGCATCGCGTCCACCTTCGGCAGCCGGGACGCGCAAGGGCGCGGCATCCAGACGTACGACCTGCGCGTGACCGTGCACGCGGTGACCGCGCTGGAGTCGGCGCTGCTGGACCTGCTCGGGCAGCACCTCGGTGTGCCGGTCGCCGAGCTGCTCGGCGAGGGCATGCAGCGCGACAGCGTGCCCGTCCTGGGATACCTGTTCTATATCGCGGACTGCGCGGCGACCGACCTGCCCTACCTCGTGGAGCCGTCCCCGGCAGACGAGTGGGAGCGGCTGCGCCGCCGGCCCGCGCTGACCCCGTCGTCGATCGTCGCGCTGGCGACGGCCGCCCAGCAGCGATACGGGTTCTCCGACTTCAAGCTCAAGGGCGGCGTCCTCTCCGGCGATGAGGAGGTCGCAGCGGTTCGGGCGCTCGCCTCGTCGTTCCCTGAGGCACGGATCACGCTCGACCCCAACGGCGGCTGGCTGCTCGCCGACGCGATCCGGCTCTGCCGGGATCTGAACGGCGTCCTGGCGTACGCCGAGGACCCCGTCGGCGCCGAAGGTGACCTGTCCGGGCGAGAGACGATGGCCGAGTTCCGCCGCGCCACCGGGCTGCGCACCGCGACCAACATGATCGCAACCGACTGGCGGCAGTTGGCTCACGCCGTGCGCTCCCACTCGGTCGACATCCCCCTCGCGGACCCACACTTCTGGACCATGCGTGGCTCCGTCCGCGTCGCCCAGTTCTGCCACGACTTCGGCCTGACCTGGGGCTCGCACTCCAACAATCACTTCGACATCTCCCTGGCGATGTTCACGCACGTCGGCGCGGCCGCCCCCGGCGAGATCACCGCCCTGGACACGCACTGGATCTGGCAGGACGGCCAGCGGCCCACCCGCAATCCCTTCCCGATCCGCGACGGCGCGATCGCCGTGCCCTCCACGCCCGGTCTCGGCGTGGAACTCGACCCTGACGCAATGGCCGCCGCACATGAGCTATATCTGGAACACCGGCTCGGCGGCCGCGACGACGCCACCGCCATGCAGTACCTGCTTCCCGGCTGGCGCTTCGACCCCAAGCGCCCCTGTCTGGTGCGGTGATCACGTGCCCGACCGCATCAACGAAATCACCCTCTCCTCGGTCATCCTCCCGCTGAAGAACGCGATCAGCGACGCCAAGGTGCTCACCGGCCGGCAGCGCCCGATGACCGACGTTGCATTCCTGTTCGCCGAGATCCGCACCCAGGACGGCCACGAGGGGGTCGGCTTCAGCTACAGCAAGCGCGCGGGAGGACCCGCCCAGTTCGCCCACGCCCGTGAGGTGGCTCCGGACCTGATCGGCGAGGACCCCAGCGACATCGGCCGTCTCTGGACCAAGCTCGTCTGGGCCGGCGCCTCGGTCGGCCGCAGCGGTGCCTCCACACAAGCCATCGCCGCGATCGACGTCGCCCTCTGGGACCTCAAGGCGAAACGAGCCCGGCTGCCGCTCGCCAAGCTGCTCGGCGCCTACCGCGATTCCGTCCGCTGCTACGACACGTCCGGTGGCTTCCTGCACGAGCCGATCGAACAGATCACGGCGAATGCCACCGCGTCCCTGGCCGCGGGCATCGGCGGCATAAAGATCAAGGTCGGGCATCCGTCGCCGGCGGTAGACCTCGCCCGCGTCCGGGCGGTGCGCGAGCACATCGGTGACGACGTACCGCTCATGGTCGACGCCAACCAGCAGTGGGACCGGCCAACCGCCCAGCGCGTCGGCCGCGCCCTGGAGGAGTTCGGGCTGGTCTGGATCGAAGAGCCGCTCGACGCGTACGACGTGGAGGGCCACGCGGCGCTCGCCCGCAGCCTCGACACCGCGATCGCGTCGGGAGAAATGCTTACCAGCGTCGCCGAGCACTACCAGCTCATCGACAACGCAGCCGTGGACATCATCCAGCCGGACGCGCCACGAATCGGCGGAATAACCCAGTTCCTTCGACTCGCGACGCTCGCCGAACACCGGAACCTGATGCTGGCACCACACTTCGCCATGGAGATCCACGTACATCTGGCAGCGGCCTACCCGCACGAGCCATGGGTAGAACACTTCGACTGGCTGCACCCGCTCTTCAACGAGAGGCTGGCGATCCGGGACGGGCGCATCCACCTGTCGCAGCGTCTCGGCCTCGGAATGACCCTCAGCGACCAGATGCGGAAATGGATCGTGGACCGCGCCGACATACACGGAGGAAAGCAGTGAGCGTCGAGGTTTCCAGCATCGACCCGCGCACCGGCGAGGTGGTCGAGGTCGTCGCCCGTGAGACGGTGTCGATCTCGGCGATCTGCGACGCCGCCCTGACCGCCGCGGGGCCGCTCGAAGCGCTCGGCCGTGACGGGCGAGCTTCGCTCCTGGAAGCACTGGCGGCGTCTCTCGAGGACTCACGGTCACGGATCGTGGCGATAGCCGACCGGGAGACGGGGCTTGGTGAGACCCGGCTCAACGGGGAACTGACGCGGACGTGCTACCAGTTGCGGCTGTTCGGCTCAGTGCTCACCGACGGTGGTTATCTGGAGGCGGCCATCGACCACGCCGGAGACACGGCGATGGGTCCACGGCCGGATCTGCGACGGATGCTCGTACCCGTGGGGCCGGTCGCGGTCTTCGGCGCCAGCAACTTCCCGCTGGCCTTCTCCGTCCCCGGCGGGGACACCGCGTCGGCGATCGCCGCAGGATGCCCGGTCGTCCTCAAGGCGCATCCCTCGCACCCGGCCACCTCCCAGTTGTGCTTCGATGTGCTCAGCGTGGCCGCCCGCAAGGCGGGCGCACCGGAGGGAACACTCGGGATCGTCTACGGGCAGCAAGCAGGCGCCGACCTCGTGGCGCACCCGGCGATCCGAGCGGTGGGGTTCACCGGCTCGCCAAGCGGAGCCCAGGCGTTGCTGGCGATCATCGAGAAGCGGACCGAGCCGATCCCGTTCTTCGGCGAGCTCAGCAGCCTCAACCCGGTGGTGGTGACGCCTGCGGCAGCGGCCGACCGGGCAGCAGGGATCGGATCGGAGTTCGCCGGGTCGTTCACGCTCGGAGCGGGACAGTTCTGCACCAAACCTGGGCTGGCTTTCGTGCCGGCCGGCCCGGACGGGGACACGCTGGTCGCCGCCGCGCGCGCGGCGGTCGCCGAGACCGAGCCGATGGTGATGCTCAACGAGGGCATCGCGGCCTCCTTCACACGCGGGATCGCCTCCCTCAGCGAAGTTTTGGAGACGTCATCTGCCGGTTCCGGTGCCGCCCTGGGCGGATTCCGGGGCAATCCCACCCTGCTAACGACGACCGCGGCCGATCTGCCTCGGGAGGCTACTGAGGAGTGTTTCGGCCCGGTCGCCGTCATCGCCCGCTACACCGACGAGACCGACCTCTTCACCGCACTCGGCAAGCTGCCGAACTCCCTCACTGCCACCGTGCAGCGCGGCCCCGGCGAGACGGAACTGCCCGCTGAACTCTCCCGGCGGCTCCGGCCGGTCGCCGGCCGGATCATCTTTGACGGATACCCGACCGGCGTGGCCGTCTCCTGGGCCCAGCACCACGGAGGCCCCTGGCCGGCCACCAACTCGCAGCACACCTCCGTCGGAGCCACCGCGATCCGCCGCTTCCTGCGACCGACAGCCTGGCAAGACGCGCCGGCTGAGCTGCTACCGGTCGAGCTGCGCGACGAGTACGACGGCATCCCGCGCCGGATCGACGGCCGGGTTCGCCTCGCTGATTAGAGCAGCGATCGCTGCGGCAGCGGCGCGCAGATCTGCGTCGTTGGCCTTGGCTGCCGCTCCGTCGAAACGAGGGAACTCAGGTCCAGTTGGTGCCCGGGTTGTAGAGTCACGCGACGATCGAGATCTTCGACCACGAGAAGCCATACCTGTTGAATGTGGCGCCGTCGACGATCCAGCGGCTGAGATAGCCATCTGCACCGTCAGCAGTGATATAGACATGCGGCGAGTCTTGGAACTTCGCCAAGAACGCGTCCTGAAGCGTGTAATAGTAGGTCTCGACGTGACCGCATCCGTTGAACAGATTGTTGTTGGTCACCACGCCGGCAAAGCTGTCCCACAGGTCAAAGTAGGCATCTCCCGGAACGTAATACAGGCTGTACCCGGGACCGATGAGCCAGACCCTGTCCGAGTTCGAGGTCTTGACCCGTTGTCCGGGCACCGGGCACGCCACGGCCGGAGCGTTCGAAAGCCGCACGCCGGTGGCTGCCGGGGTGACTGCGGCGTTTCCGGGTGTCGCGGCACCGAGGACCATGGCGGTGGTGGCCGCGAGCGTAAGCAAGGTGCGGAAAAAGCGGACTTTGATCTCGTCATTCCATCTCCCGGCATGAGAGTGTTGCCGCAAAAGTCGCGAGCTTCCGGGGAGCAATCGGACCATGGTCGCCTGTCACGGGCAACGATTCCGTTGAACTGACAAGCAGCGTGAACAACCGACCGGTTATCACCGGCGACGCAACAGCTAGCTGCGAATCGGCTCACATGCCCCCACGCTTCGTCGGCTTCAGTCGCATCCATCGAGCAACGCCCTGGCCCTGCCGAGGCGGCTGACCGACCATTGAGGCATGTGGTTCCTCATCGGGGCCGTCGGGATCGGAGCCTTGATCACCAGCGGCCAGGCGCTCGGGGGCCTGTGGCGCTGGCTGATCCTGCGCCGCCTGCCGATCGTCACTCCCGCCGGCTTCGCCGCGGCCGAGCCGGGCACGGCCGTGATCCTGACCGGCCGGACCGCCACCGACCCGTACCGGCAGACCCATCAGGTGCTGCTCTACCACTACACCGGCGAGGGCACGTTCGAGAGCGTGACGGAGTACCCCGGCCACGGCGACTCCCGCCTGCACGGCGACGACGGGGCCGCGGCCGACGTCGACCTCGCGATCCGCCGCAGGGTGCTCTTCCCTGGCCGGCCCGCGATTCTGACCGCCGGCGACGGCCCGCGAGAGGACAACCCGGAACGGGGCAGCACCGAGATCTTCTTCCGGGACCTCGTCACACCGGCCGACCACCCCGCACTCGCGGTCGGCCGGGTCAGCGCCGGGCGGGACCGGCTCGAGCAGTACGCCCCGCAGAGCGGCAGCGCCATCGGCGACCTCACGACGCTGGGCCGCCGAGACCGCATCAGGTCCGCCTGGCTCGGCGCCGGCGCGCTGCTGCTGGCCGGTGTGCTCATCCTGCTGATCAGGCGGTGACCCCGGTCAGGCTGCGACTCGGGTGGGGACCGGTCAATCGAGCGTGCGGGTGCTGACGGGGGGTCGCACGCGGCCGGTGCGGGTTATCCCATGGCCGGTGAGCAGTAGCCGGCGGAGACGCGGAAGCCGGCCAGTCAGCGGTCAAGCGGAAGGGCCGTGGTGGCCAAGCTTTGGCGTGAGTCAGCCAGTTCGCAGGTCACCGGTTTGCACCTGGGGCCGCCGACACCGACATGACGAGAACCCCTGATCGGGAAGAGCGTAGGTTGCCCCACGTGGACGCACGCATCAGCACGATCACGGCGGCGAATCGGGCGGCCTGGGAACAGATCGCGGGCCGCCGGTCGGGACGGCCCGTGGCGGAGTTCCGCGCCGGGCTGGTCTGCCTGGAGGACTTCGAGGTCGGGCTGGCCGGTGATGTGTCGGGCCGCCGGGTGTTGCAGCTCGCGTGCTCGTACGGGGATGAGGTTTTGTCCTGGGCCAACCTCGGCGCACGGGTGACCGGCATCGACATCTCCGATGTCGCCATCGAAAAGGCGCGTGAGCGCGCCGCCGAGGCCGGGATCGCGGCCGACTTCCGGCGGGCTGACATGTTCGATCTGCCGCCGGACCTCGTCGATCTTGATCTCATCTATCTGAGCTGGGGCGCGATCTGCTGGGTGCCGGACCTCGCGGTCTTCGCGGAGATCCTGGCGACGCGGCTGCGGCCCGGCGGTTCGGTGCTGATCTGCGACCACCATCCGGTCTGGGAGGTGCTCGCGGTCCGCGGCGCGGATCACCTGGCGGTGGCCGGGGATTACTTCGGCGGTGGGCGACCGAATTTCGATCAGGACGATGCCAAACGGCCGATCGGGTTCCGCGGCGAGCAATTGTCGCCATTCGTGTGGCCGGTGAGCGAGGTGGTGACGACCCTGGTGAGCGCCGGACTGCGGCTGGACGCGTTCGCCGAGTTTCCCGAGCCGGAGCTCTATGCGGGTCTCGGCAGCGCGGCGGGCGCGCTGCCGGCCTATTACGTGATCAAGGCGACCCGGCGGGACTAGATGTAGCGCCGGACCTGGACGGGGTCGCGATAGTTGAATCGGAGGCGGAACGGGCCGTCGTCGCTGCCATTGCTGATCACCATCGGCACACCGTTCTTCCGGCTCACCACAATGGCGACGTGCGGCGGGTCATAGAAGACCAGATCGCCGCGGATCGGGCCCTCACCGGGATCGAGCTTGCGTCCGAGACTGCCCATCGTGCCGGTGAAGCCGGCCTTCCACTTCTGGCCGTTCACGTTGTCCGGCAGGCCGAAGGGCAGGAACAATCCGTTCCACAGGCACCAGGTGACGTAGGACGAGCAGTCGGCGTGCCGCGGAAACTGTCCCAATGCGGCATTGCGCTTGTTGGCGATGCCGTCCCAGCGCTTTTCGCCCTGCGTGTAATCGACTTCGTTCGCGTGCGCCAGGCCGAGCTTCGCGGCCTGCACCGCACGGTCCCTGGCCTGAACCCTCTTGCGGTCCTTCAGACCGGACATGGCGGCCATCATTCACCGGCCTCGGTGTAGGCCTCGGGAGCATCGACGTTGTCCGCGGCGATCTCCCCGGGCTCGCTGACTCCGAACAGGCCACCGTCGGGATCCTCGCGATCCATGGCTTCCTCTTCGAGATCGAGCTCTTCCTCGTTGTCGTTTTGATTGTTTCGGTCGTCCGTGCTGAGATCTTCATCAGATCTGTCATCGCGACGGCGCAAATCGGAGTCCGACATTATCGCAACCTAACTCCGGGACAATTGGCGGGCAATTGCCTTATGGGCCTTCAGCTCAGCCGTGCGGGAAGGCGCAAAGCCGTCAGCTCGGCTGGAGCCGGCCGTCCACGATCTCGAACTCGCGATGCCCGCCGCCGTCGGCGACGACCGCGCGAATGAGGTCGGCGACGCTGCCCGGCCGCAGCGGCTCGGCGGCCGGGCCGAGCGGATGGTTCAGCCACGGATCGGCGAACGGCACGCGCACGTCCGCCAGCGGCAGGCGCTCACCGGCCCGCCACAACCGCAGTCCCACCCGGAGTGCGTCGATCTGGCTGACCCGCCAGCGATAGGCGACGTCGTCCACCACGATGTGCCGGACGCGCACTGTGGACATCACCACTCCCGTCATCGCCTGGACGCTCAGATTACGACGCGACGTCGGTGATCTCGCACAGCGCCGCCAGGCTCCGCCGCAGCCGGCGCGCCTCGTCCCGGCCGAGATGCGCCTCCCACTCGGCTTCGATCCGGCGCACCACCGGCGTGCTGAGCTCGATCAGCTCCTCCCCCTTCGCCGTGATCGTGACGAGCCGGGCTCGCGCGTCGCGGGGATCCGGCGTCCGGCGCACGTAACCCGCCCGCTCGAGCTGGTCGACGATCGACCCGAGGGTCTGCTTGCTGAGCTGTGCGGCCTCGGCGAGCTCGGCCATCCGGGAGCCGCCCGGGGCGATGCGCTGAAACACCCGAGCCTGGTTGATCGGCAGGTCGTGGCCGTGCGCCCGCAACTCGGCCAGCACGGCCGACTCCATGAACCGGTAGGGGATGAACAACAGCAAACCGAGATTGAGTTCCGCCACCTCGCGATAATATAGTCCGAACATCGGACTATCGCGGAGGCGTGCCATGAACGACGAGGATTATTGGGCCGCCGTCCGGGAGCTGCGCCTGCGGATCGCCGATCTGCTTGAGTCGCTGACCCCGGCCGAGTGGGACGCGCCCTCGCTGTGCGCGGGCTGGATGGTCCGGGACGTGGCCGGCCACCTCGCGCTGGTGCCGACCATCACCACGTGGCAGATGGTGGCGGCCGCGCCGCGGGCCGGCTTCAATCCAAACCACATCAACACGTTGCTGGCCAAGCGAAACGGCGCCGCCGAGCCGACGGCGATCGTGGCCCGGATCCGCGAGCAGGCCGGCACCCGCAAGACCGCGAAGGCCCTCGACACGCGCAACGCGCTCTTCGACCTCGCGGTGCACAGCCAGGACATCGCTCTGCCGCTGGGCCGCGAGTTCGCGGTGCCCGCCGAGGTGAGCCGGGCCGGCCTCGAGCGGGTGTGGGAGATGGGCTGGCCGTTCCGGGCCCGCAAACGCCTGACCGGGCGCACGTTGCGGGCCACCGACATCGAGTGGACGGCCGGCAGCGGCCCCGAAACCTCCGGCCCCGCGCTGGCCCTGCTGCTCCTGCTCACCGGGCGCACCGCCCTGATGGCTTGACCTGGAGCGCGGTCCAGATCGTAGCTTCAGGGCCATGGAACACACTCGACTCGGTGCGGCCGGGCTACGGGTCAGCCGGCTGTGCCTGGGCACGATGACGTTCGGCCGGGAGATTGATGAGGCGCGGAGCCACCGGTTGCTGGATCGCTTCGCCGAGGCCGGCGGCACCTTCGTCGACACCGCCGATGCCTACAGCGAAGGGCGGTCCGAGGAGATCGTCGGCAGCTGGCTGGCGCAGCGGCCGCGGCAGGACGTGGTGGTCGCCTCCAAGGTGCGGTTCGGCAGCGGCGCGAACGGCCGGGGGCTGAGCCGCAAGCACATCATCGACGCGGTGGACGCCAGCCTGCGGCGACTGGGCACCGATCACCTGGATCTCTATCAGCTGCACATGTGGGACTACGGCACGCCGCTGGAGGAGACGCTGCGGGCGCTCGACGATGTCGTACGCGCGGGCAAGGTGCGTTATCTCGGGATCAGCAACTTCAGCGGCGCGCAGGTGCAGCGGGCCGCTGATTTGAGCCGTGCCGCGGGCTGGGAGCCGCTGGTGTCGTTGCAGCCGCTCTACAACCTGCTGGACCGCGACGCCGAGTGGGAACTGGTTCCGGTGTGCCTGCAGGAGGGCATCGGCATCGTGCCCTACAGCCCGTTGCGGGGTGGGTGGCTGACCGGCAAGTTCCGGCGCGGCGCCGAGCCGCTGGGTGACGACACCCGGATCGCGGCCACCAACCGCGCGGGCGAGCCGACCTGGACCGAGGCCTGGGGCAACTACGACAACGACCGGACCTGGGACGTGGTCGAGACGTTGGTCGCCGTCGCGCGCGAGGCCGGCTGCTCGCCGGCTCAGGCGGCGCTGAACTGGCTGCTGCACCGGCCCGGCGTCACCGCGCCGATCGTCGGTGCGCGCACGCCGGAGCAGCTCGACGAGAACCTCGGCGCGCTCGACGTCACCCTGGATCCGGCGCAGCGCGAGCGCCTCGACCGGGTGAGCGACCGGCCCGGGCCATACCCGTATCAACTCCTGGCCGATCTGCGCCACGTGTAGGCCCATAATCAGCGGATGGCTGTGACCCGCGACGACTCGTACCGGGATGTCGGGGTCTTTCTCGGCATTGTCTTCGCTCTGCCCTGGCTGATCTGGGTGGTGGAGCAGGTCACCGGGATCCGGGTGCTGTTCTTCGCGGCGATGTTGTGTGTGGCGATCGCGACTCTGGTGGCGGTGCGGTGGGTGTGGCGCCCGGCGAACATCGCGCAGGCGACCGCGCTGGTGCCGGTGCGGCCGGTCGGCCGGCTCGTTCGCTACTGCCTGCTCGCCATCGGGATCTTTCTGGTGATGGCAGTGCTGGCGGTGACGCTCAATGCCGTGACCGGTGTCTTTCCGGCCGACCTGACCGGCTTCTCGGCGTTGCGCGATGCCTATGCGCCGGACACCGCCGGGCAGACCGGCTTTCCGTGGGATGTCGCGTTGCGGGCGCTGGCGGCCAACCTCGTCCAGTTCGTGCTGATCCTGCCGCTGGCCTTCTGCGAGGAGTGGGGCTGGCGTGGCTATCTGCTGAACCGGCTGCGCGACCGGCTCGGCACCTGGCCCGCGATGATCGCGATCGGGGTCGTCTGCGGGGTGTGGCACCTGCCGTTCTACGTCGGGCCGTGGTTCTCGATGGGTCCGGACGAGCGGCAGTCGATCATCCCGTTCATCATCTTCACCACGCTGTTCGGGGTGCTGCTCAGCCTGCTGCGGCTGGCGCACGGCTCGATCTGGCCGGCGGTGGCCGCGCACGCCGTGAACAACACGGTCGTGTTCGGGTTCGTGCACGTGGTCACCGCGGATCAGGCCGAGGTGCCGTCGATCAACGCCTGGCTCACCGGGTTGAGCGGCTGGCAGGGGTGGCTGATCATGCTGGTCACGATCGCGATCCTCGCGTACACGGGCGTGGTCCGCCGCGCCGTCGCGCGGCCGGCCACGGCGGTGCGCGCCTAGCGAGTGCGCGCGGCGACCATAATCAGCGGATGTCGCGATACACCGCGCTGCTGCGGCGGCTCGGCAACCAGCGTTGGTTCGCCCTCGGCGGCCGCCTGCTGACGCCGCTGGACCGCCGGATCCAGAAGCTCAGCCGCGGCCGCTGGACGGTGGTCGGCCGGCACACGCTGCCGTCGCTGCTGATCACCACGACCGGCCGCAAGTCGGGTCTCCCCCGCACCCAGCCGCTGCTCTATGCCACCGACGGCGACGCGCTCGTGGTGATCGGCTCCAACTGGGGTCAGGCTCACCACCCGGCGTGGTCGGCGAATCTGATCGCCCACCCGGCCGCCCGGGTGGCGATCGGCGCCCGCGAGTTCGGCGTGCACGCGACCCTGACCAGCGGCGCCGAGCGGGACCGGCTGTGGCGGCTGGTGCGGGAGATCTGGCCCGGCTACAACGGCTACGCCGCACGCGCCGGGGGCCGCGAGCTCCGCATCTTCCGGCTGACACCCGACGACGAGTAGGTTCAGACCCGTGATCCCCGCTGCCGCCTTCGCTTGCTGGATCACCCCTGCTCTGCCGCTCTACGGCAACGACCACGACCGTGGTGACTTCGCTCCCTGACCCGCAGCCGTTTCTGAGAAGCCATCTCCGAAATCGCACGGGAGCGATGCCTCATGTCCGCTGTCTCCGTCCTGCGCGCCCCACGGGTCGCCGTCCTGCTCCTCTCCAGCCAGATCGGCCGCCTGCCCCTCGGCGCGGCGCCGCTGGCTCTGCTCCTGCACGCCCGCCAAACCCAGAGCCTGTCCGCCGCCGCCCTGCTGGTCGCCGTCTACACGGCCACGATGGCCGCCGGCACCCCGGTTCTGGCGCGCGCCATCGACAAATGGCGACAACCCCCCATCCTGTACGCGTCGGCAGCCCTGTCCGGCGTCGGCTTCCTGCTGGTGGCGGCCGGCCGCCCGCTGATCGGAGCGGCCCTGGCCGGCCTCGGCACCCCGCCCCTGGAAGCCTGCCTGCGAGCCCTGTGGCCGGACCTGGTCGCGCCGTCCGCGGTGCCCGCCGCCTACACCCTGGACATCGCCGCTCAGGAGATCATCTTCGTGGCGGGCCCCCTGGTCACGCTGGCCGCCGCCGCGCTGGCCGGCCCTTCGGCCGCGCTGATCACCATCGGTCTGCTGCAACTCGGCGGCGTCCTGGTCTTCGCCCGCGTCGAGCACACCCGCAACTGGCGCGGCGTCCCGGCGAAGAGACACTGGGCCGGCCCGCTGCGCGCGCCGGCGTTCGTCGCCCTGGTGGCGGGCGTGGTCTGCGTCGGCGCGGCGGTCGGCAGCATCCCGGTCGCCCTCACCGGATACGCCGAGGCCGCCGGCAACCGTTCGATCGCGGGCTGGCTGCTGGCCCTGCAAGCGGCCGGCGCTCTGCTCGGCGGCCTGCTCTACACGAGGGTGCGCGGCCGAACGATGCCCGTGCTGGCGGGCGCGTTCGTGGTCGGCTTCCTGCCGCTGCTGGCGACCCCGCGCCCGGCCGCCATGGCCGTGCTCGTCCTGATCAGCGGACTCCTGCTGCCGCCGGTGCTGACCGCGGTCTTCCTCGCCGCCGACCGGCTGGCGCCCACCGGAACGACGGTCGAGGCGTTCGCCTGGATCTTCACCGCGTTCGCGGTCGGCAGCGCCTCCGGATCGGCGCTCACCGGCCCGCTCACCGCCGCCGACCCCCGCTACGGCTTTGCCCTGGCGCCGGTCACGGCTCTGCTCTCCGTCGCCGCGCTCGCCCTGGCGGGCAGGCGCTTAAGGTGAGAAGCATGGGAGAACTCGACGGACTCACCGCCCTGGTCACCGGCGGCGCCTCGGGGATCGGGCTGGCCGTGGCCACCGCGTTCACCGCCGCGGGCGCCCGGGTCGTGGTGCTCGACCGTGCCAAGGACCGGCCGGGCAAGTTGCCCGGAGAGATCGGGTTCGTCAGCGCCGACGTCACCGACGACGCCGCCGTCCGGGCCGCCGTCGACCAGGCCGTGCGGACGCTCGGCGGCACGCTGGACGTGCTGGTCAACAACGCCGGGATCGGCGCGCAGGGCAGCGTGGAGAGCGCCACGGACGACGACTGGCACAGCGTGCTCGACGTGAACGTGGTCGGCACCGCGCGGGTGTCCCGGGCGGCCTGGCCGCACCTGCGGGCGTCCGCGCACGCGTCGGTGGTCAACACCGCGTCCATCGCGTCCACCGCCGGGCTCCCGCAGCGGGCGGTGTATTCGGCCAGCAAGGGCGCGGTGTCGGCGCTGACCCGGGCGATGGCCGCGGACGGCATGCCGGACGGCATCCGGGTCAACGCGGTCAGCCCCGGCACCGCGGACACGCCCTGGGTGGGCCGGTTGCTGGCCAGCGCCGACGATCCGGCCGCTGAACGGGCCGCGTTGGAGGCCCGCCAGCCGCACGGCCGGCTCGTCTCGGCCGACGAGGTGGCGCACGCCGCGGTCTATCTGGCGTCGCCGCGGGCCGGGTCGACCACCGGTGCGGAGATCGCGGTGGACGGCGGGATGGGCGGCCTGCGGCTCCGCCCCAGGTCATGACGAGTCCCCGCGCATGAGGATCGACGCCCACGTCCACATCTGGGATCTCGACCGGCATCCGCAGCCGTGGACCGACGAGCTGCCGGTGCTGCGGCGCTCGTTCCCGGTCGAGGAGCTGACCGCGACGCTGCGGGCCAACCAGGTGGACGCCGCCGTCGTGGTGCAGGCGCTCGACCTCCGCGCGGAGACGCTCGACCTGCTCGACACCGGGTTCGCCGTGGTCGGCTGGGTCGACCTCACCCGCGACGATGTCCCGGCCCAGCTGAAAGAGCTCAAGGAGCGCGGAAAGCTGGTCGGGGTCCGGCACAACCTGCAGGTCGAGCCGGACAAGCACTGGCTGCGCCGGCCGGAGGTGCGCCGCGGGCTGGCGGCGCTCGATGTGCCGTTCGACCTGGTGATCTCGCCGGAGCAGCTGCCGCTGGTCACCGAGACGGTCGCGGCGCTGCCGGAGACCCGGTTCGTGCTCGACCACGCCGGAAAGCCGCCGATCCGGTCCGGGGACCTGTCGGCCTGGCGGGTGGACGTCGCGGCGCTGGCCGCGTACCCGAATGTCGGGGTCAAGATCTCCGGCCTGGTCACCGAGGCGGATCACGCGCGGTGGGCGCAGGGAGACCTCGCGCCGATCATCGACCACGTGTACGCGAGCTTCGGCCCCGCCCGCACGATGCTCGGCTCGGACTGGCCGGTGTGCCTGCTGGCGGCCGACTACCCGCGAGTGCGAGAGACCACCGCCGCCCTGCGCAGCCGCCTGAGCGACACCGACCGGGCCCGGCTGGACGGCGGCACGGCAGTGGAGTGGTACCGATGAGAACCCGCCCGGTCGCCGGCCTGACCGTCACCGAACTCGGCCTCTCCGAGCGACGACTCGGCGCGACGCTCAACGCCAAGCCCCGCCACGAATACGTGCTGTCCACAAAGGTCGGATGGATCCTCGAACCCAACCCCGCGCCCACCGGCGTCGACCACAGCTTCCTGGTGCCGGACACCCTGACCCGCCGGGCCGACTTCAGCCGCGACGGCACCCACCTGCCGGACGCGGCCCTGCAGTTTCCGCTGCGCAGCCCCGAGGTGGCGTCCGTGGTGTGCGGCATGCGCACCGCGGCGCAAGTCCGGAATTCCTTGCAGCGCATGGCTTCGAAGATCGGCGAGTCGACCTGGAGGACCCTGGGATGATGGTGATCCGCTACGCGATCGGCGGCGAGGTGTTCGTCGGTGTCGAAACCGACGTCGGGGTGCACCGCGCCGAGCAGGGAACGATCGCCGAGCTGCTGGCTTCCGACTTTCGCAGCGCGGTGGAGGGCGCGCTGGACGGCCCGGTCGAAACAGCGGAGATCGAGCTGCTCGCGCCGGTCGACGGCCGCACCGAGGTCTGGGCGGCCGGCGTGACGTACGAGCGGTCCAGCGAGGCCCGTCAGGAGGAGAGCGAGGTCGCCGACGTCTACGCGCGGGTCTACGCCGCCGAGCGCCCCGAGCTGTTCTTCAAGAGCGTCGCCTGGCGCGTCGCCGGCCCGGGCGCTCCGATCGGCATCCGCACCGACTCCGCGATCGACGTGCCCGAACCCGAGATCGCCGTGGTCATCGACTCGACCGGCGCGATCGTCGGCTACACCGTCTGCGACGACGTCTCGTCCCGCAGCATCGAGGGCGAGAACCCGCTCTACCTGCCGCAGGCGAAGATCTACGCGGGCTCCTGCGCGCTCGGCCCGGGCATCCGCCCGGCCTGGGAGATCCCCGACTGCTACGACCTCGGCATCGCCTGCGAGGTGACCCGAGAGGGCCACGTGGCGTGGTCGGCGGCGACCTCGACCAAGATGCTGCACCGCACGTTCGACGACCTGGCCGGCTACCTGACCCGCCAGCTCACGATGCCGGAGGGCGCGATCCTCAGCACCGGCACCGGAATCGTCCCCGAACTCGACTTCACCCTCCGGCCCGGCGACACGGTGGCGATCACTGTGGACGGTGTCGGCACCCTTTCCAACCCCGTGGAGGTGGCTCTGCATGACGATTCTCGGTCATGACCCGCGCACCGGCGCACCCGTCGGCCAAGGCGTCACTCCGACCTCACCGGAGCGCCTCGAGTCACTGCTCGCCGCCGCTCAAAAGGCTTTCCGGACCACCACCCCTCGGGTACGCGCAGAGCTGCTGACCGTGCTGGCCGATCAGCTCGACCGCGCCGCCGACGACCTGATCCCGTTGGCGGCGGCCGAGTCCGGGCTGCCCGTGCCCCGGCTGACCGGCGAGCTGGCCCGCACCAGCGCCCAGCTGCGCCTGTTCGCCGACGTGGTCACCGAGGGCTCCTATCTGGAGGCCATCCTGGAGGACGCCGACCCGGCCGCCACCCCGCCCCGCCCAGTGCTGGCCCGCGTCCTCGAACCACTCGGCCCGGTCCTGGTCTACGCCGCCAGCAACTTCCCGTTCGCCTTCAGCGTGCTCGGCGGCGACACCGCCTCGGCGCTCGCGGCCGGCGCGCCGGTGCTGGTCAAGGCGCACGGCTCGCACCCAATGCTGTCCGCCGCGGTGGCCGACGTCGCCTCCGGGGTGGTCGCCGACCTCGGGCTGCCCGCCGGGGTGTTCGGCATCGTCTTCGGCGACGAGCAGGGCGTCACGGCGCTGCGCGACCCGCGGATCAAGGCGGCCGGCTTCACCGGCTCCACCGCGGGCGGCCGATTCCTGTACGACATCGCGAACGCCCGCCCCGATCCGATCCCGTTCTTCGGCGAACTGGGCAGCGTCAACCCGGCCGTGGTGACGCCCGCCGCGCTGGCCGCCCGCGCGGACGAGATCGTCTCCGGTTTCGTCGGTTCGTTCACGCTCGGCACCGGCCAGTTCTGCACCAAGCCGGGGCTGCTCTTCCTGCCCGCCGGCCACGGCCTCGGCCCGGCGCTGCGCTCGGCGGTCACCGCCGTGGCCCCGGCGCCGATGCTCAACGAGCGGATCGCCGGCCAGTTCGCGACCGGCGTGGACGCGCTCGCCGCGACGCCCGGGGTGACCGAGGTGGCGGCCGGCGACCCGCCACCGGCCGAGGGCTGGTGGGCGTCCCCGCGCCTGTTCGAGACGACCGCCGGCGAGCTCAATGCCGATCTCACCGCCGAGCACTTCGGCCCGGCCGCCCTGATCGTCGAGTACAAGGACGAGGACGACCTGCTGCGGGCCCTGGACACGGTGGAGGGCTCACTGACCGCGACCGTGCACGGCGAGGAGGACGACCCGTTCCCGCTCCCCCGCCTGCTCACCCTGCTGTCCGAGCGGGCCGGCCGGGTGATCTGGAACGGCTGGCCCACCGGCGTGGCGGTCTCCAGGGCGATGTCGCACGGCGGGCCGTGGCCGTCCACCACCAACTCGGCGCACACCTCGGTCGGCGCGACCGCGATCCGCCGCTGGCTGCGCCCGATCACCTACCAGTCGTTCCCGGACGACCTGCTCCCACCGCCGCTGCAGGCCGCGAATCCCTGGCAGATCCCCCGCCGGTCGTAGCGCCCGCTCAGACCCGCACGACGGTCTCGGTCGCGTCGTTCCACCGCCACGGCACGTGGTCCCCGCTCAGGTGCACGCCGCCGATCCACCGGTCGATGCCGTTGAGCGTCACGTGGTCCGCGTCGCCCGCGAGCACCCGCGCTCCGGTCTCGGTGAGGAGCAGCGTGGATCCGCGGTCCACCCGCAGCAACGGGTCCCGGGCGTGTGCCATCCGGTCCATCATCAGGAACGCCCAGCTGTCCCCCAGATAAGGACGCGTCTCCCGGGCGGACGCGTGGACGAACGCCGAGCCGGCATCCGGCGCGCCGTCCGCGACCGCGGCCAGGATCCGCCGTTCGGTGAGCGACAGCCCGTCGCGGGTCGACGGGTACTCCCGGCTGAGCCGGTCGAACGCCTCCCCCAGGAAGCGCAGCTCACCGGATCGAGTCGCGGCGATGACGGGCAGGCCGTCGGCGGCCGACGCGCGGAAGGCGGCCCACGCGTCCGTGGCGAGTTCAGGGCCGCGGGGGTCAGCCGGGCGCACGCGTTCGTGGCGGGCAGCTCGCGCAGCTGCGCGGCGGTCAGTTCACCCAGACCGCCGAACCGGGCGATGCCGGCGTGTTCACCGATGCAGATCAGCGTGATGCGCTGCGCCGGGACGCCGAGTTCGGCGAGACGGGCGAGGATCTGGATGATCTGCAGCTGGTCGTACAGGTCCGCCTCGAACCACAGCACGTATTCACCGTCGCGATTGGCTTCCAGGGTGCGATCCCGCTCGGCGAACATGGCCGAGCCCTCTGCCCGGTCGTCCACCTGTAACGCGACCAGGAAGGTGGCTCGGATCCGGCGCAGTTCCGCGGGTTCCACGTCCGGCACCGGCCCCTCGTGAAGCCTCGGCCAGGATACGGCCTCACTCGAGCTCGACCCGTATGTCGTCGCCGAGTCGGGTCAGCGGATGGCGTTGAGCAGCGGCCAGGTCTTCGCGCCGGCCTGGCCGAGGCCTTTGAGGCCACGGCGGCGCTGGAAGTCCTGAAGCACCAGCCCGGTGCGCGGGCCGAAGTCGCCGTCCACGGTCAACGCCCGCCCGTCGAGGACGGCATGCTTGTTGGCGGCCGCGAAATTGAGCCGCGCCTGGATCCACTTGATGGCGGCGTGCTCGCGGCTGCCCGGCCCGATCGGACGACCGGGATAGGGCATGTCGAGCACACCGATCGCGAGCGGTCGGGCGAAGTCGGGTCGGCCGACCGCCACGATGCGGGACGAACGCACCTTGCGCAACACGTTGCCGCCGGAGCGGGAACCCGGTTGGTTGGTGTTGCCCTCGATGGTCTGCAGCCGGCCCTGGCCGAGATTCTTCTCGACGATGCCGACGTGCGAGACCGGCTTGACCGCGGAACTGAAGTCGAACCAGACGACGTCACCGGGCTCGGCGTCGCGCACGGCCACGAGTTCGCGGTGAAGGCGATACCACGGGTACGCCACCCGCGCCGCCGCCGTCTTCGGCATCTCATCGCCGAGCCCGGCCTGGCGGAACACCCACCACACGAATTGCTGGCCCCAGGCGATGTGGTTCACGCCGTAGGCGCGGCCATACTTGTTGTCTTTCCCGGAGCCTTCCTGGTAGCCGATCTGCGAACAGGCGATCCGGAGGACTGCGGCCGCGGTCCCGGTCGCCTGCGTGCGGCCTTCATCCGTACCGGATTGCCGGGCCTCTTCGTCCTTGATCTCGGGTTCGCCGTCGTCGGCGGGGAACTCGTCGGGCTGTTCCGGCGTGAGTGCTGTCTTCTCGCCGGTCAGAGCCTCGACCTCCGCACCGGTCAGGAACTCGTCGGTCGCTTGTGCGTCTTCGGAAACGGGCAGTGGTGTGCGTGCGATGTAGAGGTCGCCGCGCGTGCCGAACTCCCACTTGCTCGGGGTCTGCTTGGGCGTGCGCTGCCGCACCTGCGAGTAGACGTAGTCGTAGAGCTCGCGGATCGAGACCCAGCCGTCCCCGTCGTGATCGGCGTCGCCGCTGCGGATGCCCTCGACCAGCGCGCCGGTGAACACGGACGGGGACGGGTCGCCACCGTCCCTTAGTCGCGGGCCCTCGAAGGCGTACTCCATGGCGGTGGACGCGGTGATCACCACCCGGCCCCGGCCGTCGCCGAGCTGCGGGCGGAATTGGTCGCCGACGTCGACGCCGCCGGCGGCGCGGGCGACCATGCCGCGCTCGAACGCCCCGCCATAACAGCAGTCCAGGAGCAGAACCACGCTTCCGGCGCGGCTGCGCTGGATGAATCGGTTGATCCAGAAGGAGTCGACGGCCGTGGAACCCAGCCGGTCGGGCCGGGTGTCGGTGGCGGCGAGATGCAGCTCGCCGGTGTCGTCCTTGATGCCGTGACACGAGAAGTGCAGCAGCACCAGATCGGTCCGGTCGCGGTCGGCGAGCAGCCCTTCCACTTCCTGGCGGGTGGTCGAGGACGTGGGATTGTGCAGCACCTGAACGTCGAAGCCGCCAAGCTCGGCGTCACCGAGCGCACCGGCCAGCGCTTCGGCGTCGGCCGCGGGAGCGGCGAGCCGGTGCAGCGCGGGATCGTCGTAGCGGTCCACCGCGACGATGAGGGCCAGCCGCCGATCGCCCATACGACTCAGCCTGTCACCTCGGCGGGTGGACACGCCAGGCTCAGCTAGCGCGGTCGTTGATCGCTCTCTGAGCCGCCTCGAGCACGACCGGGTCCGTGCACCCGCGGGCGTATCCCGCGATCCGCCGGCGCATCTCCCAGCCGAGCACCCGGCGGCCCACCAGCTCGGCGATCGGCCGCAGCACGGCCGGCCGGCACCGGAACGAGTATCGCCAGGTGGCGACGCTGTGGCCCGGCCGGTCGGGGGCCGGCGCGAATCGCCACCCACCGGCAAACATCGCGAAGAACCACGGCCCGCGCACCATCTTCATGCCGACGTTGGAGGGCGGCTGGAACGAGACGTACTCACTGATCATCGAGAAGCCGAACCGCTGCCGGGTGAAGGTCCGCACGCCCTTGTCCGGGTGGACGGCGCCGTCCACGAAGTGCTGGTTCCGCACGAACGGATCCCATCGATAACGGACCGGCGCCGTCGTCTGCGACACGGCAAAGGCCAGGTCCGGGGGTACGGGGACGACGACGGACGCTTCCACGACGGGCATCCCGCCATTATCAACCGAGCCGGTAAACCGGTGGACCCGCGCCTTTCGGGGCCGCAGGCTGCGGGGATGAGTCGACCACCTCATCGGCACCGATGGGCGCAGGCCGGACGAGGTGGCCGAGGAGATCTGGCAGATCAGTCGCCGACGGTCTTGAAGAGCGCGGCGATCTCGCCGTTGTTGAGGCGGCGGAAGCCGCCCGGGCGCATGTCGCCCAGCCGGATCGGGCCGACCGCCGTGCGGATCAGGCGCAGCACCGGGTGGCCGACCTCGTCCATCATCCGGCGGACGATGTGCTTGCGGCCCTCGTGCAGCACGATCTCGATCTGCGCGACCTTGCCCAGCGTGTCCACCAGCCGGAAGCTGTCGACCTTGGCGGGCCCGTCGTCGAGCTCCACGCCGGACTGCAACCGGCGGCCGACCGACCGCGGCAGCGGGCCCTCGACCTCGGCCAGATAGGTCTTCGAGACACCGAACGAGGGGTGCATCAGCTTGTGCGCGAGCGCCCCGTCGTTGGTGAGCAGCAGCAGGCCCTCGCTGTCCGCGTCGAGCCGGCCGACGTGGAAGATCCGCTGCTCGAACGTGCCGAGGAAGTCGGCCAGCTCGTTGCGGCCCTTCTCGTCGTCCATCGAGGCCACCACGCCGCGGGGCTTGTTCATGGCCAGATAGACCAGCTTGGTGTCGGTGATCACCCGCTGGCCGTCGACGTGGATCTCGGCGGTCGAGGGATCGACCTTGTCGCCGAGCTTGGCGATCTTTCCGTTCACGGTGACGCGCCTGCGGAAGATCAAGTCTTCGCAGGCGCGACGGGATCCTAGACCGGCGGTCGCCAGCACCTTTTGCAGGCGCTCAGCGGTCACCGGATCAGCCTGAGGCATCGAGCACTTCTTCCACATCGTCGGGCAGGAACGGGGCCAGCGGGGGCAGCTGGTCGACCGAGTCGAGGCCCAGTTTCTCGAGGAACAGCCCGGTGGTCCGGTAGAGATGAGCCCCGGTTTCGGGCTCGGTGCCGCACTCCTCGATCAGGCCGCGCGTAGCAAGCGTACGCATCACGCCGTCACAGTTGACACCCCGGATGGCCGAGATGCGCGAGCGGGTGACCGGCTGCTTGTAGGCGACCACGGCCAGTGTCTCGAGCGCCGCCTGCGTGAGCCGCACCGATTGCCCGTCGAGCACGAACTTCTCCACGTACGGCGCGTATTCCGGCCGGGTGTAGAGACGCCAGCCACCGGCGGCCCGGCGCAGGTCGAAGCCGTGCCCGGCGGCCGTGAATCGCGCCGAGATGTCCTCGAGCATCGACCCGACGCGCTCCACCGGCTGCTCGACGATCTGGGCGAGCTGCAGCTCCGCCACCGGTTCGTCCACCACGAGCAGAATGGCCTCCAGGGCGGCCCGCAGCTCCCCGTCGTCCATCGGGATGACCTGGGACGGGATCGCGGCGACCGCGGAGGCCGGCTCTTCCGGAGCAGCGGCGGGTTCTTCGGGAGCGATGGCCGGCTCTTCAAGAGCAGCGGCCGGCTCCTCGGGAGCGATGGCCGGCTCCTCGGGAGAGGCGACCGGCTCCTCGTAGAACGGCAGGTCGACTTCGTCGTCGTCGCTCACGTCGTCGTCGGCGGCCAGGTCGAAAACGTCGCCGGCGTCGTCACCGTCCGGCGGCAGCGGCGCATCGACCGGCGAGCCGTCGACGTCGTCCTCGTCCTCCGCCTCGACCGCCTCGGAGATCGCCGGCGGCACCTCGAGATCGGGCTCCAGGTCGACGTCGTCGTCCGGCACGTCGACCGCGCTGTCCACCGTGCCCGGCTCGTCGGACTCCCCCGGCAGCGGATCGAGACCCTGCTCCTCGTCGGCCTCGTGCTCGGCCATCGCCTGCGCCTGATATTCCCGGTCGGGCTCTCGCGGCGCCCGCTCCCACGGCGGCACCCACGACGCCGCCTGCGAGGCCAGGGAATCGGATCGCTCGTCGGTCACGCTTCTTCTCCGTCCGGGTCTTCCGAAAGTGCGGCGAGGGCGGCGATGTCCGCGTCGGTCACCGACTCCGCGGCCGGCGCCTCCGGCTCGGCCACCGGCGGACTGCCCTCGTAGTCGTCGATGTCCAGGTCACCGCCCGCGTCGTCGCCGCCGACCCAGCGCACCGTCAGCTCGTCCAGCGACACCGGCTGCTCGAACTCGACCAGCCCCTCGCGATAGAGCTCGAGCAGCGCCAGGAACCGGGCCACCACCTCGAGGGTGTTCTCGCAGTCGGCGATCAGCAGCCCGAACGTCGCCGACCCGGCGCGCCGCAGCCGGTCACGCAACAGCGCCGCGTGCTCGCGCACGCTGACCCGCACCTGATGGATGTGCGCGATCGACACCTCGGGCGGGCCGGGCTTGGGCTGGAACTGCTTCAGGGCCAGTTTGAAGAGGCGTTCCGCCCCGATCCCCAGGACCAGATCGGGGAGCGCTTCGGCGTACCGCGGCTCCATCGAGACCGCGCGCGGCCACCGCCGCGCACCGGTCCCCTCCAGATCGGCCAGGTGCGAGGCCGCCTCTTTGAAGGCCTTGTATTGCAGCAGCCGGGCGAAGAGCAGGTCGCGTGCCTCCAGCAGCGCCAGGTCCTCCTCGTCCTCGACGTCCGCGGCGGGCAGCAGCCGGGCCGCCTTGAGGTCGAGCAGGGTGGCCGCGACCAGCAGGAACTCGCTGACCTCGCCGAGATCCCAGTCGTCGCCCATGGCGCGGATGTAGGCGATGAAGTCGTCGGTGACCGTGTGCAGCGCCACCTCGGTGACGTCCAGCTTGTGCTTGCCGATCAGCTGCAGCAGCAGGTCGAAGGGCCCGGTGAAGTTGTCCAGCCGCACGGTGAACCGGCCGTCAGCGGCGGAGTCGTCCACCTCGGTCGGCGTGGCGGGGGAATCTGATGGCACGTGCTGACCGTAGACCACGGGTCCGATCGCCTGATCAACGCTCATGTGCCCTCCCCTCAACGCAGTGCCCCTCACCGCCTTAACGGGACAAAAGGGTCAAGGAAACGCTATTCCCAGATGAACAGGAAGATCGCGCCGAGCAGATCGACCGGCCAAAGCAGCAGCGGGTAGCTGAGCGGGAAGAAGCAGCAGGCCAGCAGGATCACCACGCCGAGGTTCTTCTCCTGGAACCAGAGGCGGTAGCCCTGCATGCCGGACCCGGGCCGGCGCTGTGCCGACCAGAGCAGCCCGAACCCGTCCAGCGGCGGGATCGGCAGCAGCGCGAGCAGCCCGAAGGCGAGCAGCCCGACCGCGATGCCGAGCACGATCTGCACGTCGAATCCCGCCTCGAACTGCCCGCGCAGCACGTCCGACGGCCGCAGGAAGCTCAGCCCGAACGCGTCCGGGAAGGCCAGCCGGTAGCCCAGGAAGACCAGCTGCGAGGCCAGCACGCAGAAGATCGGCCCGGCCGCGAAGACGAGCGCCGCCCGCCCACGGCCATGGGTGCGCGGCACCTCGTCGACGTCGACGATCTTGCCCCAGCCGGCGCCGCCGACCGCCGCCGCGACCGCACCGAACGGATCGATGTCCTCACGCAGGTGTGGCCGCAGCGAGGACTGTCGATCGGTGATGCCCACCCAGCGGCCCATCAGCCGGATCGCGACGGCACGCAGCAGCAACGCCAGCAGGAAGCCGATGAGAAGCCCGGCGAACGCCGCCGGCTGGCCGAGCGCGAACAGCAACTACCGCTCGTCCTTCGCCGCGATGACCTCACGCGCCAGCTGACGGTAGTTGCGCGCGCCGGACGACGCCGGGTCGAGCGACGTGATCGGCGCGCCGGCCACCGTGCTCTCCGGGAACTTGACCGTCTTGGTGATCACGGTCTGGTAGACCTTGTCGCCGAACGCCTCCACCACCCGCTGCAGCACCTGGCGGCAGTGCGTGGTGCGGCTGTCGTACATGGTCGCCAGGATGCCCTCGAGCTCGAGGTCGAAGTTGAGCCGCTCGCGCACCTTGTCGATGGTGTCGAGCAGCAGGGCGACGCCGCGCAGCGAGAAGAACTCGCACTCCAGCGGGATCAGCACGCCGTGCGCGACGGTGAGCGCGTTGATCGCCAGCAGGCCCAGCGAGGGCTGGCAGTCGATCAGGATGAAGTCGTATTCCTTGCGGACCGTGCGGAGCACCCGGGCCAGCGCCATCTCGCGCGCGACCTCGTTGACCAGCTGGATCTCGGCCGCGGACAGGTCGATGTTGGCGGGCAGCAGGTGCAGACCGGCCACATCGGTCTTGATGATCACGTCCTCGGCGGTCACATCGTCCTGCATCAGCAGGTTGTAGATGCTCAGGTCGAGGTTGTGCGGGTTGACGCCGAGGCCGACCGAGCAGGCGCCCTGCGGGTCGAAGTCGACGAGAAGCACCTTGCGGCCGTACTCCGCCAGGGCGGCGCCCAGGTTGATCGTCGTCGTGGTCTTGCCGACGCCGCCCTTCTGGTTCGCCAGGGCGATGATGCGGGCCGGGCCGTGCCGGTCGGTGGGCATCGGCTCGGGGATCGGGCGGCGCACCGTGTATGCCGTCGGGTCGGCGGGACCCAGGTCGGCACCGAGGTCCATCGAGCTCTGCTGCTCGCGGAGCGCCGAGGTCCAGGCTTCCGCCTGATTACTGCCGTGCCCCATGCCGCTCGCCCCCTCCCGACCCGCGCCGAGCCGATGCCCGACTGTACGCCAAGGACACCTCACGTCCCGGCTGCCTGCCCGGCGTGTCGCGCCTACGGATGCCTATGTCCTAACGAGCCCGCGGATGGGAAGTCGCGTACACCTCACGCAGCCGGTCCACGGTGACCAGTGTGTATATCTGCGTCGTGGTGACCGAGGCGTGCCCGAGCAGCTCCTGCACCACCCGGACGTCCGCGCCGCCGTCCAGCAGATGGGTCGCATAGGAGTGCCGCAGGGTGTGCGGAGACACCGCGTGCGGACCCTCGGTGGGCAGGCCGGCGGTGGCCGCCGCGCGGTGCAGGATGGTCCAGGCGCTCTGCCGGCTCAGCCCGCCGCCGCGGGAGTTGAGGAAGACTGCCGGCGCGCGGGGCACGAGCGCCGGACGCGCCCGAACCAGATAGGCGTCCAGCGCATTGCGGGCGTATCGCCCCAGCGGCACCAGGCGCGTCCGCCCGCCCTTGCCGTGCAGCACCACGGCGTCGGTCTCGAAGGAAAGGTCGTCCACGGCCAGCCCGACCGCCTCGGAGATCCGCGCGCCGGTGCCGTAGAGGAACTCCAGCAGCGCCCGGTCGCGCAGCACGAGCAGGTCGTCGCCGGCGGGCGCGGCCAGCAGCCGCTCCACCTGGTCCAGGTCGAGGGCCTTGGGCAGCCGCTTCGGGGTCGCGGGCGGCTTGACGTCGCGGCTCACGTCCTCGGCGGCCAGGCCCTCGCGGGTGGCGAAACGGTGCAGTCCGCGTACCGCGCTCATCGCTCTTGCGGCGCTCGCCGCCGACAAGCCGCCGGCGCGCAACGCGGCCAGGTGCGCAGTGAGATCGGCGCCCGACACCGCGGCGAGATCGTCTATGCCGATCTCCCGGAGGAAGTCGACATAGCGATCCAGGTCCCGCTGATAGGACGACAGCGTGTTGCGCGACAGCCCCCGCTCGACGCTGAGGTGGTCGAGATAGGTGCGGACGGCCTTACTTGAGGACGTCATTCAGGCTGAGGGTCGACATGCCGTGCGCCTCGGCGACCGGGCCGTAGACCACGTGGCCGTCGTGCGTGTTGACGCCCAGGGCCAGCGCCGGGTCGCGCCGCACGGCGTCCCGCCAGCCCCGGTTGGCCAGCTCCAGCGCATAGGGCAGGGTCACGTTGGTCAGCGCATAGGTGCTGGTGTGCGGCACCGCGCCGGGCATGTTCGCGACGCAGTAGAACATCGAGTTGTGCACCCGATAGACCGGGTCGGCGTGCGTGGTCGGCCGCGAGTCCTCGAAGCAGCCGCCCTGGTCGATCGAGATGTCCACCAGCACGCTGCCCGGCTTCATGCGGCTGACCAGCTCGTTCGGCACCAGGTTGGGCGCCTTCGCGCCGGGCACCAGCACGGCCCCGATCACCAGGTCGGCGTCGAGCACGGCCTTCTCGATCTCGTAGGCGTTCGACGCGATGGTCTGCAGGTGGCCGCGGTAGTCCGCGTCGGCGGCCCGCAGCCGGGCGATGTTCTTGTCCAGAACCAGCACCTCGGCCTGCATGCCGAGCGCGATGGCGGCGGCGTTCATGCCGGAGACGCCGGCGCCGATGACCACGGTCTTCGCCGCGTAGACGCCGGGGACGCCGCCCATCAGCACGCCGCGGCCGCCGCCGGAGGCCATCAGGTGGTAGGCGCCGACCTGCGGGGCGAGCCGGCCGGCCACCTCGGACATCGGGGCGAGCAGCGGCAGCGAGCGGTCCGGCAGCTCGACGGTCTCATAGGCGATGCCGGTCACCTTGCGGTCGACCAGCGCGTCCGTGCACTCCTTGGAGGCGGCGAGGTGCAGGTAGGTGAAGAGCACCTGGCCGGCGCGCATCCGCCCGTACTCCTCGGCGATCGGCTCCTTGACCTTGAGAATCAGGTCGGCCGTGCCCCACACGTCGTCGGCGGTCTGCCGAATGATCGCCCCGGCCGCGACGAAGTCGGCGTCCGTGATCGAAGAGCCGTCCCCGGCGCCCGCCTGCACGAAGACCTCGTGCCCGGCGCGCGTGAACTCGAAGACCCCCGCGGGCGTGATCGCCACCCGGAACTCGTTGTTCTTGACCTCGCTGGGAATGCCGACCTTCACGAGCGATACCGTCCTCTCCGTCTCGCCGAGCGCCATTGCACGGCCAGGATGCTCGCAATATAGCTTCCCAACCAGCGGGACCGGTTTCCGGCGAACGGGTGGAAGATCACAAACCCGTTTCCGGGTACGCCCACAGCCGGTGCACGCCATCCACCCGACAGCGGCCCACGGCCGGCGCCCCCTCTCCACGCCGGCGCCGCTTTTGTGCCGGCGCCCCGTTTGTGCCGGCGCCCCGTTTGTGCCGGCGCCCCGTTTGTGCCGGCGCCCCGTTTGTGCCGGCGCTTTTGTGTCGGCGTCCCGCTTCAGGGTTTGCGGCCGACCGCTCCCCAGACGTTTATGTCACGGCGGGCCGGCACCTCGACGCCCGCCTCGGGCCGCCACTCGGTGATCGGCACGATGCCCGGCTCGACCAGCTCGAGCCCGGTGAAGAAGGCCGCGAACTCGTCCTCGCGCCGGGTCCAGAACTCGGCTTTCCCGGACCGCTGCAGGCTCTCGTAGCCGGCCCGCTCCTGCGGGGAGTTGAAGTCCAGCGTGGCGTGCGTGACGGTCAGGAAGCTCCCCGACGGCAGCGCCTCGACCAGTTCCGCGACCAGCGGCTGGGCCGCGCCGTCACCCGGGATGAAGTGCAGCACCGCGAACAGCATCAGGCCGATCGGCTGGGTGAAGTCGAGGGTCTCGCGCGCCTGGCGCAGGATCCGGCCCGGCTCGCGGAGGTCCGCCTCGAGATAGGCGGTCTCCCCCTCCGGCGTGCTGGTCAGCAGCGCCCGGGCGTGGGTCATCACGAGCGGGTCGTTGTCCACATAGACGACCTTGGCGTCCGGCGCGACGCGCTGCGCGACCTCGTGGGTGTTGTCCGCGGTGGGCAGCCCGGTGCCGATGTCCAGGAACTGCCGGATGCCGGCCTCTTTGGCCAGGAAGGTGGTGGAGCGCTGGAGCATGGCCCGGTTGGCGCGGGCGGCGGTGCGCACCGCCGGGAACGTCTCGGCGATCCGGTCACCGGAGGCCCGGTCGGCGGCGAAGTTGTCCTTGCCGCCCAGCCAGTAGTTGTACCGTCGCGCCGGGTGCGCCACCGAGGCGTCGATGGCGGGGTGCGGCGGGCGGTCGTCAGTGGTCACCGGTGCACTATAAGTGCAGTGAGCGACGCGGGTCGATCCGGATGATCAATGATCTTCCGCCCTGCTCCGCGGTCAGGATTTGCGGCCGACCGCACCCCAGATCGCGATGTCACGGCGGTCCGGCAGATCGGTGCCCGGCTCGGGCCGCCACTCGCTGACCGGCACGATGCCCGGCTCCTCGATGGCCAGTCCGTCGAAGATCGCCTCGAACTCCGCCCGCCCCCGCAGCCACACATCGGACCGCCCGGACCGCCGCATCTGGTCGTGCGTGGCCCGGTCCTGCGGCGCGGCGAAGTCCATCGTGGCGTGCGTGGCGGTCAGATAGCTGCCGGCCGGCAGCGCTTCGAGCAACTTCCTGACCAGCGGCAACGCGGCGCCGTCACCCGGGATGAAGTGCAGCACCGCGACCAGCATCAACGCGACCGGCTGCCCGAAGTCGAGCGTGTCCTTGGCGGCGTCCAGGATCCGCGCCGGATCCCGCAGATCCGCCTCGAGATAGGCGGTCTCGCCCTCCGGCGTGCTGGTCAGCAGCGCCTGCGCGTGGGCCATGACCAGCGGATCGTTGTCCACATAGACGACCCGCGTCTCGGGCGCGACGGCCTGCGCGACCTCGTGCGTGTTGTCCGCCGTGGGCAGGCCGGTGCCGATGTCGAGGAACTGCCGGATGCCGCGCTCGGCGGTGAGGAACCGGGTGGCCCGCTGCAGCATCGCCCGGTTGGCCCGCGCGCCGATCTTGACACCCGGGAAGTGCCGGACGAACTCGTCCCCCGACTCCCGATCCGCGGCGAAGTTGTCCTTGCCGCCGAGCCAGTAGTTGTATCGCCGGGCCGGATGCGGCACGGAAGTGTCGATGGGCGGAGGCGGCGCGTCCAGTTCGTCCGTCACCGGATCATCGTCACACGCATCCATAGTGGATGGAAGCCCCCTCTTGATCTTCAGGTCACCGCCCTTGGAGACCGTTCCGGAGGGCGATGTCGCTTTCGGCAGGTCTTGTCACAATCGATGGTTCTCATTCGGTCGCCACGCGGGAAACATGGCGTTCATGGCGGCGTAACAATCTGCTTCTGTGCGGCCACCCGCCGCTACCTACCGAACCTCACGCCGCCAGGACGATGGGAGGCAACGATGCCAGCCAATCGCGCTGTGGTTTACCAGGGCCCGGGCCAGGTCGAGATCCGGGACATCGACTACCCGACGTACGAGATGAAGGACGGACCCGGCGTCAACAAGGAGAATGTCGGCCGACGGACCCCGCACGGAGCCATCCTGAAGACCGTCGCCAGCAACATCTGCGGCAGCGACCAGCACATGGTGCGCGGGCGCACGACCGCGCCGGCCGGGCTCGTGCTGGGTCACGAGATCACCGGCGAAGTGGTCGACGTCGGGTCGGACGTGGAGTTCGTCAAGGTCGGCGACATCTGCTCGGTGCCCTTCAACATCGCCTGCGGACGGTGCCGCAACTGCAAGGAGGGCAAGACCGGCGTCTGCCTGCACGTCAACCCCGATCGGCCCGGCTCGGCGTATGGCTATGTCGACATGGGCGGCTGGGTCGGTGGGCAGGCGGATTACGTGCTGGTCCCGTACGCCGATTGGAACCTGCTCCCGTTCCCGGACCGGGACCAGGCGCTCGAGAAGATCCTTGATCTCGCCATGCTCACCGATATCTTCCCGACCGGCTATCACGGCTGCGTGAGCGCGGGCGTGACCACCGGCTCGACCGTCTACATCGCCGGCGCCGGCCCGGTCGGCCTGGCCGCGGCCACCTCCGCGTGGCTGCTCGGCGCCGCCGTGGTGATCGTCGGCGACCTGAACGAGGAACGGCTCGCGCAGGCCCGCAGCTTCGGCTGCGAGACGGTGAACGTGGCCGACGGCGACCCCGCGGAGCAGGTGCACCAGATCCTCGGCCGGGACGCGCCCGCGATCGGCCAGCCGCTGGTCGACTCCGCGGTGGACGCGGTCGGCTTCGAGGCCCGCGGGCACGGCGCCGACTCCGAAACCGAGATGCCGGCCACCGTGCTGAACTCGCTGATGGAGGTGACCCGGGCCGGCGGCGCGATCGGCATTCCCGGCCTCTATGTCACCGGCGACCCGGGCGGCGTGGACGAGGCGGCGAAGGTCGGCTCGCTCTCGCTGCGGCTCGGCCTGGGCTGGGCGAAGTCGCACTCGTTCGTCACCGGCCAGTGCCCGGTGATGAAGTACAACCGCGGGCTGATGATGGCGATCCTGCACGACCGCGTGCAGATCGCGAAGAACGTCAATGCCACGCCGATTCCCCTGGATCAGGCCCCGCAGGGCTACCAGGACTTCGACCAGGGCGCCGCCCGCAAGTACGTGCTGGACCCGCACGGCATCGTGGGCAAGCGGTCCGCCTGACCGGACCGCCGCACGGGCGCGGCCGGGATCGCAATCTCGGCTGCGCCCGGGACCGTTGATGGGCACACTCTCGGTGTGAAGATGACCGTCTGGGTCGACGACTGGCAGCTGCAGTGCTGCGGTGACCCGTTCGACGTGGGCGGGTCGGTGTCGTGGACGACGCGTGACAGGTGCCCGGCACCGGCGAGCGCACCTCGGTCCAGCGGGCGGACGGCTGGGTCTCCGACCGCGACGGCCTGGTCTTCGCCGGATATCTGGCCCATCTGGAGATCCCGGAGGTGCGGCGATGACCGAGCAGCAGTGGCGTGATCCGGCGTGGCTGAGCGAGGCGCACGACTGGATCGCCGAACGGCTCAGCGAGCTGGGTCTCGAGCGGACCGGCCCGATCGAGCAGCCACACGTGCGGCCGTGGTCGACCGTGCTGCGCATCCCGACGCTTCGCGGCGACGTGTGGTTCAAGGCCAATGCCGGTTCGCTGGCCCACGAGGCGGGCGTCGTCGAGCGTCTGGCCGCCCGCCGGCCCGGCGTGGTGCCACCGCCGCTGGCCACCGACGTCGGGCGCGGCTGGATGCTGATGACCGACGGCGGCGAGACGCTGCGCGTGGTCACCGCCCGCGAGCGCAGCCTCGATCGGTGGCTCGACGTGCTGCCGCGTTATGCGAGTGTGCAGCTGGACTCGGTCACCGACGTGGCGGACCTGCTCGCGCTCGGCGTGCCGGACCGCCGGCTGCCCGCCCTGCCGGAGGCCTATGCCAGGCTGCTGGACGAGATCGGCGCCGAGCCGCGCTTCCACGCCGCGGCGCCGATGGTGGCCGAGCTCTGCGAGACGCTGGCCGGCTGGGACCTGCCGGCCACCATCCAGCACGACGACCTGCACGACGGCCAGGTCTTCGTGCGCGACGGACGCCATCTGATCCTCGACTGGGGCGATGCCTGCGTCTCGCACCCGTTCTTCACGCTGGCCGTGACGCTGCAGGGCCAGCTGGCGTGGGGCCTGGACGACATCGAGGACTCGGTCGACCTGACCCCTTTCCAGGACGCCTATCTGAAACCCTTCACCGAGCACTACCCGGGCGACCTGGCCGCCGCGGTGCCGCCCGCGCTGCGCCTGGGATGGGCCTGCCGAGCGATCAACGGCCACCTCCCCGGCGACAACGCCTCCACGATCACCCGCCTGCGCATGTTCCTCGACGGCCACCCCTGAACCTCCTCCCGTGAGCCGTTGCCGGCCCGGAAAGCCTCCCACCGATCGCCTAGATCCACTGTGGAATTCAAGGCTATTCCGCAGGGCCGGAAGGCGATTTGATGCGCGACCTTGGTCGCTGGCGGGCAGACTCTCGGCGTGGACCTGATGGTGTGGGTGGACGACTGGCAGCTGCGGTGTGAATGCACCGTGCCGTTCGCCGTGGGGACCGACGTGTCGTGGCTGGTGAGTGAACCTCTCCGGGTCTGGCTTCCGGATCTGTTCGGCGACGGCGCGCCGGTCATCGATGTCGACGACGACCACCACGGGGACGACGCGCGGCCGCTGGCCGGCACGATCGTCGCCATTGAAGAGGTGTACAGCGACCCGGGCTTCAGGACGGCCGTGACGGTGGCGGACGGACGACCCGACGTTCCCGACGGCCAGACCTTCGACGGCTATCTGGTGCGGCTCCGGGTCCGCGATCAGCCGACGGCAGCAGTCCGGGGTTTCTGACTACAGGTTCGCCTCCAGGGTGGGGCGGAACGTCTCGATCGAGTTGGCGTGCCCGCGCACCGGCGAGCGGTCGTCGTTGCCACCGATGTTGACGCCGATCACCTGGCCCAGCGCGTTCACCACCGGCGCACCGCTGGTGGCCTGGAGTTCGATCGGGTCGTCGTACTCGAACTGCAGGTAAGGCACGGTGTCCGCGTCCTGCTCGACGGCGGGGAACAGCCGCTCCGGGCTCGAGTCGCCGTCCTCCGCCAGCAGGAAGACCCGATCGCCCGGCTCCGGCGGGTCGGCGGCCAGGTCCAGCACCGTGACGCCGGGCGCGGCGGTGACCTCGAAGGCGGTCAGATCACGCCGGATGTCGGTGGTCGAGGAGACGGCGTCCGGGATGTCGACCATCGCCGTCGAGGTCACCACCACGCTCTCGTCGTCCACGCTGGTCGCCGTGACACCGGTGACGACGTCGTTCAGCTCGGCGCCGGTGTACTCGCGGCTCATCCCGCCGGACTCCCCGAGCAGGTGGTGCGCGGTGAGCATCAGCAGGCGGCCGTCACTCCAGCGCACGATGAACGCGGTGCCCGCCGCGATCCGTCCCTCGGTCGTGTCGAAGACCGGCCGGAGCACCGCGTTACGCCCGATCGTCGGCGGATCCGGCTCGGCGGGGGCGGCAGCCGGGTCCGTCGCGCCGTCCGCGTCGGCGTCGTCACGACCGATCGAGGGCAGCAGGCCGCACCCCGCGACCATGGTCGCAGCCAGGATCACGGCCAGCGAAAACGACTTCTCTCGACGCATGGTCGCCGACGATAGCGACCCCGCGCCAACAGCTCATCGGGCCGCTGCCGAGGACCTTGGTCGATGCCCCACTTCCGTCTACATGGACGAAAGTTACTACCAAAGACATCTATCTTCGGTACGGCGATGCGATTAGCGTTTGCAGCACGTAACAGACCCGACACACACCGGTGAGGTGCCTCTCGTGTCCGCCGCCCGCCTCAGCGCAGTCGCGCTCGCCGCCGTTCTGACCGTCACACTCGCACCGGCCCAGCCCGCCACCGCTGCCGGCGGTCCACAGCCCACGGTCACCGGCCCGATCCGCGCCACCTCACCCGTCGGCGACCCCGCGCACGGTTATCCGTTCCTCGCCACCGACGTGGACTTGGCCGCGGCCGGCTATGTCGAGCAGGAGTTCTTCCTGTCCGGCGAGGCCACCCGCTATGCGATCACCGGCACCGGCACGGCCACCGAGATCAGCGCCGGACATGCCTATGCCACCAGGGTCGTCGTGCGCCGGCCGGTGAGCGCGCGCAAGTTCAACGGCGTGGTGATCGCCGAGTGGCTCAACGTCAGCAACCAGTGGGACCAGGAGGTCGACTGGTTCCAGACGCACGAGCACCTGATCCGGTCCGGCTATGCCTGGGTCGGCGTGTCCGCCCAGCGTGCGGGCGTGCACTCGGCGACCGGGCTCAAGGCGTGGGGCCCGGACCGCTATGGATCGCTCGACGTCACGGCGGGCGGCACGATCGTGGACGACTCGCTGTCCTACGACATCTTCAGCCAGGCTGTGGGCGCGGTGCGCCGGCCGGGTGCCACCGATCCGCTGGGCTCGTTGCCGCCGCCGCGGTTCGTCATCGCCACCGGTCACTCGCAGTCCGCGGGCCGGTTGGCGAGCTATTACAACGGCGTCCAGCCGCTGTCCAGCGCTGTCGACGCGGTGGTCCTGCACGGTGGCGGCGGGGTGTTGCGCACCGATCTGGACACCGAGGTGTTCCGCATCAACTCCGAGGGGGACGTGGCCAGCGGCATCCTGTCCCCCGCCGCCCGCGCCCAGCCGGATTCGCCGGTGCTGCGCGCCTGGGAGGTGGCCGGCGCCTCACACGGCGACTGGAAGCTGATCACCGACTACGGCCCGCTGCGCAAGCGCGACATCGGCTCCTACCCCGGCGGCTACCCGGGCGAGCCGCAGACGTGCGCGCTCCCGTCGCTGTCCCGCATCCCGCAGCACATGGCGCAGAACGCGGTCTACGACCACACCGTCGCCTGGATCAGCCGGGGAATTCAGCCGCCGACGGCGCCCAAGATCGAGACCACGGGCACGATCATCGCCCGCGACGAGCTGGGACTGGCGCTCGGCGGCATCCGGCTGGCCCAGCACGAAGCGCCGCTGCGGGTGAACTCCGGCTCGAACACCGGCCCCGGCTTCTGTTTCCTGGACGGCAGCTCGGTCCCGCTGACCGACGCCCAGCTGGCCGCCCTCTACCCACACGTGCCGGCCTACGTGACCGAGGTGGCCCGCACCACGAGGGCCAACGCCCGAGCCGGCTACCTGGCGCGCTCCTACCAGCAGGACCCGGCATGGTATTCCGACATCCGCGACCTGATCAACGAATACGCGGCCGCCGACCGCATCCCCGCTCCGATCGCCGCCGCCCTCCGAGACCGCCTGGCCGCCGCCGAACGCTCCACAACCGACCTGGCCGCCATCGCCCACCTGACGCTGCTGACCGCCCAGGCCCAGCGCATCACCGACCCGCCCACCCGCGCCGCCGTCACCCGGGTCGGCACCGCCTTGATAGCCGTCCTGGCAGCCCCCTGACCGGTGCCGGACGCTCCAGCGAAACCGCAACATCAGCCCGACCGACTGCTCCAGCGAAACCGCAACATCAGCCTCGGCCGACTGCTCCGGCGGAGCCGCGACGTCAGCCTCGGCGGAGCACCAGCGTCGCGAAGCCGAGGATGTTGCGGTAGCCGCGCAGCCACTGGTCGCGGTGTTCGCGGGCGACGATCAGCGCCTCCTTGGCGTCTGGGTGGCCTGGGTTGTCCAACGCCCACTCGGTCAGCGAACCCACCCACGACCACTCGTAGTTGTCCCACTCGGACTCGTCGCTGACGTGGGCGTAGATGGACGTCCAGCCCTCGGTCTCGGCTCTGTCCACCAGGCCGGCCAGGTCGGTGAAGTCGTCGGGCGTCGCGTCGAGCGCGGCCAGCGCCGGGGGCGTCGGCGGCACCTGCCAGAAACCCTCCCCGACCATCAGCACGCCGTCCGGCCGCACGTGTCGCCCGGCCAGCCGCAGCGTCTCGGCGAAGCCTCCGAACGCGTGCGTCGAACCTATGCAGAACACCAGGTCGTAGTCGCCGTCCGGGACGTAGTCGCGGGCGTCGCGCTCGTGCAGCGTCAGGCGGTCGGCGAGGCCACGTTCGGTGGCTGCGAGTTCGGCGCGCTCGAGCGCGTAGGCGCTCAGGTCGACGCCGTCGGCGTGGCCGTCGGGATAGTGCGCGAGCGCCTGCATCGCCCACGCCGCCTCGCCGCAACCAAGGTCGAGGACGCGCGCGTTGGGCCGCCGGTCGGCCCGGTGCAGGAGCCGGTTGACGTTGACACCGAAGATCGGCGCCGCGATCGGGTGATGCGAATGCGCGATGCTGCTCAGCCGTTGCCTGTCCACGGCTGCATTCAACACGACCGCGGCGCTGGCCCCGCCGCCCGGCGCGGGCAGCCAGGAGAGGTGCCGCATGCAGAAAGGGTGCGCGGTGACTCTTTCGTGAATCAGGTCTACAGCGCCCGCAGAGGTCACCACGAGCGGCCACGGGTGCCGCAGCGTGCCACGGAATGCCCCAGGTGCCGCGGCGCGCCGCGGAATGCCGCCGGGTCAGGCCGGTGGGGTGTCCGCCGGACGCAGCGTCGCCCATCCGTCGTCGCGGGCCCGGCTCGCCGCCAGCAATCCCGCCACCGTCGACGAGTTGGTGATCTCGCCGCGCAGGATCATCGCTACCGCCTCGTCCAGGTCGAACCAGACGATCTCCAGGTCCGCTTCCTCGTCGGTGCGTTCGTGCCGCTCCTCCTCCGGCACCGGCGTCAGGTCGCGGGCCAGGAACATCCGGATCGTCTCGTTGCTGAAGCCCGGCGACGTCTCCAGATCGACCAGCAGGTCGAAGCGGGCGGCCGTGTAGTCCGTCTCCTCGGCCAGCTCGCGCCGGGCGGTGAGCAGCATCTCCTCGCCCGCCACGTCGCGCAGGCCGGCCGGCACCTCCCACAGGCGCCGGCGCACCGGGTGCCGGTATTGCCTGATCAGCACCACCCGGCCGATGTCGTCCAGGGCGACGACGCCGACCGCTCCCCTGTTCTCCACCACGTCGCGGGCCGCCGTGCCGCCACCGGACATGGTGACCTGCTCGGTGTGCACGCTGAAGATCGGGCCGGCGTATCGCTCGACCCGCGACAGGGTCTCGTGCTCGAAGGCGGTCACGACGCTGTGCTGCTACCGGCCGGGGTGCCTACGGCCCTGGCGGAGAACCCGGGCCCCTCCGGGGCCGTGCTGCCGGCGCCGTCGAGGGCGGCGGCCTCGGCCAGCGGGCCGACCGGCAGCTCGTCGGCCGCCGCGTATTCCACCGCGGCCCGGACGAACGCGGTGAACAGCGGGTGCGCCCGGGTCGGGCGGCTCTTCAGCTCGGGGTGCGCCTGGGTGGCCACGAAGAACGGGTGCGTCTCGCGGTCGAGCTCGATGAACTCGACCAGCCGGCCGTCCGGCGAGGTGCCGGAGATGCGCAGCCCGGCCTTGGTCAACTTGTCGCGGTAGTCGTTGTTGACCTCGTAGCGGTGGCGGTGCCGCTCGGAGATCTCGGTGCTCTCGTAAGCGTCCGCGACCACCGAGCCGGGGGTCAGCGCCGCCGGATAGGCACCCAGGCGCATCGTGCCTCCGAGGTCGCCCTTGCCGGCCACGATGTCCTGCTGGTCGGCCATCGTCGAGATGACCGGGTGCTTGGTGAGCTCGTCGAACTCCAGCGAGTTGGCGCCCTCGAGCCCGGCCATGTTGCGGGCCGCGTCGATCGTCATGCACTGCAGGCCGAGGCACAGACCCAGGATCGGGATGCCGTTCTCCCGGGCGTACCGGGAAGTGTTGATTTTGCCCTCGATGCCCCGGATGCCGAAGCCGCCGGGGATGACGATGCCGTCGACGCCCTTGAGGGCGGAGGCGGCCCCGGCCGCGGTGTCGCACTCGTCGCTGGGCACCCAGCGCAACTGCACCTTCGCGGTGTTGGCGAAGCCGGCCGCGCGGATCGCCTCGCTCACCGAGAGATAGGCGTCCGGCAGGTCCACATATTTGCCGACCAGCGCGACCGTGATGGTGCGCCGCGGGTGGTGCACGCGCTGCAGCAGGTCGTCCCAGCTCGACCAGTCCACATCGCGGAAGGACAAACCGAGCCGGCGCACCACATAGGCGTCCAGGCCCTCGCGGTGCAGCACCTTCGGGATGTCGTAGATGCTCGGCGCGTCCGGGCAGGCCACCACGGCCTCGCGGTCCACGTCGCAGTAGAGCGACAGCTTGTGCTTGAGCTTCTCGGGGATCTCGCGGTCGCTGCGGCAGACCAGCGCGTCCGGCTGGATGCCGATGTTGCGCAGCGTGGCGACCGAGTGCTGGGTCGGCTTGGTCTTCAGCTCGCCCGACGGCGCCAGATAGGGCACCAGCGAGACGTGCAGGTAGAACACGTGGTCACGGCCGATCTCGTGGCGCACCTGGCGGATCGCCTCGAGGAACGGCAGCGACTCCATGTCGCCGACCGTGCCGCCGACCTCGGTGATCACCACGTCGGGGGTGCGGCCGAACTCGTCCGGGTCGGCCATCGCGAAGATGCGCTCTTTGATCTCGTTGGTGACGTGCGGGATCACCTGCACGGTGTCGCCGAGGTATTCGCCGCGGCGCTCCTTGGCGATCACCGCGGAGTAGATCTGGCCGGTGGTGACGTTCGCCTTCTGCGACAGCGACCGGTCGAGGAAGCGCTCGTAGTGGCCGACGTCGAGGTCGGTCTCGGCGCCGTCCTCGGTGACGAAGACCTCACCGTGCTGGAACGGGTTCATCGTGCCGGGGTCGACGTTCAGATAGGGGTCGAGCTTCTGCATCACAACCCGGAGCCCGCGCGCGGTCAGAAGATTGCCGAGGCTGGAGGCGGTGAGGCCTTTGCCCAGCGAGGAGGCGACGCCCCCGGTGACGAAGATGTGTCGGGTGTCGCGCGCTGTAACGGCCAAAGCCTGCTCCCGTGGTCGGTCTTAAAGCGGTCTTGCAGACCGGCGCGGCAAGCGCCATCCACGGGATTCCACGGTAACACCTCCGGCCCGGGAAGCGCGTTCGGGCTGCTCGTTCAGCGTGTCTGCGGCGGGACGAGCCAAACTGGGCCCGCCCGGGCCATCCGACTCGCCGTCCGGCCGGGTGCGGTCCGCCGCATGATCGAGAACACGCAGCGTGGTCAGCACGGCCGTCGGCACGGCCGCCGCGGCCGCCGCCCCGGCCACGGTCAGCGCCGTGCCGCCGAGCGCGCCCGCGATCAGCGCCGCCACGGTGATGCCCGCGCCGGCCGCCCGCAGCGCCGGGTGCAAGCCGAACAGGCGGTTGAGTCCGCCCCACGGGGAGAACTGGCAGAACGCGAGCATCAGCGCGCCGACCACCGCGAGCACGGTGAGTGGGCTGTCCACCAGGGACAGACCGTTGGCGGTGGCGGCGCGCTGCATCGCCGGGCCGGCCGTGCCGTCGCCCAGCGCGGTCAGGAACCGGCCCAGACTGCCCTGCTCGGGGGCGGGCCGGCGCAGGTCCATCGCGGCGAACCCGATGGTCACCGCGAGCCCGGCCAGGGTGGCCCAGGCGAACCGCGGGAAGGTGAGCCAGCCGCCGGCGCTGATCGCCGCCGCCACGCACACCCCGGCGGTCACCGCGATCGCGCCCGCCGGGTCGGCGCCCAGATAGGGGCTGCCGACGATGACCACGGCCAGGCCGCCGATCAGCGTCACGATCACCGGGCGCCAGGGTTTGCGGATCCACTGCGCGAGGCAGCCGGCCACCACCAGCATGCCGGTGACGAACACGCCGAGGCCGACGCTGCCGACACCCGCGTAGCGGCCGCCCTGCGCCGCCGAATAGCCGGCCACGCCGTTGAGCTGCAGGCGTGCGCCGCTGATCAGGTCGGCGCCGACCACCACCGCGCCGATCAGCGCGACCGCGGCCATCGGCCACAGCGTGCGCCGGAAGCGGGGTGCGACCCGGACGACGGCGGTGCCGATCGCGGTCAGGCCGACCGTGATGGCGCCGAAGGCCAGCCCCGGATGGGACGAGCGCCACCACGGTGTCGCGTCCGCCAGCAGCGCCGCCGGCAGGAACAGCGCGGCCGCGATCAGGGCGACCTCGACGGCGGCGACCAGGGGTCGCGGCGGGGCCGCCGGGCCGCGTGGGCCGGCGTGCCGCCGGGCCCGCACCATAAGTGGCACGACCAGCAGGAACAGCACCAGTTGGGTGGCCGCGAGGGCGGTGAAGAACAGGTCGGTGACGCCGCGCTGGGCGGTGGCCCGGCCGTCCGCGTCGTGCGCGCCCCGGACCGCGTCCTCCAGGTCGGCGGGACGGCCCGGCACGGTGGTCGCGGACCGGCCGCCGAACACCTTCTCCGGCTCGACGCGGCCCACCGCGGCGAGCACGGTCGGCGCCAGGTCGACCAGTTGCAGGTAGCCGTCGCGGCCGGTGCCGGCCGAGGTGAGCCAGCCGCCGTCCCAGCCCTCGCCCTCGGCCATCGCCACGTGCAGGCGGGAGCTGGTGGACGTGTCGGACAGCCCGGCCACCACCACCAGGGAGCGGTTCGGGCGCCCGGCCACCACCCGGCCGAGCAGCGCGTCGGCGCGGGCCACCGCGGTCTGCCGGGCGGTGCCGGAGCCGGCGACCGTGCCCAGGTCGACGATGCTGAGCACGCAGTCGTCGAGCAGTTCCTTGGGGTCGGCCGGCAGCTCGGCCTCGTAGCGGTCGACGCGGCCGAACGGGCGGGCCGCCGCGATCGCCGCGCCGGTGCCGACCGCGACCGTGCAGCGCACCGACTCGGCCAGCGCGCCGGGCACCGCGCCATAGGGCAGCGTGTCCTGGTTGGTTCGCACGATGCCGCGCTGCTGGCCGATGTTCGCGCCCAGGTTGTCCGGCTCGGTCAGGTCGGGCGCCATCACCGGGCACTGGCCGCGCACGGTGGCGGTGTCCCAGGCGGCGTAGTTGCCCGCGCCCAGCGTGAGCCAGCCGTCGGCCGGGCAAGTGACCCGGTGCGCCGAGCGGACCGACAGCCAGCCGACCGAGCCGCGGCCGGCCAGTGCCCACATGTTCGGGGTGCGTTGCGGGTCGAGGTCGTCCCAGCGCAGGCCCGCCGCGCCGGCCACCACCACATAGTCCAGGGGCTCCTTCGCCGGGCCGGTCGCCGGGCGGATGGCCAGCGCCATCAGGCTGGCCGCGGCGGCGAGGACGACCAGCGCGTACGGCAGCCAGGCCCGGACCCGGCGCGCCGGGATGCCGGTGCGGCGCACCCGGCGGATCCGATCGAGGAAGCTCTTCACCCCTGGGTCACTTCGGCGTATGCCGCCAGCACATCCGCGACCGTGCCCTCCTCGGTGGGCCACTCGGCGGCGCGCTTCGGACCGCGGGCCGCGTATTCCGCGCGCAGCTGCGGGTCGGCGAGCATCCGCTTCATCGCCGCGTCGAGAGCGTCCACGTCGGACGGAGGGATCAGCACCGCGGCCTCGCCGACCAGCCCGGGCAGCCCGCCGACCGAGGTGCAGATCAGCGGCACGCCGGCTCGCAGCGCCTCCTGGGCGAACAGCTGCCGCGCCTCCCAGTCGCTGGTCACCACCGCGAGGTCGGCGCCGGAGAGCAGGTCGGGCACGTCGTCGCGGTGCCCGAGCAGGAAGAACCGGGCGCGTTTCTCGCTGGCTCGCTGCGCCAGCGACATGTAGCTCGGACCGGAGCCGGCCACCACGGTGATCGGCGCGGGCATCAGGTCACGCCATCGGGCCGACGCGTCGACCAGCAGGTCGTAACGCTTCTGCGGGTGCAGCCGACCGACCGACAGGATCAGTGGCACGTCCGGCGCCAGGCGGAACTCGGCCCGGATCGCCGCGCGGGTGCGTTTCGGCGGCGCCATCGCGGGCGCCGACACGGCGCCCAGGCGGGCCCGCCCGCCCAGCTCCTGAGCCCGCTCCACGAGGTCTTCCGAGGCGCCCAGAACCAATGCCGCGGTGCGCGCGACAACCCGCTCCACCAGCGCCGACGCCTGCGCCCGCAGCCCCTTGCCGAGCACCGCGTTGTGCAGCGTGACGACCAGCGGCGCGGCCGGCCGGGCCAGCGCCGCGACGAACCCGGCCCGCAGCCCGTGCGCGTGCACCACGTCGAGGGTGTGCGCGGCGAGCGTCCGCTTCAGGGCGCGGACCACGGCGGAGTCCTGCGGCCCGGGGCTGGCCGGGATCTCCATCGGCACGAACTCGGCGCCCGCAGCGGCGAAGCCGAACAGCTCGTCGGTCGCGGCCGGCCCGCAGACCAGCACCGTGCACCCACCGGCGATCAGGCCGCGGACCAGCGAGGAGACGTGCTGCCCGACACCACCGGTGCTGGACCCCAGCACCAGCGCCACCGAACCGCGCCACGGGCCTCGCGCGTAACTCACGCCGACTCCTTCCGCCTCCGTCTGATCAATCCGCGGACCTTGCGCACATCCCGGGCGTCGAGCGCGAAGGCCACCAGCGCGAACGCCACCAGGACCACGACGCCGCCCAGCATGCCCTGGATCAGGCTGCGCACCGCCCCCGGGGTGTCGCCGGCCAGCTGCCCCACGCCGGTGACCGTGGCCCACCCGGCGAACGCGGCGACGACGGCCGCCACGATACCGGCCGCGGACGCCCGGCCGAGCCCGGCGAGCGCATCCGGGCCCGCGTGGCGGCGCACCGCGGACACCAGCAGCAGTCCGATCGCCGACATGCCGAGCGCGTTCGCCAGGCCCAGGGCCAGCACCTGCCGCTGCTCCCCCAGCAGCGCCGACAGCGTCACCGCGGCCACGGCGGCCACTCCCCAGCCGGTCGCCGTCGCGGCCGCCGCGGCCACGGTGGCGCCCCGTGCGTAGAGCGCCCGGGACAGCAGCGCGAACAGCGCGTACCCGAACAACCCGGCGGCGAATCCGGCGATCCCCGGACCCGCCTCCGTGGCGCCGATCAGATAGGCGGCCGGCTCGGCCAGCGCGGCGAGCGCGGCCGCGCCGAGCCCGGCGAGCAGCATCACCGAGCGCGCGGTCGGCGCCAGCGCCGCGCGGAAACCGGGCAGGTCGGCCGCGGAAAGTGTCGGATAGACGGCAGTGGCGAGCGGCACCGCGAGCACCGCCCAAGGCAGCAGAAACACCGTCTGCGCGGCGTTGAACGCGGTCAGCCCGCCGCCCACCGCCAGCGCGATGACCACTGCCAGCATCACCTGCTGCGCGCCGACCGTGACCGCGCCCGCCCAGCCCAGCCGGATCGCCTGGCGGCCCTCGTCGCCGGGGAACGCGAACCGCGGCCGCAGCGAGAGCCGCAGCCGGCTCAGCGGGATCAGCAGGCACAGGGCCAGCACCACGACGCCGAGCGTGGTGCCCACCGCGAGGACCCGCTCGCCGGTGTCGCTGAGCCCGGCGAAGTCGGTACGCGCGCCGTCCACCGCGGCATAAGTCAGGTATGCCGCCATCACCGTCACGCTGGACAGCAGCGGCGCGATCACCGGCCAGGCGAACCGGTGGTGCGCCTGCAGCACGCCGGTGAGCACGATCCCGATGCCGTAGAGCGGAAGCTGCGGCGCGAACACCCGCAGCATGCTCGCGGCCACCTCACGGTGTTCCGCGGGCACCCCGGGCAGCAGCCCCGAGATCGGCCCGGCCAGCAGCGCGACCAGCAGCGCGAGCGGCACCAGCACGGCCAGCACCCAGGTGAGCAGCGCGGACGCCACCGCGTTCACCCGGTCGCGGTCGCCGGCGGCCACGTGCGCGGCCAGCAGCGGCACCACGAGCGACGCCAGCGCACCGCCGGCGACCAGCTCGAAGACGATGTTCGGGATGGTGTTGGCGGCGTTGTAGATGTTGCCGAGCGGGCCGGAACCGACGGTGTGCAGGAAGACGAACGTGCGGCCGAACCCGGCGATCCGGGCGACCACGGTGAGGACGGCGATGACCGCGGCGGCACCGGCCAGCCGGCCGGCCCTCACGCCTTCAGCCGGCCCAGCTCGTCGACCCGGCGCAGCCACGGGGTGTCCTGGATGACCTGGGTGAAGCTGACCTTCTCGCTGGCCATGGTGAGGCCGGCCAGCACGGTCAGCGCGAGCGCCCGCCCGGCCGGCCCGGTGCGCGCGGCCAGCGCCACGCCGAGCAGCGCGCCCAGCGCGTTCGCCCCGGCGTCGCCGAGCATGATCTCCTCGCCCAGGTCGGCGGGCAGCAGCGCGGCGCCGGCGCCGACCGCACCGGCCGCGACGCCGCCGCCCCGGCCCAGGGCGAGCGGCGCGCCGATCGCGACGCCGGCCTTGAGCGCCCGGCCGGGCCGCAGGTCGAGCAGGTTCAGCAGGTTGGCGGTGCCCGCGATGACGCCCGCGCCGAGCAGCACGTCGATCGTGGAGGTGCGGCGGAGCAACGCCGACGCGACGAGCGCGCCCGCGCCCACCCCGGCGATCTTCACCAGGCCGGAGGTCACCCGGCCCTCGCGCAGCGCGCCGAGGTGCCCGGCGAAGCCCTTGGCGGCCTTCTGCTCGGGCCGGTTGCCGGCGACGTCGTCATAGAAGCCGACCGCGCCGGACGCGGCGCCCGCGGCCAGGGCGGCGAACGCCACCGCGGGGGTCGACGCGCCGGCGGCCGCGCCGAGGGTGGCGCCGGCAGCCAGTGCCGGACCGCCGGCCAGGGTGACCGTGCGGCCGTGGAAGTTGGTGCGCTCCAGCGCCGAGGCCCGCGGATCCTGCCGAATCCAGCCGAGCGCCGCGCGGGCGGTGAGCGCGCCGATGCCGATCGCGCGGAGGAAGGCCATGGGCGAAGAGTCTAGGGACCGGGCGCTATGCCGCGGCCTTGGGCACCAGCGAGGCGGCGCCCGGAGCCACGCCGTACTGGCCGGTCTTGCCCTGCGCGACCCGCTCGATGGTGGCCAGCGCGGTGGCCAGCTGACCCTGGGTGGAGCTGGCGTTGTCCACCGTGGAGATGTATTGCACCAGGGTCGGGTCGGCCCGCACCTCGGCCACCAGGGTGCCGTCGACCGCGCCGTCGCCGGCCACCACCGTGGGCCGGTCGGCGCTCGCGAACTGGCTGGTCAGCGTCACCGCGGCCGCGCTCTTCTTGGCCGCGTTGGTGTCCGTGGCGGGCAGCGCGGAGATGATCACGGTGGCCTCGGCGCCGCCGGCCGCCTTGTCGTCGACGGTGATGTAACCGGGCTCGGAGAACGCCGTCAGCACCGCGGTCAGGTCGGCCGCGGTGACCGGGCTGGGCTGCTGCTGCAGGGCCAGGGCCAGCAGCGCGCTGGAGGTCTCCACACCGTTGCTGTTGTTCGGCAGCCCGGCGGCCGGCACGGTCGGCTGCGACGCCTGCTCGGCCAGGTCGAGCAGCTCGACGTCGTTCAGCGGGTCGAAGAACTTCTCCTGCACGTCCACCTTCGCGGTGATCGTGGCGCCGGCCACGGTCAGCATCGCGATCACCTGATCGGCGTACTTCTGCGTGTTCGGCAGCGCCAGCACCAGCAGCTTGCGCCCGGTCAGCTTGCCGTTGAGCAGCGCCGGGGACACCTCGGTCGCGAAGTCCTGCGCCCGGTTGAGCTCCTCGCGATATTGATTTTGCTGGTCGCGGAGGTTGCTGTTGTCCCGGCCGACGGACTGCACCTGTTCCTGCAGGCTGTCCGCGACCGGGCCGTTGAGCGCCGCGGTGCCGACCACCAGGCCGATGGCCAGGGCCAGGAAGACCGCCGTCAACGACACCACGTGGTAACGGAAGTTGATCACGGCTGCAGGATCCCCAAAACTAGAGCTAGAAGAGGTGGCCGAGCTGGAACACGAGATTGTCCCACCACTCGGACACCACGGCGAGGTAGGCCTTCGCGACCGTGGACACCGCCACCGCGGAGGCCATCGCCGCGATCGCGGCCAGCACGAGCAGCAGCAGCGACGAGCCGCTGATGTTCTGCCGGTAGAGCCGGCTCACGCCCTTGGCGTCGACCAGCTTGCCGCCGACCTTGAGCCGGGTGAGGAAGGTCGAGGCCATGCCGCCGCGACCCTTGTCGAGGAACTCGACCAGGTTGGCGTGCGTGCCGACGGCGACGATCAGCGACGCGCCCTTCTCGTCGGCCAGCAGCATCGCGAGATCCTCGCTGGTGGCCGCGGCCGGGAAGGTCAGGGCCGCCACGTCGAGCTGGCGGACCCGCTCCAGGCCGGGGGCGCGACCGTCCGGATATGCGTGCACCACGACTTCGGCGCCGCAGCGCAGCACGTCGTCGGTGACCGAGTCCATGTCCCCGATGATCATGTCGGGGCTGTAGCCGTTTTCCACCAGCGCGTCGGCGCCGCCGTCCACGCCGATCAGCACCGGCTTGAACTCGCGGATGTAGGGCCGCAGCACCTCGAGGTCGGCCTTGTAGTCATAGCCCCGCACCACGATCAGCACGTGCCGGCCGGCGATGCTGGTCTGCACGTTGGGCACGCCGACACCGTCGAGCAGCAGGTCGCGCTCCTGCTTCAGATAATCCATGGTGTTCGCCGCGAACGCCTCGAGCTGCACCGACAGACCCTCGCGCGCGTCGGCCATGGCGGCCGCGACGGTCTCCTTGTCCTGCCGGATGCCGGTGGCCACCACCTCGCCGTCGATCAGCACGGTGTCGCCGTCGATGCTGACCAGATCACCCTCGTGCACCCGGTCGAGCAGCTCCTCGCCCAGGTCGTCGATCAGCGTGATGCCGGCGCCGACGAGCACCTCCGGACCGAGGTTCGGATAACGCCCCGAGATCGACGGCTTGGCGTTGAGCACCACCAGCACCCCGACGGCGACCAGCGAGTCGGCGGCCACCCGGTCGATGTCGACGTGGTCGATGACCGCGATCTCCCCGGGGCGCAGCCGCCCGACCAGGCGTTTGGTCCGGCGGTCAACGCGGGCGGTGCCGGAAAGGGCTCCCGGTTCGACCGTCCGGGTCCGGCGCAAGGTGGGAAGTCGCATCGTTAACCATCTTGACACGCGACATCACCTCGCCTCTGTCCGACATGCGCGATCTCACCCCCAAAAGGGGTAAATCGCCTCAGCTGCGTTTCTCCTTGCCCGCCACCGCCAGCAGCTCCTCCGCGTGCGCGATGCCCAGGTCCGAGTCGGGCAACCCGGCGAGCATCCGGGACAGCTCGCGCGCCCTCTCAGTCTCCTCCACCACCCGCACACCGCTCGTGGTGATCGCGCCACCGGTGTCCTTCGCGACCACGAGATGGCGATCCGCGAATGCCGCGACCTGCGGCAGGTGGGTCACCACCAAAACCTGATGGGTACGCGCCAAGCGCGCGAGCCGCCGCCCGATCTCCACCGCCGCCTGTCCGCCCACCCCGGCATCCACCTCGTCGAACACCAGCGTCGGCGGACCACCCGCCCCGGCGAACACCACCTCGATGGCCAGCATCACCCGGGACAGCTCGCCACCGGAGGCGCCCTTCTGCAGCGGCAGCGCGGGCGCGCCCGGGTGGGCCAGCAGCCGCAGCTCCACCTCGTCGGCGCCGTCCGGCCCCGGGCCCTCGCCCCGCGCCGCGACCACCACCTGCACCTTGGAATGCGGCATGGCCAGCCCGGCCAGCTCGACGCTGACCTGGTCGGAGAAGCGCCCGGCGGCCTCGGCCCGAGCCGAGGTGAGCCGCCCGGCCAGGTCGAGCACTTGCGCCTCGAGCCGCTGACGCTCGCGGTCGAGCTCCTCGAGCAGCTCGTCGGAGGTGTCCAGCAGGGACAGCCGCTCGCGGGCATGGTCGGCCCAGGCGATCACGCCGTCCACGTCGTCCGCGTATTTCCGCATCAGCCCGCGCAGCGCCGCGCGGCGCTCATAGATCACCTCGAGCCGGGCCGGATCGGCGTCCAGCGCGCTCAGATAGGCCGACAACTCGGCGGAGACATCGCCCACCAGGGTCGCCGCCTCCTCGATGCGCGCGGCCAGGTCGCCCAGCGCCGGGTCCACCGTGGCCTGCGCCTCCAGCGTGCGCCGGGCCGAGCCGAGCAGCTGAGCCGCGTCCGGCGCGTCCTCGGTCACCTCGACGCCGCCGGCCAGCGCGACCGACGCCAGCGCCGCGGCCGTCCGCAGGCCCTCGGCGTGCTCCAGCCGCTGCACCTCGGCGCGCAGCTCGTCGTCCTCACCCGGCTGCGGGTCGACCCGGGTGATCTCGTCCAGCCCGAGCTTGAGCAGCTCGGCCTCCTGGGTGAGCTCGCGGGCGTTGCGCCGGCGGTCGGCCAGGTCGTCGACCGCGGCGCGCCACCGCAGATAGGCCTCGCGATAGGTCTCCAGCAGCTTCTCGTGCTCGGCGCCGGCGAACCGGTCGAGCGCCGCCCGCTGCTCGGCCGGGCGCAGCAGCCGCAGCTGGTCGGACTGGCCGTGCACGGCGACCACCTGCTCGCCGACCTCGCTGAGCATCGCCACCGGCATGCTGCGTCCGCCGACGTGCGCGCGGGACCGCCCCTCGATGGTCACCGTGCGGCTGAGCAGCACGGTGCCGTCGTCGTCGATCTCGGCGCCCGCCTCGGTGATGCGGGTGGTGACCGCGCCGGCCAGCGGACCGGCCAGCCGCAGCCGGCCCTCGACGACCGCCCGGCCCGGGTCGGCGCGCACCCGCCCGGCGTCGGCCCGGCCGCCGAACAACAGGCCGAGACCGGTCACCACCATGGTCTTGCCCGCGCCGGTCTCACCGGTGATGACGTTCATCCCCGTCGTCAGGTGCAGGGTCGTGTCGTCGATGACGCCGAGCCCGGTGATCCGCAGTTCCTCCAGCACAGGGCAGAGGGTAGTGGTGGCATGTGACAAATGCCCACCGGGCCGGTCTATCAGCGTCGATTTCCGCGCCAGCCGTCCACCGGCAGGGCGAACTTGGCCACCAGGGTGTCGGTGAACGGCCGCGGGGCCAGCCGGACCAGGCGTACCGGCAGGTCACCGCGCTCGACCGTGACCCGGGCGCCGGGCGGCAGGTCCCAGGTGCGGCGGCCGTCGCAGCAGAGCACCGCGAACGACGTGTAGGGATCCACCGTGATCGAGAACGTCGAGCTCGGCGCGGTCACCAGCGGCCGGCTGAACAGGGCGTGCGCGCTGATCGGCACCAGCAGCAGCGCTTCGACCTCGGGCCAGACCACCGGGCCGCCGGCCGAGAACGCATAGGCCGTCGAGCCGGTCGGCGTGGCGCACACCACGCCGTCGCAGCCGTAGCGGGACAGCGGCCGCCCGTCCACGTCGACGAGCAGCTCGAGCATCTGCGCGCGCTGTCCCTTCTCGACGCTGACCTCGTTGAGCGCGAACGACTCGGCGATCAGCCGCCCGTCGTACTCCGCGCGCACGTCCAGCGTCAGCCGTTCGTGCACCGTGTACGTGCCCTCGACCACCTCGCGCACGGCCCGGTCGATGTCCCCCGTCTCGGCCACCGCCAGGAAGCCGACCTTGCCCAGGTTGATGCCGAGCATCGGCGCCTTGGCCGGCCGGGCCAGCTCGGCCGCCCGCAGGAACGTCCCGTCCCCGCCCAGCGCGAAGACGATCTCGACGCCCTCGGCCGCGGCCGGATCGTCGGTCGGGGTGACCCCGGCCGGCAGCTCCAGATCGGCGACCTCCTCGGCCACCACCCGCACCTCGAAGCCCGCGGCGAGCAGGTCCCGGGCCACGGCCTGGGCGTGCGCCGCGCTCTGCCGGCGTCCCGTGTGGGTCACCAGCAAGGCTGCACGGGTCATGGAAGATCCTCCACGGAAGGCGACAGTGCTTGTCCCCCGGCGCCTGGTCCTTCGGACGGCGCGGAGAACCCGGGCTTCGGAGAAGCAGAAGCTATCCTGCCCGACGGCCCGGCGGCGACCACGGCCCGTATCCGCTCGGGGTCGGCCGGTGACGCGCCCTGGCGGAACCACACGAAGAACTCCACGTTGCCGCTCGGCCCCGGCAGCGGGCTGGCGGTCACGTCGGCGACGCCCAGGCCGAGACCCGCGGCGACCGCGCACACGTCCAGAACCGCCTCGGCGCGCAGCTCCGGCTCCCGCACCACGCCGCCGGTGCCGACGCGATCCCGGCCGACCTCGAACTGCGGCTTGACCATCAGCGCCAGATCGCCGTCCGGCAGCGTGCACGCCGCCAGCGCGGGCAGCACCAGCCGCAGCGAGATGAAGGACAGGTCGGCCACGGTCAGCTCGACCGGGCCGCCGATCGCGTCCGGAGTGAGCGTGCGGACGTTGGTGCGCTCCAGCACCACCACCCGGTCGTCGGTGCGGATCGGCCAGGCGAGCTGGCCGTAGCCGACGTCGACCGCCACCACCTGCGCCGCGCCGGCCCGCAGCAGCACGTCGGTGAAACCGCCGGTGGAGGCGCCCGCGTCGAGGCAGCGGCGGCCGGTCACGGTAAGCCCGCCGGCGGCGAACGCGGCCAGCGCGCCGGCCAGCTTGTGGGCGCCGCGGGACACGTAGTCGTCGCCCGGCTGCTCGCCGGTGACCAGCACCGGGTCGGCCGGGTCGACCATCGCGGCGACCTTGCGCGCCACCGTGCCGCGCACCTGCACGCGGCCGGCCTCGACGAGTTCGGCGGCCTGCTCGCGGGAGCGGGCCAGCTTGCGGCGGACCAACTCGGCGTCGAGCCGGGCACGACGGGCCATCGGTCCTACCCGTCGATGCTCGCGAGGGTCTCCCGCAGGACCTCGTGCGCCGCTTCGTATTCCGCGATCTGCTCGGCCGGCGGCAGCTGCGCGGCGTTCTCCAACGCGCGCAGCATGCCGTCCACCGCCGGGTGACCCGTTTCGCCGTCCGACGGCTGCAGCGGCGCCGCATGACCAGGCGGCAGTCCAGGCATTCCCGGCCGCGGGCCGGGCTGCGGGTGGGGGAAGGTCACTGTCCGGCCTCCGGTGCGGTCTTCTTGGCTGCGGTGGTCTTCTTCGCCGGCGCCGCCTTCTTCGCGGCCGCCTTCTTCACCGGCGCGGCTTTCTTCGCAGCCGTGGCCTTCTTGGTGGGCGGCAGCTCGGTGGCGGCGGCAACCTCCTTGATCGCGGCGACCGGCGACTCGGCCGTGCCCACGGGCGCCGGCGGCGACGACTTCGCCACCGTCTTCTTGACGGCCTTCTTGGCCACCGCCTTCTTGGCCGGCCCGGGCGCCGCCCCCGCCTTCTTCGCCGGCCCGGGCGCCGGCGCGGTCGCCGCGGCCGGCATCTGGTTGGGCGGCGCCTTCTTCGCGACCTTCTTGGCCGGCAGCGGCGCGGGCTTGTTCAGCCGCTCACCCGCCGTGTTCTCGATCGCGCCGCCCTCGGCCGCCGAGGCGCGCGCCTGCGCCGCCTTCAGCTGCTTCTCCAGGTCACGGACCCGGGCGTTGAGGTCGTGCACCTCGTCGGAGGTGGCCAGCCCGACCACGCCCAGCGCGCGGTCCACCTCGTAGCGCACGATGTTGGTCAGCGCCTCGCGGTTGGCCATGCCCGTGCTCATCAGATCCTCGACCAGGCCCTGCAACTGGGCGGCGGTCGCGCCACCCCGGTTGACGAGCTCGCCGGCCACCTTTTGCGCCCGCTTGCGCGGCGCCTCCGTCAGTCCGAGCGCCATCTCCAGATACGCCCGCCATGCGTCCTGCATGATCGCCCTCCTTCGCGTCAGGTGTCACGCTACCGGGCGGCCCGTCCGAGGTCGTGCGGTACCGTGCGGACAGCCCGGGTGTCGCGGATCATGGGACCCGGACGACGACTCGGGAGGAACAGCGCGATGGCCACCGTGGACGAGTGCCGGCAGGCTCTGCACGACCTTGCCACCCGGCTCGACACGAATGCGGAGACCCGCGGGAAGCTCGACTTCGACCGCACGCTCGCCTGCCGGGTCACCGACCCGCAGACCGCGTTCCACGCCCGCCTGTCCGACGGCCGGCTGGTGGACATCGCGGACGGCGACGACCCCAAGGCGAAGATCGCGCTGATCGCCACCGGCGACGACCTGATCGCCCTGGTGGCCGGCAAGCTCGACGTCACCCGCGCGGTCGCGTCGCGTCAGGTGGTCATCAAGGCCAACCCGTTCGATCTGCTCAAGCTGCGCAAGCTGCTGTAAGTACGTCTGCCGACGTAGGCGGAAAGCCGCGCGGGGGCGGACGCCGGCGGACCGCCCGGCGACCAGTCTCGAAGGCATGACAACTCCCGTCGAGACTCATCAGCTGACCAAGCGCTACGGGAACCTGACCGCGGTCGACGCGCTCGACCTCGAGGTGCGGGCCGGCGAGGTCTACGGGTTCCTCGGCCCGAACGGCGCCGGCAAGACCACCACGCTGCGGATGCTGCTCGGGCTGATCCGGCCCACCTCGGGCACCGTGCACCTGTTCGGCGCCGCGCCGGGCCGGCCCGGACATCTGGCCCGGGTCGGTTCCCTGGTCGAGGGGCCGGCCTTCTACCCGTACCTGTCGGGGCGGGACAACCTGCGGGCGATGGCGCGGCACGCCGGCGTGGGTGACGACCGGGTCGCGCCGGTCCTCGACCAGGTCGAGCTCACCACCCGCGCCAAGGACCGATACGCCACCTATTCGCTCGGCATGAAGCAGCGGCTCGGCGTGGCCGCCGCCCTGCTCAAGGACCCGCGGCTGGTGGTGCTCGACGAGCCGACCAACGGCCTGGACCCGGCCGGCATGGCGGACATGCGGCTGCTGGTGCGGCGGCTCGGCGCGGCCGGCTGCACGGTGCTGCTGTCCAGCCATCTGATGACCGAGGTGCAGGAGCTCTGCGACCGGGTCGGGGTGATCGCGAACGGACGGCTGGTCGCCGAGAGCACGGTGGCGGATCTGCGCGGTGAACGTACCCTCCGGATCGTCGCCGACCCGCTCGAAGCCGCCGCCGATCGGCTGCGCGGCCTGCTCGGACCGGACGCGGTCCGGGTCCGCGACGGCGGCCTGGACCTGGCCGTCGCGCCGGAGCGGGCCGCCGCGATCAACGCCGAACTGGTCCGCGCCGGCCTCGCCGTGCGCGAGCTGACCACCCGCGAACGCAGCCTGGAACAGGCCTTCTTCGACCTCACCACGGAGCCCACCCATGTCTGACCACATCCGCGCCGAAGGGCGCAAACTGCTGCGCCGGCCCGCGATCTGGACGCTCTTGGGCGTCGCCCTCGCGCTCAGCCTCGTCTTCACCTACCTCGTCCCGTACGCCGGGTACGCCGCCGGCACCACAGGACCCACCGCCGACCGCGGCCTGACGGCGATGCTGCCCGCCAACCTGGTCGGCAACTCGGTCGGCGGCCTGCCCGTCTTCCTCGGCGCGCTGATGCTGATCCTGGGCGTGCTGACGGTCGGCAGCGAATACGCGTGGGGCACCTGGAAGACCGTCCTCACCCAGGACCCGTCCCGGCTGCGGGTGTACGCCGCGAAGCTGATCGTCGCCGTGCTGGCCGCCCTGGCCGGGGTCCTCGCGGTGTTCGCCGCCGGCGCCGTCCCGAGCGGGCTCATCGCGGCCGCGGAGAACGCGCCGATCGCCTGGCCCGGCGTCGGAGAACTGCTCGTCGGCATCGGCGGCGGCTGGCTGATCGCGGCGATGTGGACGGTCCTCGGCGCCCTGCTCGGGATCGCGCTGCGCGGCGTCGCCCTGCCGGTCGGGCTCGGCCTGGTCTGGATGCTGGCCGTGCAGAACCTGCTCGCCCTGATCGCCGCGCCGCTGCTGGACTGGGTGGCCGACCTGCAGAAGGCGCTGCCCGGCCCGAACGCCGGCTCGATGGTCGCCGCGCTCGGCGCCGGGCCCGACACCCCCGGCGTCGAGGCGCTGGTCGGCGGTGGCCAGGCGGCCGTGGTGCTGGTCGCGTACCTGCTGACCTTCGCCGCACTGGGCGGCGCGCTGCTCCGGCGGCGTGACATCCTGTGAGCACCATGGGCCGGATCCGCGTCTCGCTGCTCGACGGGTCGGCGGCGCTGGTGCTGCTGCTGGCCGGAGTGGTCGGCACGGCGCCCGCCGCCCGCAACGTCGGGCTGACCGTGGACGGCTGGTGGGTCTATCTGCCGGTGGTGGCGGCGGCCCTCGCGGTGGCGGTGCGCCGGCTGTTCCCGCTGCCCGTGCTGACCGTCTCGGTGGCCGCGGTCTGCGCCTACATGCTGCTCGGCCTGTTCTACGGTCCGATCTTGTTCAGCCTGGCGTTCGTGCTCTACACGGTGGCGGCGCACCGGCCGCTGCGGGTGTCGGCGTCCGCCACGGCGGCGGCGTCGGTGCTGATGGTGGTCGCCGGGCTGATCGGCACGGACCTCGGGCCGGTCGGCGTGACGCCGGTGGTGACCTGGGCGGTGGCGCCGCTGGCCGTCGGCGTGACCGTGCGGGTGACCCGCGAGCAGCGCACCCAGAACCGCCGGGACGAGGCACGCCGGCAGGCGGACGCGGAACGGCTGCGGGTCGCGCAGGAGGTGCACGACGTGGTCGGGCACGGGCTGGCGGCGATCACCATGCAGGCGGACATCGCGTTGCACCTGCTCGCCAAGCAGCCCGGCGACGCGGCGCAGGCCGCAGCGGCGCTCACGGCGATCAGCCGGACCAGCCGGGAATCGCTGGACGAGTTGCGGGCGACGCTCGGGGCGGTGCGCAGTGGGCCGGCCTCCGAGGATCGGGCGCCGGCGCCCGGGCTGGCCCGGCTGGACGCGCTGATCGACCGGACCCGGGCGGTGGGGGTGCCGGTGTCGGTGTCGGTTTCCGGGCCGGTGGGCGGGCTGCCGGCCGCGGTCGATCTGGCGGCCTACCGGATCGTCCAGGAGTCCCTCACGAACGTGCTGCGGCACGCGGGCTCGGCGACGGCCTCGGTGCGGGTCGTCGCGGCCGGGGGCGAGCTGACGGTCGAGGTGGTCGACACCGGCCGCGGCGTGCCGATCGGCGGGCATCGCGCGCCGGGCGCGGCCGACCGGTCCGGCACGGCTGATCGGCATGGCGGGCCGGGTGCTGCCGGTGGGCACGGCCTGACCGGCATGCGTGAGCGGGTGACGGCTCTGGGCGGGCGGCTCGAGGCCGGTCCGCGCGCCGGAGGCGGCTTCGCCGTAACCGCGACAATCCCCGTCCCACCCGCTTCTCCCACCCACCCCTCACCCGGCCAGCCATCCGGCGCCCAGCCCTCGCCCGCCCAGCCCTCACCCGCCCAGCCCTCTCCTGCCCAGCCCTCATCTGCCGCGCCGTCCGGAGGTTCTGATGTCTGAGTCTGAGCCTGAGCCCGAGATCCGCGTCGTCGTGGCGGACGACCAGGACCTGGTGCGGATCGGCCTGCGCGCCCTGCTGGACAGCGAGGACGGCATGACCGTCGCGGGCGAGGCGGCGGACGGCCTGGCCGCGGTCGACCAGGCCCGCACCCACCACCCCGACGTGGTCCTGATGGACGTCCGCATGCCCGGCATCGACGGCATCGAGGCCACCCGCCGGATCGCCGCCGACCCGGCCCTCTCGGGCACCCGCGTGATCGTCCTGACCACGTTCGAGATCGACGCCTACGTCTTCGACGCCCTCCGCCACGGCGCGAGTGGTTTCCTCACCAAGGACACCAAACCCGCCGATCTGGTACGCGCGATCCGCCTGGTCGCGGCCGGCGAGGCCCTCCTCTCCCCCTCGGTGACCCGCAAGGTGGTGCGCGAATTCGCGTCGAGGCCGTCCCGGGTCCTCAAGCCGCATCCCCAGCTGGACGCCCTGACCGACCGCGAGCGCGAGATCGTCGGCCTGGTCGGCGAGGGCCTGAGCAACGAGGAGATCGCGGCCCGCCTGGTGGTCAGCCCGGCCACCGCCCGCACCCACGTCAGCCGGGCCATGATCAAGCTGTCCGCCCGGGATCGCGCCCAGCTGGTCGTCTTCGCGTACCAATCCGGCCTGGTCGACTGAGCCGTGCCGCCGCGGGCCGGACAGGCCGGGTGCGATGCTTGCGCACATGCGGGATCTGCCACACGTCGACGAGCACCGGGTGGTCGTGGCCGCGCCGGCGGAGGTCGTGTGGCGTGCGCTGCTGGACACTGTGGACCGTTCCTTCGCTCCGGCCGCGTCGGCTGTCTATGCCCGCGCGGTGGGCTGCGTGCCGGTCGGATCGTCCGGTCCGCGCCCGCTCACCACCGGCTCGACGGTCCCGGGCTTCGAGGTGACCGGCGCGGCCCCGCCCGCCGAGCTGATCCTCGAGGGCAGCCACCGCTTCTCCCGCTATGCCCTGATCTTCCGCCTGGACCGGCCGTCCGCCACCACGACGATCGTGCGAGCGGAGACCCGAGCCGCCTTCCCGGGCAGGCTGGGCGCCGTCTACCGCACCGCGGTGATCACCTCCGGAGGCCACGCCATCGGTGTCCGCCGTCTGCTCACCAGCGTCGAGCGCCGGTCCGGACACCATCGGTGACCGTCCCTTCGGCGTTGCCCACGGCGAGCTTCTCCGCGGCCACGCCCCTTCTCCGCGGCCACGCCCCTTCTCCGTGGCCTCACCCTCTCCGTGGCCTCACCCTTCTCCGTGCCGAGCGATTCGCGGATCGCGGTCGGCGCCGGCGGCGGGCACCCGCCCGGGAGAATCGCCTCGCCGCCCGCTACGGTCGCGGGAGTTCCCGCATTTGCGCACCTAGTGGAAAGTAGGTTTCCGCCATGGCTTCCCGGATCAGTGAGCTCGTGCTCGGTTGCCGCGACCCCGAGGTGCTCGCGCGCTTCTGGTGCGAGGTGCTCGACTTCGTGGTCCTCGACCGCGAGGACGACGGCAGCATCGAGGTCGGGCCGCGCGAGGGTTTCGGCGGCGCGCAGCCGACGCTCATCCTGAGCCGCCGCGACAAGCCGGAGCCCGGCAAGCCGCGGCTGCACATCGACGTCAACGCCACCGACCGCGACCAGGACGCCGAGCTCGAACGGCTCCTGCGGCTCGGCGCCCGCCCGGCCGACATCGGCCAGACCGGAAACGAGTCCTGGCACGTCCTCGCCGACCCCGAAGGCAACGAGTTCTGCCTGCTCAAGACCCGCCTCAAGCCCCTCTGACCCGAGCCACGGCCTCAGACCCGAGCCGCAGCCTCAAACCCGAGGCGCGGCCTCAAACCCGAGGCGCGGCCGGAAGCGGCCGCGGGCGCCGGCCCGGAGGCCGGCGGCGTTAGGGTGAGGCGTGCGGGGGAAGCACCGATGGCGGCTGGCGTTCGGGGTGCTGGCGGCTGCCCAGATGATCGTCTTCGTGACGGTGGCCGGCCTGGTCCGCACGGGCTACGACCCGCACCGCAACTGGGTGAGCCAGCTCTCGCTCGGTCCCGGCGGGTGGCTCAACGACCTCAATCTGGCCACCTGCGGTGTCTGGCTGGTCATCTGCGCGGACGGGTTGCGGCGGCGGCTGATGCCCACCCCGGTGGCGCGCCGGGCTGTCGGTCTCGTCGTCTGCTGCGGCGTCTGCCTGGTGCTGATCGCGGTGATCCGCACCGATCCGGGGCTCGGCTTCCCGCCGGGGGTGCCACCCGCGCGGACCACTGGCGGCACCGTCCATCAGATGATCTCGATGGTGCTCGGCGCCGGCGGCATCGCGGCCGCGGCGTTGCTCGGGCGTGCGGTCCAGGCCGCCCGCGCCGGGCTGCTGGTCGCGTTGTCGATGGCGGTGACGTTCGCGGCCGCCACCGTGCTGGTGCTGCTGGACGCCTGGGCTGTGCTGCCGGGCAACCCGAGTGGCCTGCTGGAACGCGTCGCGCTCTTCGGCGGGCTGTGCTGGATCGGCGTGATCTGCGTGACCCTGCTGCGCGACGACCGCCGAATCACCCGGATCGCCCAGCCCGACATGACCCGCGAGCGCGAGACCATCTGACACCGGCCACGTGGTCAGGTCGGTTCCAGCGGCAGCATCGGGTTCTTGCGGCCTCGCACCGTTCGCAGCGCCCGGGCAGTCGACACTCCGCCGGCGCGGCCCTGGTGCACCGCGTGCAGCAGATGCAGCGGCGGCCACAGCGCCATCAGCAGGCGGGCGGTCAGCCAGGCGCGACGATACGACGCGGCGTCGACCAGCTCCGCGTGCCGGCGATAGCCCGCCTCGGTCATCACCAGATAGTCGCGATAGGCGCCGAACCGGTCCGCGATGCGCCGCGCCGACGTGCCCGCCCACAACCCGCTGTCATATCGGATGCGCAGCCCGGCGGCGTGCAGGTGAATGCCCAGGTCGAGGTCTTCGTGCACGTCGGCGGCGGTGCACAGCCCGGCGCGTACGCGGCGCCACGCGGTGGCCCGGACCGCCATGTTCGCGCCGAGGATCCAGTCCATCCGGGTGGACCAGACCGCCCGGATCGCGGCGTCGCCGACGTTGGTCAGGGGCGCGAGCGCGACGTCGTAGTAGCGCGCCGGACCGGTCAGCGCCTGCACCGACGGATCCGCGAACCCCGCACGCACCCGGGCCGCCCAGTCCGGTGGCAGCCGGGTGTCCGCGTCGATCCGGCCGATCACCTCGCCGGAAGCGGCGTCCATGCCGGTGTCCCGCGCGTGCTGCACGCCCTGCCGGGCCGAGGCCAGCACCGTGATCCGGCCGGCATAGGCGGCGAGCACGCGCCGGGTGCCGTCGGTGGAGTTGTTGTCCACCACGATGATCTCGTCGACCGGCTCCCGCTGGGACAGCACCGCGTCGAGGCACGGACCGATGAACGCCTCTTCGTTGTAGACCGGAACAACCACCGAGAGCACAGTGGACCTTAGCCATGCGAAGCCTCCGGCGGTGACCGCCATCGTGACGGACGCGAACAGGCCCGAGATCAGGCGCCGGTCGTCACGCCCCAGGCGGTCATCAGTTCGGACGGGCCGCTGACCTTCGCGCCGTCCCAGGCGGCCGGGCACAGCAGACGCAACGCATCCACCGGGTCGCCATCGCCCGAAAGGGTCGCCGTGCCGCCGGTGACGGACACGCTCCATCCGCCGAGCCGCGACGTGCCGGGTTCCGGGATGCGCACCGCCGACGGGTCCGCGAAGAGCCCGGACAGGTCCGCCGCGACATAGACCGGCCGGCGCGACGGCGGCGCGGCCAGCAGGTCGGCCGGACCGCTCACGCCGGTCAGCACCAGCAGGCTGTCCATGCCGGCCCGGACCGCGCCCTCGATGTCGGTGTCCAGCCGGTCGCCCACGGTCAGCGGGCGCTCGGACTTGGACAGGGCCGCGGCGGTCTCGAAGAGCGCCGGCTCGGGCTTGCCGACCACCACGTCCGGATCACGATCCAGAGCGGTACGCAGGACGGAAACCAAAGACCCGTTCCCCGGCAGCGGCCCCCGCGGGCTGGGCAGCGTCCGGTCCGTGTTGGTGGCCACCCATCGGGCGCCCGCCCGCACGGCCAGCGCCGCCTCGGCGAGCAGCCGCCAGCCGACGTCCGGCCCGAAGCCCTGCACGACCGCGGCCGGCTCGTCCTCGAGTGACTCGACCGGCGTCAGCCCGGCATCGCGCACGTCCTGCCGGAGCGCCTCGGCCCCGACCACCAGCACCGCCGCGCCGGCCGGCAGGTCCCGGGCCAGCAGGGCGGCCGCGGCGCCGGCCGACGTCAGCACCTCGTGCGTGGCGGCCGGCACCCCCATCCCGGTGAGCAGGTCGGCGACGTCCGCGGCGCGACGCGAGGCGTTGTTCGTCGCGTACGCCACCGCGGTCCCGTCCGCCCGCAGCCGTTCGACGGCCTCAGCCGCACCGTCGATCGGCTTGTCGATCAGGTAGATGACGCCGTCCAGGTCGAAGATGACCAGGTCGTAGGCGTCGACCAGCCGGCTCACCGCTCGCGCGGCTTATCGTCGTCCGGCTCACCGGCGACGAACTCGTCCCCGGCCACCTTCTCCTCCTCCACGGAATCCACAGAGGCGTCGATCCCGGCGTCGACCAGATCGTCCTCGGCCTCCGCCTTGACCAGGTCGGCGCGCGCCTGCTCGGCGGCCGCGTGGATCTTGGCGTCGTCGGCCGGGTCGATCGGACCGTCGGTCAGCGGATCGTCGGTGTCCTCGGACTCGTCCAGCTCCTCGTCGGTGCCGTCGTCGTCCACGAACGCGTCCGACTGGAACTGCGCCTCGTCCCGCTCGTCGACCATCTCCGAGGTGGCCGTCGCCGCGGCGTCCGCGACCCGGGTCTCGTCGTCGAGGTCGTCCTCGCCGTCGAGGTCGTCCTCCTCGTCGGTGTCCGCGTCGTCGTCGTTCCAGCGACCGGCGTCCGGGCCCGAATACCGCCCGTCCGCGTCCTCGTCGTCGGTGTCGGTGTCGGTGTCGGTGCCGTTGTCGTCCGCGCGAGCCTCGGCGTCCTCGCCGGACTCGTCCTCGCCGGCCTCGTCATCATCGTCCTCGGGCTCGTCACCCTCGATGGTCACCCCGTCCAGCTCGAGCAGCCGCTCGGTGGCGTCGGTGACCTCGTCGGTGTCGGCGGCCGCGGCCCGCGAGAACCACTCCCGTGCTTCCTCACGGCGGTCCGCCGCGAGCAGGGCATCGGCGTACGCGTAACGCAGCCGCGCCGCCCACTCGGCGTCCTCGTCCGTGGTCAGCTCACGCACCTGCAGCATCGCCACCGCCGCCTCGTGCTGACCCAGGTCGCCACGGGCGCCGGCGGCCACGATCAGCAGCTCGATCGCGCCGCCCTTGTCGAGGGAGTCCTTGTCCGCGCCGCGGAACAGGTCGATCGCCCGCTCCGGCCGGCCCAGCGCCCGCTCGCAGTCGGCGATCTCCGCCAGGTGCGTCTGCTTGCCGGACATCCGGTGGTAGGTCCGCAGCTCCGCGATCGCGGTCGCCCAGTCCCCCGCGGCATATGCGGCCAGCCCGACGGCCTCCCGCACCACAGCGATCCGGGAGGCGATGCGGCGCGCCGCGATGGCGTGCTGCATCGCCAGGTCGGCGTCCTCGTCGATGATCTGCCCGGCCGCGACCAGGTGCCGCGCCACGGTGTCGGCCATGTCCCGCGACAGGCTCAGCAGCTCCTTGCGCACGTCCTGGTCGAGGTCCGACGGCTGGATCTCGTCGGGGATCGCCGGCGCCTGGAAGGCAGGCAGGCGGGGGTCCTCCTCGCGGTCCCGCTGAGGTCCGCGATCATTCGGCCCACGATCTTCCCGGTACGCGTCCCGCGGCGCACTGCGGGCCCCACGGTCACCGGCGCTCTGCGGGCGCTCACGGTCGCCACGGAAGCCGCCACGGTCGTCCCGCGCCGGCGGCCGGTCACGGTCGCCACCACGGTCGTCGCGCGGCGGCCGGTCACGGTCGCCACCACGGAAGCCACCGCGGTCGTCCCGGTCGCGGAAGCCGCCGCCCTGCGGACGGTCCCCACCCCGGAAGCCGCCGCCCTGCGGACGGTCCCCGCCCCGGTAGCCGCCGCCGCTGCTCTGCGGACGGTCACGGTCTCCGCCGCCACCCTGCGGACGGTCGCTACGGAAGCCGGGACGGTCGTCCCGGTCACCCTGGAAGCTCTGCCGGGGGCCGCCACGGTCGTCGCGCGGCGGCCGGTCACGGTCGCCACCACGGAATCCACCGCGGTCACCGCCACCCTGATAGCCACCGCTGCTCTGCGGCCGGTCACGGTCGCCGCCCCGGAAGCCCCCGCCCTGGGGACGGTCGCCACCACGGAAACCACCGCTCTGGGGACGGTCGCCGCCACCCTGATAGCCGCCACGGTCACGGTCGCCGCCCCGGAAGCCGCCACCCTGGGGACGGTCACCCTGCGGACGATCGCGGAAGCCGCCGCCCTGCGGACGGTCACCGCCCCGATAGCCGCCACCACCGCCCTGCGGACGGTCCCGGTCTCCGCCGCGATAGCCGCCGCGGTCGCCGCCACCCTGATAGCCGCCACGGTCCCGGTCGCCACCACGGAAGCCGCCGCGGTCGTCACGGTTGCCCTGGTAGCCGCCGCCACCGCCCTGCGGACGGTCACGGTTGCCCTGGTAGCCGCCGCTGCTCTGTGGACGGTCACCACCCCGGTAACCACCACGGTCGCCGCCACCCTGGTATCCACCACGGTCGCCGCCACCCTGATAGCCGCCACGGTCCCGGTCGCCGCCACGGAACCCGCCGCGGTCGCCGCCACCCTGATAGCCGCCGCCACCCTGGGGGCGGTCACGATTGCCCTGATAGCCGCCGCCCTGGGGACGGTCGCGATTGCCCTGGTAGCCGCCACTGCTCTGCGGACGGTCGCCGCCTCGGTAGCCGCCGCCACCGCCCTGCGGCCGGTCCCGGTCTCCGCCGCGATAGCCGCCGCGGTCGCCGCCACCCTGGTAGCCGCCACGGTCGCGGTCGCCGCCACGGAACCCGCCGCGGTCGTCACGGTTGCCCTGGTAACCGCCGCCACCGACCTGCGGACGGTCACGGTTGCCCTGATAGCCGCCGCCCTGGGGACGGTCGCCACCCCGGTAGCCGCCGCCACCACCGCCCTGCGGACGGTCACCGCCTCGGAAGCCGCCACGGTCGCCGCCCTGCGGACGGTCACCGCCTCGGAAGCCACCGCGGTCGCCGCCACCCTGGTAACCGCCACGGTCGCGGTCTCCGCGCGGAGCTCCGCCCTGATAGCCACCACGGTCACGGTCGCCACCGCCACGGAAGCCACCGCCCTGGGGCCGGTCGCCACCTCGGAAGCCGCCGCGATCGCCGCCGCGGTCGCTCCCGCGGGAGCCACCGCGGTCGCCGGATGGACGACTGCCCCGGTCACCACGGGGTGCGTCGCCGCCTCGGTCGCGACCGCGGCCGGCGCGGCCTTCGTCGTCGCGGGCGCCGGCGTCGCCGTCCTGCGGTCCTGTCGTCACGGGTCAATCCTTCCGATCCGGCGAGCACCCTCTGGACGGGCAAACGCCTCGATGTTCCAAGCTACAAGCAGACGTGCATACAAAAGCAGCCGAGGGCCGCCCCCATAGTGGGGGTGGCCCTCGGCTGTCACGTTGAGTCCGGCGGCGTCCTACTCTCCCACACCCTCCCGAGTGCAGTACCATCGGCGCTGGTGGGCTTAGCTTCCGGGTTCGGAATGAGACCG